>JAJZNE010000022.1 GCA_021847995.1 Pseudomonadota bacterium | reverse complement strand
GCGCACGCCGTGGTGCTCCGCATCGCCCTGGATCAGTCCCAGCATGTAGACGAGCATCAGAACGCGCGCCTGAAGCCGCTCGGCCTCGGTGCCCTCGCGCAGCTTGGTGATGCGCGCGCGGGTTTCCTCCGGCAGTTCGCCGGCAGCGAAGGCGTCGTCGGCGAAGCGCGTGTAGAGGAAGTCGGCCGGGACCGCATGCCCGAGCGGCGCATTCGCCACGAGGCGGGCGGATTCCAGGGCCACCGCCATCTGGGTTCGCAGCGCGCCGGCCATGCCGGACCGGTCAAGCACGCGGAGCACGCGCTCCCAGACCCGACGCCGGCTGGGCAGCAGCGGCCAATCCAGCACGGCGTCGCCGTTGTCCTCGGCGCGGTGGGCAACCCGGCTGCCACGGAGTTGGCGCGAGATTTCGCCCGCGCGGCTGTCGAGCATGGCATGCACGTTGTCGGCACCCGGACCGGATTTGCGCAACACGGTCTTGCGGATGACGGAGTCCATGTCGGCTTCGCCGAGATTGATCCGCACCTGGAAACGGCCCAGGAGCTTTTGCAGATTCTCAAGCTCGTTGAGCGCCTGCTGACCGGTGCCGACCAACAGCAGGCGCCCATCGAAATCCGCGGCGAAGCGCTCGGCGATGTTCTGCATGTCCAGCACGCGGCCGGGATCGTTCTTGAGGAATTGTTGAACCTCGTCGAGCACGACCAGCGTGAGCGGCAGTTCCTTTCGACCGAGCAGAAGTGCGCGGCGAATGGTCGAGGACAGCTCGTTGACCGTGATTTCGGGCGGCTGCGGGAAGTCGGCCTTCAGCCGATCGGAGAGATCGCGCGGATTCGCCGCGAGTGATGGCTTCTCGGCAAGGACGGCCTGATGGAAGGCGGAGGAGAGGACGAAGGTGCGGATGGCAGAATCGAAGTTGCTGCCGAGACGGGCGCGCACTGCATCGAGAATCCCCTCGTCGGCCAGCCAGAAGGCAACACGGGCCGCCCGGAAGTCGAGCGGCAGCCCGACGGATTGCAGCACAATGCCGAGGGTGGCGAGCTTTGGATCGTCCGCTCCGCCGCCCAGTGTGCCGCCGGCCGCGTGCAAGCCTCCTGCGCGCTCGGCCGCGGATCGCAAGGCACGCAGTTCCGCGGTCAATTCGGCGGCCGGTTCCGGGATCAGGGTGCTCGGGCGGGAACCATCGTCGAAGGGCTGATCGGTCCATAGCGCGCACAACATCTTGGCGAGGTGCGATTTGCCGGATCCATAGAAGCCGCTGATCCAGACCGACTTCTGACTGCCCTGGCTCAGTCCCGAGCGAAAGGATTCGAGGATGCGGAGCAACCCGCGCCCGAACTCACCATCCGTGATGAATGTGCGTAGTTCGTCCTTTAGCGTTTGTGTGGGCGCGCCGGGCGCTGGTGGAAAGACGATCTTCGCAACCCCATCATTGGGGATACGATATGTCTCTGGTGCTTCCTGGAATACGTCACGATTGAGCACGTCGTTTCCTCGCCTTTTCTGTCCCCGGTTCGACTATGCCGGTATAGGTATTGCGCGATATGTCCAACCGTCTCGCGCATCGAGCAGTCGGTAGACGCCGTTTTCGTGTCGGCCCGGGAAGAGCAGCAGCAACCTGCCCTTGATGTCGGGGGCCACTTTCTCGGTCAGCGTGGATGCGCGCATCAGACCGAACAGCGCGCCGGCGCCGGAGAGGGCGAGGATATCCTTCTCGGTCAGGGTCTGAAGCCGAGTGCGCACGGTGGCGACCACATGCGCTTCGAAGTCGGGCAGCAGGCCGGGGAGCTCGTCAGGCTGGTCGGCAAGGCCCTCGAACAATTCATGTGGCGCGAACCAGGGGGCGACCAGGGAAGCCAGGTTGAGCGATGCCCAGCCGTGGTCATACTGGCGGGCCAGGGCCTCGAAGTCGTGCAATCGCCCCTGGATACGCCGCTCCAGCGCCCTGTCGTAGTGCATGATCCAAACGCGGTAGTCCCGGGCTGTGTCCGGCGACCAGGGTAGAGAGACCTGTCGCCGGAATTGTCCGAGAAGGTCGTCAACGGTCGGCAATGTCTGGCACCTCCAGCGCTTCGGCCAATGGCCGGCGGACATCGATCTGGATCACGCCTCCGCCAGCCTTCACGCGAGCGAGCCCGGCCGACTCGGCGCGCCGGAGAAGGGACAGAAGGTCGCTTTCCGAGCGATCCAATACGCGCATCCACGGCGATCGGAGAAGGGCGGGCCCACCAAAGCCAGCGAGCGATCCGAGGAGCGCCGCATAGGCGGCGGCCTCTGGTGAAGGGTCTGCTAGACGGCGGCGTTTGTTCACCCGGCCCTGGAGATGGCCGGATTGCGTCCAGGAAGACACGCAGTTTTGGGCCAGGGATTTCAGCATCTTGGGCGAGTAGCGATCGGGGTGCTCGGTCAGGATCGCAGTCGCAAGGTCGGGCCACCGAACTGAGGCGCCTGGGGGCGCCTCCAGGACCGGCCCAGCGGATTGGCGGAGCAGCGGCTCCCGCGCGAGGGCGCAAAGGAGAGCCAACATGGGCCTGCCCGCGACGTTCCGTGGCCATAGCCGCAACGCCGCGAACTGAATGGGTCGGGGGGTCAGGATGCCGTAAAGCGCGTTGAGGCGGGCAAGAGCGAGACGCCGAGCCGAGCCGGTCGGCTTGCCAAGCAGGTTATCCCTGACAATCGACTGTTCCACCGCGTCAGCGGTGCTACCGGGGGCCGTTTCCAGCAGGGAGGTCAGATCGGAAAGCATCATTGTCTTCGACAGGTGCACACCGCCCGGCGTGCACCTGAACCCAAGCGCTGCGGCGTTCGTCGCATCTTCGGTCGGCGAGAACCAATGCCGAACTTCAGTCGGGGCGACCGCGTCGGGTGATCGGAAGGGGTCAACCATGGGAGCCGGATACAGGGCCTCACTTCTTTCGCATAGCTCTCGATGGCCATCCTTTCGTTCGAAACGGTAGGGCCATGGACCGGTTCACGACCGCCTTCATCCACCACTCCGGCACGCGTGTCGCCAGAAACCCATGAACAATCCGGCCCCCAGCCGATCGTGCTCTACCCGCGCCAACCGGCGACGCGCCTGCGCGGCAGAGTAGACGCCGGCGCGGTCAGGAGGGTCGGCCCGCTGCGCTGGATAAGCAGCCAGCAGGCCGGCAAGTTCGGCTCCCCAAAGGTCGAACACGTCGGATGACAGCGGTACGGTCGGGACTGGAGCGCCATCGGCAAGGATCGCCGCATGGTCCGAGGTCGTCCAGCCGGTCGCGCGCGAAGGCCTCGGCTTCGATCTGCTCCTCGAACAACGACGGCAGCACCACCGCCGCCGCGCCGGCGTCCTCCAGCCGGCGCAGCCCGTCGAGCGTGCCGGTGAGCGGAGAGGCCGAGGCGATCAGCGGATTGCGCAGATCGAGGCCGAGATAAGTGGTGGCGAGATCCATGGCAGCCTCACCCGGCCGCCGGCATCGGCGGGGCGAAGCGCTCCGCGTGCCAGCCGGCCATCTCTTCATAGGCGCGGTATTTCTCGACGATCGCCGCCTGCGCCGCGGCCAAAAGCCGTGCCGCCTCCTCAGGCCGGGTCTGCGCCAGGGCACGGTAGCGGATCTCGTTGTAGGCGTAGTCGCGGAACGGGACGGCCGGACGTGGCGAATCGAGCCGAAACGGATTTTCCCCGATCGCGCGCATCGCCGGGTTGTAGCGGAACAGCGGCCAGTAGCCGCAGGCCGCCGCCAGGTCCTGCTGGCGCAGCCCGTGGCGCAGATCGTAGCCGTGCGCGATGCAGTGCGAATAGGCGAGGATCAGGGACGGGCCGGGATAGGTCTCGGCCTCCCGGAACGCGAGCAGGGTCTGCTGCGGATTGGCGCCTATCGCCACCTGTGCCACATAGACGTTGCCGTAGGCGATCGCCTGCAACGCTAGGTCCTTGCGCGCGGTGCGCTTACCGGCGGCGGCGAATTTGGCGATCGCGCCGAGCGGCGTCGCCTTCGACGCTTGGCCGCCTGTGTTGGAATAGACCTCGGTGTCCAGCACCAGCACGTTCACGTCGCGCGCGCTGGCCAGCACGTGATCGAGCCCGCCGTAGCCGATGTCGTAGGCCCAGCCGTCGCCGCCGACCAGCCAGATGCTGCGCCGGACCAGATGGTCGGCGACCGAGGCGAGATCGCGCGCCGCCGGGTCCGGACCGAGCGTCGCCAGCCGGCGCAGCAGCTCCGCCAGCCGCGCGCGCTGGGCGCGGATTTCCGATTCCTGGCGCTGCGGCGCGGCCAGCAGGTCGGCCACCAGCGCCGTCCCCAGGCGCGGCGCCAGATCCTGCGCCAGCCGCCGTGCCAGCGCCACGTGCTGGTCGGCGGCGAGGCGGAAGCCGAGGCCGAATTCCGCATTGTCCTCGAACAGCGAATTGGACCAGGCGGGACCGCGGCCCTCGGCGTTCTTCGCCCACGGCGTGACCGGCAGGTTGCCGCCGTAGATCGACGAGCAGCCGGTGGCGTTGGCCACCATCATCCGATCGCCGAACAATTGCGACAGCAGTTTCAGATAGGGCGTCTCGCCACAGCCGGCGCAGGCGCCGGAAAAGGCGAACAGCGGCTCCAGGAACTGCACGCCGCGCACGGTGGCGAAATCGACGCGCGCGCGATCGGCCATCGGCAGGCGCTCGAAGAAGGCGATGCTCGGGCGCTCGGCGAGCGCGTGACCGGCCTTCGGGGTGAGGTTGATCGCCTTCTTCCCCGGCACGGTGGCGCTGAACGCCGGGCAGGCTTCGACGCACAGGCCGCAGCCGGTGCAGTCCTCCAGATAGAGCTGCAACGTGAAGGCCACATCGGGGAAGCCGCGCGCGTTGATCGGCGCCGAGCGGAACCCCGCCGGCGCGCCGGCGAGCTGCGTCGCGTCGTAGTATTTGGCGCGGATCACGCCGTGCGGGCAGACGAAGCCGCACTGGCCGCATTGCACGCAGGTCTCCGGCTCCCAGATCGGCACGTTCTCGGCGACGTCGCGCTTCTCGTAGGCGGAGGTGCCAGGGGGGAAGGTGCCGTCGATCGGCATCAGGCTGACGGGGATGGCGTCGCCGCGCCCGTCCAGCATGGCGGCGGTGACGGCGCGCACGAAGGCCGGGGCGTCTTGCGGCACCGCCGGCGGGCAGTCCCAGGTGGCGGTGACGGCGGCGGGGACGGGCACTTCGGCGAGGTGCGCCAGCGTGCCGTCCACCGCCAGGAAATTGCGCTGCACGACGTCCTCGCCCTTGGCGCCGTAGGTCTTGCGGATGGCGGCCTTGATCCGCCCGATCGCCTCGGCGCGCGGCAGCACGCCGGCGATGGCGAAGAAGCAGGTCTGCAGGATGGTGTTGGTGCGCCCGCGCAGGCCGACCTCCTGCGCGGTGCGGGAGGCGTCGATCGCGAACAGCTTGAGGCCGAGGTCGCGGATGCGCGCCTGCATCGCCCGCGGCAGATGGTCCCACAGAAGGTCGGGACCGTACGGGCTGTTCAGCAGCAGGGTGGCGCCGGGGGCGGCGAGCCGCAGCACGTCGTGGCGGCCGACGAAGCCCCAATGGTGGCAGGCGATGAAACTCGCGCGATCGATCAGGTAGGGCGCCCGGATCGGCCGCGGGCCGAAGCGCAGATGCGACACCGTTTCGGCGCCGGATTTGTGCGAATCGTAGACGAAATAGCCTTGCGCGTAGCGGGCGGCGTCCTCGGCGATGATCTTCACGCTGTTCTTGTTGGCGCCTACGGTGCCGTCGGCGCCGAGGCCGTAGAACACCGCCCGTACCTCGTCCGCCGGTTCGATCGAGAAGCCGGGATCGACCGCCAGGCTGGTGTGGCCGACGTCGTCGGTGATGCCGACGGTGAAGCCGTGCCGCGGGCGGGGCGCGGCCAGGGCGTCGAACACCGCCTTCGCCATCGCCGGAGTGAAATCCTTCGACGACAGGCCGAAGCGTCCGCCGATCACGCGCGGCATGGTGGCGCGCGCGCCGGTGGCGACCGCCTCGGCCAAGGTGCTGACCACGTCCTGATACAGCGGCTCGCCGCTGGCGCCGGGTTCCTTGGTCCGTTCCAGCACGGCAATCATGCGGGCGCTCGCCGGCAGGGCGGCGAGGAAGGCGTCCGGGGCGAAGGGGCGGAACAGGCGCACCTGCACCACGCCGAGCTTCTCCCCGCGCGCACGCAGCGCGGCGGCGGTGGCGCGCGCGGTCTCGGCGGCACTGCCCATCACCACCACCACCCGCTCGGCGTCGGGCGGGCCGTCGTAGTCGAACAGGCTGTAGTGCCTTCCGGTCAGCGCGCCGAGCCGGTCCATCGCCGCCTGCACGTGGCCGGGCATCGCGGTGATGAACGGGTTCACCGTCTCGCGCGCCTGGAAGAACGTGTCGGGGTTGTGCGCGGTGCCGCGCACAACCGGATGCTCGGGGGCGAGCGCGCGGGCGCGGTGCGCGTGCACCAGGTCGTCGTCGATCAGCGCGCGGATCCGGGCGTCGTCCAGCAATTCAAGGGTGTTCACCTCGTGGGAGGTGCGGAACCCGTCGAAGAAATGCAGCAGCGGCACCCGTCCCGCCAGGGTGGCGGCCTGCGCGACCAGCGCCAGGTCGTGCGCCTCCTGCACCGAGGCGGAGCAGAGCAGCGCGAAGCCGGCCGACCGCACCGCCATGACATCCGAATGGTCGCCGAAAATCGACAGCGCCTGGGTGGCGACCGAGCGCGCCGCGACATGGAACACCGAGGGCGTCAGCTCGCCCGCGATCTTGAACATGTTGGGCAGCATCAGCAGCAATCCCTGGGAGGCGGTAAACGTCGTGGTTAGCGCCCCCGCCTGCAACGCGCCGTGCACGGTGCCGGCAGCACCGCCCTCGCTCTGCATCTCCTGCACCACCGGCACCTCGCCCCAGATGTTGGGGATGCCGGCGGCGGCCCATTCGTCGGCGAGCTCCGCCATGGTGGACGATGGGGTGATCGGAAAGATCGCGCAGACCTCGTTCACCCGATAGGCGACATGGGCGGCGGCGGTGTTGCCGTCCATGGTGACGCGGATACCCATCTCAGCCTGCCGCCGGTTCGGCGATCATCGAGATCGCGTGGCACGGACATTGTTCGTGGCAGACCGCGCAGCCGGTGCATTTCGCATAGTCGTAGCGGTAGCGGTTGCCTGGGCCCAGCTTCACGATCGCGTTCTCCGGGCAGGCGGCATAGCAGTTGTCGCACTCGAAACAGACACCGCAGGACAGGCAGCGCTGCGCCTCGCGGCGGGCTTCGGGCGGGGCGAGGCCAGCGGCGATTTCAGTGAAGCCGGTGCGTTCCGCAGGCGGGGTTTCGCGCGGCGCGGCGGGATCGGCGTCGCTGAACACCGGCAGGTGCAGCATGGCGAACCGCGCGAGCGGGGGCGGCTCCGCCTCCGCATGCGCCGTGCCGCGCAACCAGGCGTCGATGTTGCGCGCCGCGCGCTTGCCGTGGCCGACCGCGACGGTGACGCTGCGCTGGGCCGGGATCATGTCGCCACCGGCGAATATTCCCGCCGCCCCGGTCATCATGTCGCTCCCCACCGCCACCGTGCCGTCCGGGTGCACCGCGACGCCGGGCACACGGCGGAGGAAGCCGCTGTCGCTGTCCTGGCCGAGGGCGAGCACCACCGCATCCGCGCTCAGGGTCTCGATCTCGCCGGTGGGCTGCGGGCGGCCGTCGGCGTCGATCGTCATGCGCTCGACCGTGAGCTCGTCGCCGGCGATCTCCTTGATCTTGGTGAGCCATTTGATCTGCACGCCCTCGGCCAGCGCTTCGTCGGCCTCGAACCCATGCGCGGGCATGTGTGCGCGGTCGCGGCGATAGACGATCAGCGCTTCCGACGCGCCCAGCCGGCGGGCGGTACGGGCGGCGTCCATCGCCGTGTTGCCGCCGCCATAGACGACCACCCGGCGGCCGAGCAGCGGGCGTGCCCCGGCACTCACCTCGCGCAGCAGGCTGACCGCGTCGAGCACGCGGGCGGCGTCGCGGGCGGGGATCTCCACATGGTGGGAAAGCCCCGCGCCGATCGCAACGAACACGGCGTCGAACCGCCCGGCGTCGCGTTCGCCCTGCAGATCGTCCACCTTGCGGTTCAGCACGATGCGCACGCCGAAGTCTTGGATGCGGGCGATCTCGCGCGCGAGTTCGGCGCGCGGCAGCCGATAGGCGGGGATGCCGAAATGCAGCATGCCGCCGGCGACCGGCCCGGCCTCGTGGATTTCCGCCGCGTGGCCGAGCCGGGCCAGGTGATAGGCGCAGGAAAGCCCCGACGGGCCGGCGCCCACCACCAGCACCCGCCGGCCGGTCGGCGCGAGTGCGGGCGGAAACGCCCAGCCCCGTTCGGCAGCGCGGTCGCCGAGAAAGCGTTCCACCGCGTGGATGCTCACCGCCGCATCCAGCTCGTTGCGGTTGCACGCGGTTTCGCACGGATGATAGCACACCCGCCCGTGCGTCGCCGGCAGCGGGTTATCGGCGACCAGGCGTTCCCACGCGGCGCGGTCGCTGCCGGCCTGGGCGAGCGCGAGCCAGCCCTGGATGTCTTCCCCGGCCGGGCAGGCGTTTTGGCACGGCGGCAGCAGATCAATATAGACCGGGCGGCGCGCGCGCGCGGGGCCGGCGCCGGGTTCGGCGGTGAGATCGACCGCCGGGGTCATATCGGACCGCTTCAGCATGGCTCTTTTCCCGTCAGCCCCCGGTAGCGCGCCGCCACGTCCGCGCGGTGCAGCCGCGCCGTGCCCACGCCGGCCACCGCCGCGGCCCCTGCGGCGAGGCCCCAGTCCAGTGCGTCCGCCTCCGTCGCGCCGCGGGCGAGCGCCAGCACCATGGCGGCGAGGAACGCATCCCCCGCGCCCACCGCGCTGCGCACCGGGCCGGGCAGCGCGGGGCAACGCAGCACGCCGGCCTCGGTGGCCAGCAATGCGCCGGCCGCGCCCAGACTGACCGCGACCATCCGCGCGGCACCCGCGGCGACCAGGGCGCGTGCCTCGGCCGCCTGCGCCGCCGGATCGGACAGGGAACGACCGACCAGGGATTCGAGCTCGCGCAGGCTGGGCTTCAGCAGATCTATCCCGGCGCCGAGCGTCGCGCGCAGGGCCGGGCCGGAGGTGTCCAGCACGAAGCGCCGCCCGCGCGCCACGGCGGCACGGGCGGCGATCGCGTAGGCGTCCGTCGGCACGCCAGGCGGCAGGCTGCCGCTGGCAACGACGAAGCCGCACTCGGACGAGTCCACAGCGGCGAGCGCGGCGCGCCATTCCGCTTCGGCCAACAGCGGGCCGGCGGGGACGAAACGGTATTCCGCGCCGCTGTCCTCGGCGCGCACGATGAAGGACACGCGGGTGCGCCCGGCGATCGGTACCGCGCGGTAAGGCACGCCGGCTTCGTCCAGCAATTCTATCAGGAACCGCCCGGTGGCGCCGCCTTCCACCAGCACCGCCAGCGCGTCGCCGCCCAGCGCGTGGACCACGCGGGCGACGTTGATGCCCCCGCCTCCAGGATCGACATGCTCCCCGCTTGTGCGGATCTTGTGCTCGGGCCGCACTGCGGGCGCAGCGCTGGCGAGATCGACAGCCGGATTCAATGTGAGCGTGACGATCCGTTGCGTCACGGCGCCAAGCTCGGCCGGTTGTCCACCGCGCCGACGCCGGCGGCGGGCCAGGCGGCGTTCTCGATCCGGTGGCGCGCCAGCATGCTGCGCACCGTGCCGGTCAGCGCCACTGTGGAGCCGTCCACCGCGACCGTGATGCGGGCGGCATCCAGCCCGGCGTGGCGAGCGAAGGCACGACGCACGTTGGCCGCGATGTCGGCGGCGATGGTTTCGGGGCAGATAGCGATCTGGTTCTCTATCGCGCACACGTCGTCCCGCGCGCGCACGCCGTGCAGGTCCCAGACCGCACGCTCGGCGGCGTGCTTCTCCGCCAGGCTTGCCACCACACCGCCGAAGCGCACGATGCCGTCTTGCACATCGACTGTGATGTATGTCGCATCGACATGTGGCGCCCATTCCAGCTCCTCGACGAACGGATGGCGGAGGGTCTGATCGTCCATCGAGGTGCGCTCCTTACGCGGCAGCCTTACTGTCTTCCGCCTGCCGCACGATCGCGATGGTGCGCAGCAGGCTGCCGGGGTTGACGCTGATCGAATCAATGCCGAGCCCGGTCAGGAACGCAGCGATTTCAGGGTAGTTCGCCGGCGCCTCGCCGCAGATGCCGATCTTGCGATGGTTGCGGTGTGCACCGGCGACCGCAAGCCGCAGCATCTCCAGCATGCCGGGATCGCGCTCATCGAAATCGAGCGCCACGATATCGGAATCGCGATCGACCCCAAGTGTGAGCTGGGTGAGGTCGTTCGAGCCGATCGAGAATCCGTCGAAAACGGCGGCGAATGCATCGGCCTGGATGACGTTGTTGGGGATCTCCGACATGACGTAGATTTCCAGGCCGTCCTCGCCGCGCCGCAGCTCGTGCTTCGCCATCTCGACCAGCACGGTCTCGGCTTCGGCGACCCTGCGGCAGAACGGGACCATTACGACCAGGTTCGTAAGGCCCATGTCCTTGCGCACGCGGCGCAGCGCGGCGCATTCCAGCGCGAAGCCCTCCGCATAAGCGGGGTGGGCGTAGCGGGCGGCGCCGCGGAAGCCTAGCATCGGGTTGGCCTCGCGCGGCTCGAACGTAGCGCCGCCGAGCAGCGCCGCGTATTCGTTGGTCTTGAAATCGGACAGCCGCACGATCACGGGGCGCGGGTGGAAGGCCGCGGCGATGGTGCCGACGCCTTCGGCCAGGGTGCGCACGAAGAACTCGACCGGGGAGGTATCGGCCACGGCGCGCGCAGCGATGGCGGCGCGGTCCGCGGACGTGATGCGGTCCGGATGGATCAGCGCCATCGGGTGGATGCCGATGTGCTCGTTGATGATGAACTCCATCCGCGCCAGTCCCACACCAGCGTTCGGCATCATCGCGCTGCGGAACGCCATATCTGGGTTGCCGAGGTTCACCATGATCGCGGTCTTCGGCATCGCCAGCGTGCCGGCATCAACTCGCGCGACGTCAAACGCCAGGATGCCGGGGTAGACCTCGCCCGTTTCCCCACCGGCGCAGGAGACCGTGACCGCCGCACCGGTCGTGAGCTCGGTGGTTGCCGTCCCCGCGCCCACCACCGCTGGCACGCCGAGTTCGCGCGCCACGATCGCGGCATGGCAGGTGCGCCCGCCGTGGTCGGTGACGATGGCGCCGGCGGTCTTCATCACCGGCTCCCAGTCCGGGCTGGTGGCCTCCGCGACCAGCACTTCGCCGGGGCGGAAGCTACCGAGGTCGTCGGTCCCGCGGATCACCCGCACGGTGCCGGTGGCGATCTTTTCGCCGACCGCGCGGCCGCTAACGAGCGGCTCGGTCGCGCTGCGCAGGCTGTAGGTTTCCAGCATCCCCGGCTGGCGGCGGGAGGCGACCGTTTCGGGTCTCGCCTGCACGATATAGAGCGCCCGATCCACCCCGTCTTTGGCCCATTCGATGTCCATGGGCTGCGGGTGGCCGATGGCGGCGGAGTAATGGTCCTCGATGCGGATCGCGTAGTCCGCCAGGGTGAGCGCTTCGGCATCGCTCAGGCAGTAGCGCGATTGCAGCTCCGGCGGTGTTGGTGTGTCGCGCGTGGTCGCCCCGGTGTGGCCCCCGGCCAAGACCATCGTCAGCTGCTTGCGGCCCAACTCCCGGCGCAACACGGCGCGATGGCCAGCACGGAAGGTGGTCTTATGGACGTGAAATTCGTCCGGATCGACCTTGCCCTGCACGACGTTCTCGCCAAGCCCGTAGGAGCCGGTGATGAACACCACGTCGCGGAATCCGGACTCGGTATCGAGCGTGAAGATCACCCCGCTGGAGGCGCTATCGGAGCGGATCATCTTCATCACGCCAACCGAGAGCGCGACCTTGAAATGATCAAAGTCGTTGTTGGTGCGATAGACGATGCCGCGATCGGTGAACAGGGACGCAAAGCAGCGGCGGCAGGCCTCGAAAAGATCTTCCGCCCCGGAGATGTTCAGATAGCTCTCGTGCTGACCGGCGAAGCTTGCATTCGGCAGGTCCTCGGCGGTGGCGGAACTGCGCACCGCGACGGCGACGCCCGGCCCGTATTCGCGTTCCAGCGCGGCGTAGGCATCGGCGATTGCGATCCGGAGCGGTTCGGTGCCGGTGGCGGCGTAGACGATCGCGCGTGCCGCCACCGCGGCGGCCGACAGCGCGGCTACGTCGGTCACGTCAAGTGGATCGAGCAACGCGTGCAGCCGCGGCCCGGCGTCGGCGTCGGCCAGTGCCTGGCGATAGGCCGCGGCGGTGAGCGCGAAGCCGTTCGGCACCCGCACCCCCGCCGCGCCCAGGCGGCTGTACATCTCGCCCAGCGAGGCATTCTTGCCTCCGACTTCGGCAACATCGGTGATGCCGAGTGTGGCGAACCAACGGACCAGCGGAGCTTCGGCGGACATCGGTTGCTTTCCCCTCGGCAAGCACAGAGGCTAATCGCGGAAGCGACCTGCCCCATTGATCTGGGCCAATCCGCGCAGCGACAAATGCGCCACGAGGTATTATGGCCCTGGCCGACGGCGGCACCGATCCCACGTGTAACGCTACGGTCGGGTTCGCCTGCCTCAGCAGATCCGCGGCAGTTGCTCCCCGCTCAGCAGATCGAGCACCCGGACCCCGCCGATCGTCTCCGCCAGCACTCGCCCGCGCCCGGACGTGGCGGCGACCCGGCCGATCACCGCCGCCTCCGCCCCGCCGGGATGGCTTCGCAGGATCGCCAGCGCCCGCACTACCTCCAGTTCCGGAACGAACGCCACCAACCGCCCCTCGTTCGCCACGAACCAGGGATCGAGCCCGAGGATCTCGCAGGCTCCGCGCACCGCCTCGCCCACCGGAACCGCAGCCGCGTCCAGCCGGAGCTCGACCCCGGCACCGGTCGCGATCTCCACCAGCGCGCTCGCCAGCCCACCGCGCGTGAGGTCGCGCAGGCAGTGCAGCGTCACGCCCGCCGCGATCAGCCCCGCCACCGTGGGCGCGAGCGAGGCAAGGTCGCTCACGATCTCGGTTTCGAATCCCAGACCCTCGCGCGCGGCCATGATTGCGATGCCATGCCGACCGACATCCCCGCTCAGCAGCACGACGTCGCCCGGCCGGACGCATTGCGGGCTGATCGTCACACCGGGCGGGATCAGCCCGACACCGGCGGTGGTGATGTAGATCCCATCGCCCTTGCCGCGCTCGACCACCTTGGTATCGCCGGTGACCACCCGCACGCCGGCCGCCGCCGCCGCCTGGCCCATGGAAGCGGCGATGCGCCGGAGCCGCGCGATCTCCAGCCCTTCCTCCAGGATGAATCCGGCGCTGAGAGACAGCGGCTGTGCTCCGCACATCGCCAGATCGTTCACCGTGCCAATCACCGCCAGCGCGCCAATGTCCCCGCCGGGAAATTCAAGCGGGGTGACGACAAAGGAATCGGTGGTGAAGGCGAGCCGGCTGCCGCCCACCGCAAGGGTCGCGCCGTCGTGTTGCGGCTTGTCCGTCGGCGCTCCGAGGCAGGGGCGGAACAGCTCCGCGACCAGCCGCCCGGTCAATGCGCCGCCGCCGCCGTGGCCGCGTTCGATCACGCCCTCCTCGATCGCCGGGAGAGGGCAGACCGGGGCGTTCATGCGGCCGCCCGGCGATAGCGGTAGTAGGCGGCGCAGGCACCTTCAGAGGATACCATGGTGGCGCCCAACGGATGCTCGGGTGTGCATGCGCAGCCGAATGCGGGACAGGCGGTCGGTCTCGTTCGCCCGCGCAGGATCTCGCCGCTGATACAAGGACCGACAGGCCCTGGCGCGCTGACGGCGGGCCGGAACCGCTCTTGCGCATCGAACCGTGCATAGGCGGGCGCAAGATCGAGGCCGCTGGCAGGGATTTCGCCCATGCCCCGCCAGACCCGCGGGCCGATGGCGAACACGCGCCGCATCGCCGCCTGCGCCGCGGTATTGCCGCCCCGACGGACCAAGCGCCCGTAGCAGTTCTCCACCGCCGCCTGCCCCGCTTCCAGTTGCCGAAGGCAGGAAAGGATGCCCCGCAACAGATCGACCGGTTCGAACCCCGTCACCACGATCGGCACGCCGTGGCGGCGCGCGATCGGCGCGTAATCGTCGTATCCCATCACGGTGCAGACATGCCCGGCGGCGAGAAACCCCTGCACCCTGTTGTCGGGCGCGGCGAGCAGCGCCGCGATCGCCGGCGGCACCAGCACATGCGCAACCAGCAGGGAGAAATTGCTGAGCCCGGCTTCCTCCGCCTGCAAGACCGCCATGGCACTGGCCGGCGCGGTGGTTTCGAAGCCGACCGTGAGAAATACCACCTCCCGCTCCGCATGCGCCACGGCGAGCGCCACCGCGTCCAGCGGGGAATAGACCATCCGCACATCCGCCCCGCGCGCTTTCGCCGCCAGCAGGCTGCTGCGCGTGCCCGGCACGCGCAGCATGTCACCGAAGGAACAGAGGATCACGCCCGGGATGGCCGCGAGCGCGATCGCCTGATCGATGACCTCGGCCGCGGTCACGCAGACCGGGCAGCCGGGCCCGTGCAACAGGGTGACGCCCTCGGGCAACATCTGGTCAATGCCGTAGCGCAACAGAGAATGCGTCTGCCCGCCGCAAACTTCCATGATCGTCCAGGGTCGCGTGACCACCGCGCGGATCGCGCTGGCCAGACGCCGCGCGGCGACGGGATCGCGGTATTCGTCGAGATATTTCATTCCGCGTCCTCCGCCAGCGTCTCCAGGGAGGCGAGCGTGTGCGCGGCCTCGGCCGGATCCAGCACCGCGATCGCCACGCCGGCGTGCACCAGCACATAATCGCCCACGCGCGCCTCCGGCGCAAAGGCGAGCGCGATCTGCTTGACGATACCGCCGAACGCCACACGGGCGGAGCGGGTCAACGCGTCGTCGCCGGCGATGGCGAGGACCTGGCCGGGAATCGCGAGGCACATCAGGCGTTCTCCTCGATCAGCGGACGTGCGGCGAAGGCGATCTGGCCGACCGCCAGGCCGCCGTCGTTCGGAGGCACCTGGCGATGGCAGAACGGGGCAATCCTAGCGTCGCGCAGCCCGGCTACCGCAAGCGCGGTCAGCCGCGCGTTCTGGAAGCAGCCGCCGGTGAGCAGCACCTGGCGCGCCTCCGTGGCCCGCGCCACCGCGACGATCGCCTCCGCGAGCGCGACATGGAAGCCGGCCGCAAGCGCCGCCACCGGCACCCCGGCCGCCCGCGCGGCGAGCAAGGCGGCAAGCGTCGGCCGCCAATCGACCAGCATCGGACGATCGCCGCTCACCGTCGGGGTAGGCAGAAGCGCTGCCTCGGCGCCGGCGGCGGCTTCCACCGCGCTCGCTGCCTCCCCCTCGAAACCTACACTCTGACATAGATCGAGCAGCGCGGCAACGGCGTCGAACAGCCGCCCGGCGCTGGAGGCAAGCGGAGCGGCGACGCCGCGCGTCAGCATGGTGGCGAGCACCCGACGTTCGGCCTGAGTGAAAGCGGCGACCGGGGGAAGCCCGGCCATCTCCAGTGCCGCGGCGCTGTGCAGCGCATGCAGCACACCGAGCGCGGCGCGACGGGGTTCCCGCGTTGCGGCCTCGCCGCCCGGCAGGCGGAAGGGCAACAGATGCGCGGCGCGGCGATAGCGCGGCGGGGCGATCGCCAGGAACTCGCCGCCCCAGATGGTGCCGTCGTTCCCGTAGCCCGTGCCGTCCCAGGCGACCGCCAGCACGGGGCCGTCGATCCCGAGATCGACGATGCCGGATAGAGCGTGCGCCAGATGGTGTGGCACGCGCACGACCGGCAGGCCCAAGGTCTCGGCGTGGCGGGTCGCGGCGTAGTCGGGATGGCGGTCGCAGGCCACACGCGCGGGCTGCAGCCGATGCAGCGCGGGCAGGCTCTCGGCGGCGCGCACGAAGGCGTCCCGCGCCGCCACCACCTCCAGATCGCCGCCATGCGGGCCGAGGAAGATCCGGCCGGCGAATCCGGTGGCAATGGCGTTCTTCTGCTGCCCACCGAGCGCCAGGATCGGCGCGCCCACCGGCGCCCAGGCCAGCGGCAACGGGGAGTAGCCGCGCGCCCGGCGCAACACCGTTACCTCCCCGGCGATTACGCGGACCACCGAATCGTCCACTGCGCGGAGGATCGGCCGATCGTGCACCAGGAACAGGTCCCCCACACCCGACAGCGCGCGAAGCGCGGCGTGTTCGTCGGCCAGGATCGGCGCGCCGGCGTGATTGCCGCTGGTGGCGACCACCGGGAACCCGAGCGCGCGCATCAGCAGATGATGCAGCGGCGTGGTGGGCAGCATGATGCCGAGACACGGCGCACCGGGCGCGACCGCTGGCGCCAGCACCTGCGCCGCCTCGGGCCTCGGCGCCAGCAGCACGATCGGCGCGGCCGCGGAGGTCAGCGCCACGCGCTCCGCCGCCGAGACTTCGGCAAGCCCGATCGCCATGTCGGGGTCCGCCGCCATCAGCGCCAAGGGTTTACGCGGCCGGCGCTTGCGGGCCCGCAGCGCGACCACCGCTGCGTCGTTGCGTGCATCGACCAGCAGCTGGAACCCGCCCAATCCCTTCACCGCGACGATCCGCCCAGCGCGCAGTGCGGCTACCGCGCCCGCCAGCGCCCCCTCCCGTGTCGCCAGCACGCTGCCGTCCACGCTCCAAAGCGCGAGCTGCGGCCCGCAAGCCGGACAACAGATCGATTCGGCATGAAAGCGGCGGGATCCGGGATCGGCATACTCCGCCGCGCAGGCCGGACACAGCGGAAACCGGTTGAGCGTGGTGCGGGCGCGGTCGTAGGGCAGCGCCGAGATCACGCTATAGCGCGGGCCGCATGCAACGCAGGTGATGAACGGGTAGCGATGGCGGCGGTCGTCGGGATCGCGGAGCTCGCGCAGGCAATCCGAGCAGGTAGCCAGATCGGCCATCACTACGGCGGAACAGGGGCCGTCCGCGGCGCTCGGCGTCACCGTGAAGTCCTGCGTGAGGCACGTCTGGAGGGGGACCACTTGGCGGTCGGTCACCACGGCATTTGCTGGGGCTTCCGCCGCCAATCGGTCGAGAAAATGCGCTAGCGCCGACGCTCCACCCTCCGCCTCGATCAGCACGCCGGCGCCGTTGTTGCAGACACTGCCGGAGAGCCCGGCCTCCCGTGCCAGCCGATAGACGAAGGGACGGAAGCCGACGCCCTGCACCGCGCCGGTGATCGCAATCCGCAGCCGGTGCGGCGCAGTGGCGTCCATTCGCCCGCTCAGACCTCCAGGTCCAGGGTTTCCAGCCGCAGGTGCTGCGCGTCCGGATCGGCGGGATCGGCGGACTCGGTGATCGTCAGGCTCGCCCCTTCGGCGGCGCTGCCGCGGGATTCGATCTCGAAATGCTCGCGGAAATGCGCCGAGGATAGATGGCTGAGCGCGCCCAGCCACACCCGCACGCCGGATACCCGCGCCGCGCCGTTCGCCGCCGCCGCCTGATCGATCCGCCGGATCAGGTCGCGCACCAGACCGGTTTCATGCATCGCCCTGTCCCTCCGCCAATTCCACCGCGATCCGCCCCGCCGCCGGGATCACCGCCGCCGCCACCGCCGGGGAGAGCGCGGCGCCGGAGTCGAAGCACACCGCCTCGATGGCGTAGATCGTCATCCGCTGCGGCAGAAGCCCGACCGTACGCGCCAGTTCCACTGCCTCGGCAAGGCCAAAGGCGTGGGTCGAGCCCAGCGCGAAGTCGCGCGGTAGCGGACCGGCCAGGGGATCGAGCCGGTGGATGCGTCCCGGCAGTGCAATCGACGCCGCAGCATCGATCAGCACCACCCGCCTCACCGCTGCCCAACGGTCCAGCAGGGCTAGGCTGTCACCCCCAGCCTCCTCCACCACCACATCCGGCAGCCCGAGCGTGGCGACCTGGCGCGCGACGTGCAGCCCCACCGCGTCGTCGCCGCGATCGGGATTGCCGAGGCCGATCACCAGCGCCCGCACGCTCATCGCCGCCGCACCTCCAGGCGCAGGAAATGGGTGGAGCAGGAGATGCACGGATCGTAGTTGCGGATTGCCTGTTCGCAATGATCGCGCAGTTCGTCCTCCGGAAGTCGAAGGTCGCGGGTGGCGATGATCCGCAGGTCGTCCTCGATCGTCGATTGGTTCTGCGAGGTGGGCGGCACGATCCGCGCCTCCAGGATGCTGCCCTCCGCGTCCAGCCGGTAGCGGTGGAACAGGATGCCGCGCGGCGCCTCGGTGCAGGCCGTGCCCTCGCCAGCGCGCGGGGCCACCGGCACGGCGGGAGCGGACGGTGGCTCGTAGGCGGCGATCAAGCGCAGCGCCTCCTCGCAGGCATAGACCACCTCGATAGCGCGGACGATGATGCTGCGGAACGGATTGGCGCAGCCGGGCGCCAGGCCGAGTTCCGCTGCCAACGCCTGCACCGACGGGCCCAGCCGGTCGTGGTTCAGGTTGAACCGCGCCAGCGGCCCGACCAGGTAGCTGCCGCGCGCGCGCAGCCCCGATTGCAAGGCGGTCGAGTGCGCCACATGGCGTTCCGCGAACGCCGCCTCGTACTCCGCCACCGCGATATCGAGGCCGCGGTTCGAGACGATGCGCCCGGCGTTCAGCGGATATTCGTCCGGGTGGCGCAGGGCGACAAACTCGTAGTTGCGGGCGAATTCGGGGAACGGGAATTCGGCCACCCAACGGGCGAGCGCGACCGCCTGCGCGTGCGCTGCTTCCAGGGTCGCGGCCAGCGGTGCCAGTTCGGCCCGGGTCGGCACCCGGTAGAATCCGCCCACGCGCACGTTCACCGGATGGATCTCGCGTCCGCCCAGCAGGCGCAGCACCTCGTTGCCGGCCTTCTTGAGCGCCAGCCCGCGCTGCACCGCCTCTGCATGCGCTGCCGCCATGCTGATCGCATCGGGGAAGCCCAGGAAATCCGGCGCGTGCAGCAGCACGATATGCAGCGCGTGGCTTTCGATCCATTCGCCGCAATAGAGCAGCCGGCGCAGCGCGCGCAGCGGACCATCGACGGTGATGCCCCAGGCGTCCTCGATCGCGTGCACCGCGCTCATCTGGTAAGCGACCGGGCAGATGCCGCAAATGCGCGCGGTGATGTCGGGCGCCTCGGCGCCGGCACGCCCGCGCAGCAGCGCTTCGAAGAAACGCGGCGGCTCGAAGATCGACAGCCGCACGCCGGCGACCGCGCCGTCCGCGATGTCTAGCTCCAGCGCGCCCTCGCCTTCGACGCGGGTGAGGGTGTCAACCCTGATGGTTTTCGTCGCCATGGGCGTCGCTCTCCTCCCGGAACGGTACGGCGGCCGCGTTGAACGTACGGAAGGCCCGATGGATGCTGCGCCGGCCGGCCCCGAGCGCGGTCCAGGCGGCGGCCAGCGCGGCGGTGTTGGCCGCCTCGGCCGGACCGAAGCAGCCGTAGCAGCCGCGCCCATACGCCGGGCAGATCGCGCCGCACCCGGCCTGCGTCACCGGACCCAGGCAGGGCGTGCCCTGCGCCACCATCACACAGGGCGTGCCGCGCCGCTTGCAGGCGACGCAGACGCTGTCGTTCGGAATGTCCGGCTTGCGCCCGGCCAGCAGGGCGGAGATCACTTCCAGGAGCTGGGTCTTGTTGATCGGACAGCCGTGCAGCGCGAAATCGACCTTCACATGCGCCGAAATCGGCGTCGAAGTCGCAAGCGTGCTGATATAGGCGGGGGTGGCGTAGACGACGGCGATGTAGTCGTTCACGTCGACGAAATTGCGCAGCGCCTGGATGCCGCCGGCGGTGGCGCAGGCGCCGATGGTGATGATGCGCTTCGAGGCGGCGCGCACCGCGCGGATTCGTTCCGCGTCCTGCGGCGTGGTGATCGAGCCTTCGACCAGCGACAGGTCGTACGGTCCCGGTCGCAGTGTGCTGGACGCCTCGGCGAACGAGGCGATATCCAGCGCGCCGGCCACCGCCAGAAGTTCGTCCTCGCAATCGAGCAGCGACAACTGGCAGCCGTCGCAGGAGGCGAATTTCCACACCGCCAAGGTGGGACGAGGGCGTGCGTCCATGGCCTAGATCTCCCGCACGGCCAGGCGCGCGGCGATGCGATCGTAGGGCAGCACCGGCCCGTCCTTGCAGACGAAATCGGCGCCGAACTGGCAGTGCCCACACAAGCCGATCGCGCATTTCATGTTGCGTTCCATCGAGAGGAAGATGCGCCCGGCCGCCACCCCGGAGGCGCGGAGCGCGGTGGCGGTGAAGCGCAGCATCACCTCCGGCCCGCATAGCAGCGCCACCGTGTTGGACGGATCGAACCCCACGTGCTCGATCAGCGCCGGCACCACGCCGACATGACCGTGCCGGACGGATCGGCGTGATCGACCGTGATCGTCACCGTCACGTCGGCGCGCGCGCCCCAGGTGGCGAGTTCGTCGCGGAACAGCAGCTCCGCCGGACCGCGCCCGCCATACAGCACCGCGATGCGGCCGAATCGCTCGCTGCCGGCCAGCGTCTGGTAGATCGCCGGGCGCAGCGGCGCCAACCCGAGGCCGCCGGCGACGATCAGCAGATCGTGGCCTTCCGCCGCATCCACCGGCCAGGCGCTGCCGAACGGTCCGCGCAGCCCGAGCACGCTGCCCGGCGCGGCGGCCACGATCGCCGCGCTCGCCGCACCCACCGCGCGCACGGTGTGCACGAAGCGGGTCTGATCGGCCGGATCGCCGCTGAGGCTCACCGGCACCTCGCCGATGCCGAACGCATAGATCATGTTGAACTGGCCTGGCGCGAAACCCGGCACGCCGCCTTCCAGCGGCTCCAGCTCGAGGGTGGCCACGTCCGCCGTCTCCCGCCGCACCGCGCGCACGCGCCACGGTGCCGGACGCATCGGATCGGCCGGCGACGGCGCGAGCGCTGCGCTCATGCCGGTTGGTGTCCGTAAACGTCGAGCATCTGCTGTCGTGCCGCCTGCATCCGCCGCACCATCACCGGCAGCAGGCGCCGCATCATCTCGTAGCCGAGGTGGTGGTCGGCGTCGCATTTCTCGCGCAGGCAGGTGGCGTCGAGGCCGAAGGCGCGGGTGTCGGTGGTCGCCCTGGCGTCGAACCCCCAGCGGTAGGGCGGCACCAGCCATGACGCGCCGACCAGCTCGTCGGCGCCCAGGGTGGCGATGATGATCGGCGGACGTGCCGGGGCGTGCAGTTCCAGCGCGACCCTTCCCTCGCGGATCAGGTAGAACTCGTCGGCCGGCCCGCCCTCGCGGAACAGATACTGCCCAGGCGCAAAGCGCAGGTTGCGCGCGCAGCCGACCAGCAGACGGCCGAACGCGGGGTCGATCCCGGCCAGGAACTTATGGCCCAGCAGCAGGCGTTCAAGCGTTTCCATGTGGCCCTTTCCCCGGCGTGGCGCGGATCGCCGCGGCTTCCGCCGTGATGTCGATGCCGACCGGGCACCAGGCGATGCAGCGCCCGCAGCCGACGCAGCCGGAGGTGCCGAACTGGTCGATCCAATGTGCCAGCTTGTGCGTCATCCACTGCCGGTAGCGCGACTTTCCGCTGGCGCGCACCGATCCGCCGTGGATGTAGGAAAAATCGGCGGTGAAGCAGGAATCCCATCGCTTCACCCGTTCCGCCTCGATCCCGGCAAGGTCGGTGTGGTCGGCGACGGAGGTGCAGAAGCAGGTCGGGCAGACCATGGTGCAGTTGGCGCAGGCCAGGCAGCGGGCCGCCACCTCGTCCCAGCGCGGATGCTCGGGATTGGCTTGCAGCAGCTCCTTCAGCCCGACGGTGTCCAACTGCCGTCCCATGCTGGCCGCGGTGTGCGCCACCACTGCCTCGGCCGCAGCCACGGCCTCCGGTTCGGCCGGGCGGGTGGGCAGGGCGGCGAGCAGCGCGGCGCCGGCGTCGCTCCCGGGGACCACCAGAAAATCGTGGCGGTTGGCGTCGATCAACTCGGTCAGCACGAGATCGAACCCGGTCTCCGCGCGCGGACCGGTACCCATGGAGGCGCAGAAGCATGTGCCCGCGGCGGTGCCGCAGTTCAGCGCGACCAGGAACGCGCCCTGGCGCCGGGCCGCGTAGCCTGGGTCCTGATGCGCTCCACCCAGGAACACGCGGTCCTGGATGGCGATCGCGTGCAACTCGCAGGCGCGCACGCCGATGAAGGCAAAGGGCGCCGGCGGCGGCGGGGCCGGCGCGGTGGTGAAGCCGTCGGCCTGGCGGCGCGCGCGCCACAGAAGTTCTTCCGGCGGGTGCAGGAAGCGCTTCCAGGACTGCGGGCCGACTGCGTAGCCGAACAGCGCGGCGTCGGCGCGGCGCTGCAGCCGGTAGCGGCCGGCGTCCTGGCGATCGGTCCAGCCGACCGGAAGCGCCTCGATGCGGGCGATGCGGTCGTAGACGATGGCACCATCGCTCAGGGTAGGGCCGACCACGTCGAAGCCGCGCGCGGCCAGCGCATCGAGCAGGGCCTGCAGCCCGGCGCGATCGAGCAGGGCCGGCGAAACGGGCGGAGCAGTTTGCGGACCGGGCGGTGCGGTCGGTTGCATGGCGATGGAGTCTACTCCTGCCAGCGGATCAGCGGCAGTTCCGCCGGCACCCTTGCCTCGGCATGACAGGGGACGATCCGGACCGTGAAATCCGTGCGCGGGCGCGCCGCAGCGACGCGGCCGGAGTAAGTGAATCCGTTCACGGCGCCAGACACCGGCGCGCCGCGGGCGAGCGCCAGAACCAAGGCCGGGGCGGTGCCGGCGGCGTCGGCATACAGCTCGACCCGCACGTCCTCGGGGGCGATCTCGCCGAGATACACCGGCACATGGCACGCCCACCCATCCGCCTCGGCGGTCATATCGGGCGTGCCGATATGGAGGCTCTTCCAGCCGCGGTGCAGCCGGCGCTCCCAGGCGTGCAGCGATCGCGCCACCACCGCCCCCTCCGCCAGCCGCCGGCGCAGCGCCGCCGCCGAGGGCAGATAGGCTTGGTCCAGGTAGTCGCGCAGCATACGGGTGGCGCTGAACCGCGGCGACAGCACCGCCATGCTGCGTCGGATCCGCGCCAGCCACG
>JAJZNE010000064.1:41882-78960 GCA_021847995.1 Pseudomonadota bacterium | reverse complement strand
GTGGCCGACGACGTCCATGCGCTCGGCGTCACCGCGCTGGCGCTCGCTCTCGGGCGTATGGCATGGGCCGATCTCGACGCCGACGAACTGATGCGGGCGCGGCTGTCGCAGGGCAGCTACGCCGCGTTGTCACGGGGCGTCAGGCTGTCGCCCCTGCTTGCCGACCTCCTGCGCGCCATGCTCGCCGACGACCCGTCGCAGCGCCCGCCGCCGGCGCTGCTGATGCAGCCGGCCGCGGCGGCGGCGCGGCGCAGCGTCCGCCGGCCCGTCCGGCGCGCGCACCGGCCGCTGGCGGTCGGCGGCATGGCGGCCTGGGATGCCGCGACGCTCGCCTTCGCGATTGCCCGCGATCCGGCGGCGGGCGTGCGCCTGCTGCGGGGCGGGGCGGTCGATCAGTGGCTGCGCCGCAGCCTGGATGAAGCGGCGCTCGCCGTGCGGCTGGAGGAGCCGTTGCGCCATTTTCCCGCCGAGCGTGGCGGCGACGATGGCCGCGCCGATTCGCTGCTGGCGCTGCGGGCGGTGGCGCTGCTCGATCCGCTGGCGCCGCTGTGCTGGAACGGGCTGGCGCTGTGGCCGGACGGTATCGGCCCGGCACTCGCCGTGCATGCCGGTTCGCAGTCGGGCGGCGTGGCGGAGCGGCTGGTCGGCGCGATCGCGGCCGATGCGGTTGCCGCCTTCGCCGCCCTGCGCCCCGATCCGGCGGAGGCCGAGCGGATGCGCCTGCTCGGCCGTGCCCAGCGGACGCTGCTGCAACTGCGCGGCTGGGCCGGGGGGGCGGCGCGGCTGCGCTATGCGCTCAACCCGCTGCTCGCCTGCCACAGCCCGCTGGTCGCCGGCGCCGGGGTGGTGCGGCCGGAGGAATTGCTGCCGGCACTGGAGACGGCCGCCGCAGCGGTTGCGGCGCCGCTGCTGGTCGATGCCGAACTGATCGCGTTCGTCGCGGCGCGCCAGTTG
The DNA here is from genome assembly GCA_021847995.1 of Pseudomonadota bacterium. Classification (GTDB taxonomy): domain Bacteria; phylum Pseudomonadota; class Alphaproteobacteria; order Acetobacterales; family Acetobacteraceae; genus JAFKFJ01. Next base: position 78,006 of record JAJZNE010000064.1, on the reverse strand, counting down.
CACGGGTTGGACAAGCTGCTGGTGCCGTTCGCCGACGATCTTGCGCCGGCGCGCATTGCCGGGGCGCAGCTGCGGCTGCTGGCGCGGATGCAGGTGGTGATGCCGCCGGGGAAACTGCCGCGGCTCAGTGCCGCCCTGGCGGCGGCGGCGCAGCCGGGCCTTGAGGCGTGGCGCAGCCGCACCCAGCGGGCGGCGAAGCAGGCGGCGCTGGCGGCGGCGGCGGCGGCCGGCGACCTGATGGCCCTGCTCGCGGTGCTGGAAGATCCGGCGGCGCGCGAAGCCGACGCCATCGGAGTGCAGCGGGCGAAGGCCGAGGCCGGACGGATCGATGCGGCCCTGGCCGCCCTCGCCGCCGCCGCGCCGGCGCGGGCGGCGGCGGCGCGGCGCCTGGGGCGGGAGATCGCGGCCGGCGCCGGGCTGGCGGTGCTGGCGGCGAGCGCCGTGGCAATGCTGTTCGGATGAGCACGGGCGGCACCGCTGCCGCGCGGAACGGCTCGCGCCTGTGGCTTCTGGGCGTGGGCAGCGGCCTGCTCGCAGCCCTGGCGACGCCGACGGCGGTGCTGGGCGGGCTGCTGCTGGCGCCGGCGCTGCTGGCGCTGATGTTCGATGCCTCGCCTGAGCGGTCGCTGGCGCGGCCGATCCTGTTCTGTGGTCTCGCCGCCGCGCTGCGGCCCCTGCTGGCGCTGTGGGCGGAGGGGCACACGATCGCCAACGGCCTCGCACTTGCCGCCGATCCTGCCACGCTCGGGCTGGCCTGGGCGGCGCAGGCGGGGGCGTGGCTGGCGGGCGAGGTGCTGCCGCTGACGGTGGGGCTGGTGCAGGAAGGACGCAGCCGCGCCCGCATCGCCCAACTGCGTCGCGCCCGCGCGCAACTGGAGCAGGAATGGGGGCTGCCGCCGCCGGACGCTTGACCGCGGCGGCGGAACGGGCGAGCAGCGTAAGCGCTCCGCCACGGAAGCCTGTACGGGAGAGCCGCATGCCCTTTTCGCTGACCCGCCTGCTGATCGGCCGCCCGGTTGCCAACCGGGAGGCGGAGGGACGCAGGATCGGCGTGCTGGAAGGCCTGCCGGCGATGGGGCTGGACGGGCTGAGTTCCGCCGCCTACGGGCCGGAGGCGGCGCTCGCGGTGCTGGCCGGCACCGGCGCCGCCGGTCTTGCCGCGATCGGGCCGATCACCTGGTCGGTGGTGGCGCTGCTGCTGGTGCTGTTCGTCTCCTACTGGCAGACGATCACCGCCTATCCCAACAACGGCGGTTCTTACGTCGTCGCGCGGGAGAACATCGGCACCGATGCCGGGCTGCTCGCCGCGGCGGCGCTGATGGTCGATTACATGCTGAACGTGGCGGTCGGGATCGCCGCCGGCGTCGGCGCGCTGACCTCCGCACTGCCGGTGCTGCAACCGGACACGCTTGCGCTCTGCCTGCTGATCCTGGCCGCGCTCACCCTGGTCAATCTGCGCGGCACGCGGGAGACGGGGCTGGCGCTGGCGGTGCCGACCTATCTGTTCATCGTGACCCTGGGCGGGATCATCGTGTGGGGCGCGATGGCCGGGCTGGGCGGCGGGCCGCTGCATCCGGTGGTGGCGCCGCCGTCGGTGCCGGCGGCCTCGCGGGCGGTGACGCTGTGGCTGCTGCTGCGCACCTTCGCCAGCGGCTGCACGGCGATGACCGGCGTCGAGGCCGTCAGCAACGGCGTCAGCGCCTTCCGCGAACCGGCGACGCGGCATGCCCACGCCACCCTCACTGCCATGGTCGCGGTGCTGACGCTGCTGCTGCTCGGCATCGCATGGCTGGTGCAACGGTATGGGATCACCGCGATGGATCAGACCCAGCCGGGCTATCAGAGCGTTCTGTCGCAGCTTGTCGCGGCCGTCGCCGGGCGTGGGGGGGTCTACTACGTCACCATCGCCGGCGTGCTGGCGGTGCTGTGCCTGTCGGCCAACACGAGCTTCGTCGGCTTCCCGCGCCTGTGCCATCTGGTGGCGCGCGACGGGTTCCTGCCCGAGGCGTTCGCGCTGCCGGGGCGGCGCCTCGTCTATTCGGCCGGCGTGCTGTTCCTGGCGGTGGGCGCGGGGCTGCTGCTGGCGGCGTTCGGCGGCATCACCGACCGGCTGATCCCGCTGTTCGCGGTCGGCGCGTTCCTGTCCTTCACGCTGTCGCAGGCGGGCATGGCGATGCACTGGTGGCGCGCACCGGCGGCGCCGTGGGCGCGGGTGAAGCTGGTCATCAACGGCGGCGGCGCGGCGGCGACGGGCGCTGCGCTTGCGGTCATCCTGGTTGCCAAGTTTGCCGAGGGCGCGTGGCTGACCGTCCTCGTGATCCCGCTCGCGCTGTTCCTGCTGCGGCTGGTCCGGCGCTACTACGCCAATATCGAGCGGCAGCTGCTGCGCGGCGCAGAAGCGCGGCTGAACCTGCGCACGGTGCGCCCGCCGGTGGTCCTGGTGCCGCTGGAACGCTGGGACCGGGCGGCGCGCAAGGCAGTGGGACTGGCCCTTCGCCTGTCCGATTCGGTGACGGCGCTGCATCTGACCGAGCTTGAAGGTCCGGACGTGGAGGAACATACGGCGCGGCTGCGGCGCAGGTGGCAGCAGGCGGTGGCGGCACCGGCCCAGGCGGCGGGGCTGCCGGTGCCCGAACTGCGCATCGAATCCTCCCCCTACCGCAGCCTGCGCGCGCCGCTGTTGCGCATGGTCGCCGAAATGCGGGCGAAAGGCGGCGGGCGCACGATAACGGTTGTGCTTCCCCAACTGGTGGAGGCAAGCTGGTGGGAGATGCTGCTGCACAAGCATCGGGAACGGCGGATCCGGGCGGCTCTGCTGCGTCATGGCGGGCCGGATGTGACGGTGCTGTCGGTGCCCTGGCAGCTCGCCCCGGCCGCACCGCAATCGGTGATCGCCGAGGAGGAGCCGACCGCCGCGGAGGTGCCTTCCGTGGTACGATAGCGATCGGCAACCGAACCGGACTTCACATCATCGACGCCAAAAAACACTTTACAGTGCGTTTCGGATCGGCTAAGACACCGGCATCGAACCGAAGATGCGGCGCTGCCGCGGCACGGAGGGGATGCAGATGAAGACGCTGATGATGGCCGGGCTTGCAGGGGCGCTGACGCTCGGCACGGTGGGCATGGCCTGGGCGGGTGCGATGCCCCAAACGGAAACGCAGAGTTACTCAAAGACGACGAATTGGACATCCACGCTCAGCTTCGCGGGCGCTTCGGTGCCGGCCGGCTATCACCTGAGTTCAGTGACGCTGGACGTGTCGGAATCGCTGAACGGCGTTGTGACCGTTTCGAATGCCCTAAAAGCTTCGAGTAGCGCGACGGGGTCGGTGAGCCAGCAGGATACGCTGACATTCACGATCCCGGGCATGACGCAGGATAGCCTCACCAACCTGGCACCGTTCCAGACCGTGGACGTGGCGCCGGGAAGTTCGACGCCCTTTTCGTTTTCGAATGTAGCGACTCAGAGCTACACGCTGAATTCCGGTCTGACACCGTTCTTGACGCCGTGGATGCTGCCGGTGTCGGATATCGACCGGACCGTGACGGCACTCTCCGGTGGAACGACGAATGTCGGCAATACCAACACCGGTGGCGTCAGCGTAACGGCGACCTACGACTTTGCCGCCAACGCGACGGGAGTCGCCGAGCCGTTCAGCGTCGCCATGCTGGCAAGCGGCCTCCTGTCGCTCGCCCTGGTTCGCCGCCGTCGCCGGTCCTGACGACCCCGCGGTACTTAACCTCAAGCCCCGGAAGCAACCGCTTCCGGGGCCTTTTGATTGTAGTCACGGCGCCGGCGCAGCGGTCGTCGGCCCGCTAACCGAGTGCCCGCGTCCTGCTCACGTTCAGCGGATGGTCGATCAAATCCTCCACACAGTCGAGAAACCGCTGCGTGTGCGGTTGTTCTGCGTGCGCAGCAAACGCCGCCTCGTTCGTCCAGCGCGAGTGGATAAAGAACAGGCGCGGATCGTGCGTTGACCGGAAGGCGGCAATGGCGCGGCAGCCCGGTTCGCCCCGCGTCGGGCGCACAACCGCGCGCAGCGCCGCCGCGACCGCGTCCGCCTGTCCTTCCCGGGCATGGAAGCGGGCGAAAATGAATATCTCCATTGGCGCACTCTCCGGCTCCATCCCTCATCCCCCCAGATAGGCCGCCGCCACCGAGGGATCGCGCGCCACCTGCCAGGCCGGGCCGGCAAGCGTGATGCGGCCGTTCTCCAGCACATAGGCACGGTCCGCGATCTCCAGCGCGGCGGAGGCATTCTGCTCGACCAGCAGCAGCGTGACACCCTCCTGCCGCAGTTCGGCGATTACGGCGAAGATTTCCTCGACCATCAGCGGCGCGAGGCCCATGCTCGGCTCGTCCAGCAGCAGCAGCTTCGGGCCGGCCATCAGCGCGCGGCCGATCGCCAGCATCTGCTGCTCGCCCCCCGAAAGCGATCCCGCCGGCTGACGTAACCGTTCCGCCAGCCGGGGAAATCGGGCCAGCACCTGACGGCGCCGCCGATCCGCTTCCGCCGCGTCGCGCAGCGTCCAGGCGCCGAGCGCCAGATTTTCGGCAACCGTGAGCGCGGCAAAGACCTGCCGTCCTTCCGGCACCTGCACGAGGCCGCGCGCGGCGATGCGGTGCGGGCGCATGCCGCCGATCTCGGCCCCGGCAAAGCGGATGCGCCCGGCGCGCGCCCGCACCTGGCCGGACAGGGCGCGCAGCGTCGTCGTCTTGCCCGCACCGTTGGCGCCGAGCAGACACACCGTCTCCCCCTCCGCGACCGCGAGATCGATGCCGCGCAGCGCTTCCGTCGGGCCATAGCTGACCGCGAGGCCGGCAACCTCCAGCGCGTTCACGGCGGCGACGCGGCGGCGAACCTGGCTGCGACCCTGGCACCGAGATAGGCGGCGATCACCTCCTTGTCGCCGCGCGCCGCGGCCGGCGGGCCGTGGAAGATGCGGCGGCCGAAATTCAGCACCGTGACGGTCTCGGCGAGGCCCATCACGAACACCATGTCGTGTTCGACCAGCAGCACCGTCGTGCCGGCCGCAACGATGGTGCGGATCAGCACGCCGAGCGAAACCGTCTCCGCCGGATTGAGGCCCGCTGCCGGCTCATCGAGCAGCAGCAGACGTGGCGCGCCCGCCATCGCGCGGGCGATTTCCAGCCGCCGTCCCTCACCGTAGGAGAGCGCCGCCGCGCGCTCCCCGGCGCGCTGCTCCAGCCCGACCAGCGCCAGGGCTTCGTGCGCGCGGGCGACGGCGTTGCGCTCCTCCCGCCGCAAGCGCGCCAGATGCAGCACGATCGCGGGCAACGGGGCGCTGAGGTGCGGATGCAGGCCGGTCAGCACGTTCTCCAGCACCGTCATGGCGCCGAACAGGCGGATCGCCTGGAAGGTGCGGGCGAGGCCGCCCCGTGCCCGGGCATCGGCGGGCAGCGCGGTGATATCCTGCCCGTCCAGCACGATCCGCCCGGCAGAAGGGATGACGAGGCCGGAGATGAGATCGAACAGCGTCGTCTTGCCGGCGCCGTTCGGCCCGATCAGGGCATGCACGCCGCGCGCCGGAAGGTCGAGATCGACGCGATCGACCGCGACCAGCCCGGCATAGCGGCGCGTCAGGCCGCGCACGGTGAGCAGCGTCATGCGGCGCTCCGCCGCATCCGCCACGGCAGGATGCCGCGCGGCAGGAACAGCACCGCGAGCACGATCACGAGGCCGTTCAGCACCAGCCGCAGATCGGCAAATCCACGCAGCGCCTCCGGCAGCAGCGTCAGCACCGCGGCGCCGAGCACAGGCGCGAACGGGGAGGCGACGCCGCCGAGAAGGGCGAAGGACAGGATGCTCACCGCCGTCTCGAACCCGTAGTCGCTGGGGCCGATGAAATCGGTCGCGTGAGCGGAAAGCGCCCCGGCCAGCCCGGCCAGCGCCGCCGAGGCGGCGAGCGTCGCAAGCCGGTAGCGGCGGACGTTCACGCCCATCGCCAGCGCCGTCCGCGCATCGCCGCGCATCGCCTCCATCGCGCGCCCGATACGGCTGCGTCCGACCTGCCAGAGCACGAACAGCGACGCCGCCAGCACCAGGTAGATCAGCCACAGCGGCGCCGCTTCGGGAATGCCGGAAAGGCCGAGCGCGCCGCCCAGCGCATCGACGTTGAGATAGACGGCGCGCAGCACCTCGCCCAGCCCGATGGTGGCGATGGCAAGATAGATGCCCGACAGGCGCAGCGTCGGCCCGCCCACCAGCAGCGCGAACCCCACCGGCACGACGGGCGAGAGCGGCAGCACCAGCCAGAACGGCCAGTGCAGCCGGAGCGACAGCAGCGCCGAGGCATAGGCGCCGAGGCCCATGAACGCCGCCTGGCCGAGCGAAAGCTGCCCTGCCGCCAGCACCACGTACATCGACAGCGCCAGCAGCCCGTTGACGCCGAGGGCCACCAGCACGTTCTGGTAGGTCCACAACAGGTCGGAGAGCCAGGGTGGCACGGCGGCTCAGGCCCGGCGCGGCGGCGGGCGGCCGAAGAGGCCGGCCGGACGCGTCCACAGCACCAGCACCAGCAGCGCGAACGCCACAGCTTCCTTGAAGCCGGAGGCGAGGTAGGCGGCCGTCAGCACCTCCACCACCCCGAGCAGCAGTCCCGCCAGCATCGCGCCGAAAATGTCGCCGAGGCCGCCCAGGATCACCACCACGAAGCCGCGCAGCATCATCTGCTCGCCCATGTACGGCTGGATGGCGTTGAAGGCGAGGCCGATCAGCACGCCGCCGGCCCCCGCCAGCGCGCCGGACAGGAACGACACCAGCACCGCGATGCGCGCCGCGTCGATCCCCATCAGCCCGGCGGCGTCCGGATTCTCGGCCACCGCCCGGATGCCGAGGCCGAGGCGCGAGAAGCGGACCAGCCACACGAGGCCCCCCGCCAGCACCGTCACGGCGCCGAGGATGAGCAGCTGCGCCTGCGTCACCCGCACCGGCCCGAGCACGAGGGCACCACTGCCCAGCACGGATTGTGGCAGGCGGCGGATATCGGGGCCGAGCAGGGCCGTCATCGCGGCATAGAGCGCCAGCACCGCACCGAGCGTGACCATCAGCGAGGCCAGCTCGTCGGCCCGCGCCCGGCGCAGGCGGGTCAGCAGCAGCGCGTCGAGGATGACGGCGATGATGCCGGATCCGATCGCCGCCGCCGGCAGCGCCAGCGCGAGGCCGGTGCCGCCGCGCGTCAGATACCAGGCGATGAAGGCGCCGGCGGTGAAATAGAATCCATAGGTCAGGTTGATGACGCGCAGAACCCCGAACGTCAGCGTGAACCCGAGCGCGAACAGCGCATAGGTGGCGCCGAGCAGCAGGCCATTGACGAGTTGCTGCGCGAGCACGCGGCCTATCCGGCGATACGGAACGCGCCGCCCTGCATCTCCAGCACCACGACCCCTTCGGTGGAGGCGGGGTCGCGCCGCTCGGTGAAGCGGAACGGCCCCATCACCCCCACCCGGTCGGTCTTGAGCAGGGCATTGCGGATGCGCGCCGGGTCGGCATTGCCGGCGCGCGCGATGGCGGCGGCGAGGATGCCGAGCGTGTCATAGGCCTGGGCCGCGAACTGGTCGGGGTTGCGGCCGAATCTGGCGCGGAAGGCGGCGACGAAGGCGAGATTGAGTGGATCCTGCTTGCCGATGAACCACGGGCTGCCGACGATCAGCCCGTCCGCCGCCGTGCCCGCGATCTGGCCGAGCTTGGGCGAGTTCGATCCGTTGCCGCCGATGAACAGCGTTTCCCTGCCAAATCCGAGTTGCCGCGCCTGCAACAGCACGCCGGCCACCGGCTCGACCAGCGCCGAGATGCCGACGGCGTCCGGCGCCAGCCCCTTGATCTTGGTCAGCTGCGCGGAAAAATCCGTGTCCCGGCTGCCGAAACTCTCGACGGTGAGGATGGTGAAACCGGTCCCGGCCGCCGCCGTCCGCATCACCTCGAACCCGGATTTCGAGAAGGCGTCGTCGTTGGCATACATCAGCGCGACCCGCTTCACCCCGCGCGAAGCGGCCTTCTTCATCGTCACCGGGATCACGTCCGCCTCCGGCAGGGCGGTGCGGAAGATGAAGGGGCCGATATCGGTGATGCCGCCGGCCGTCGTGGAGGTGCCGATGGTCGGAATGCCGCGTGCATTCGTCACCGGTCCCATCGCGAACATCTCGTTCGACAGCGTCGGGCCGATGATCGCCGCCACGCGGTCGCGCCCGATCAGCTTGCGGGCGGCGTTGATCGCGCCGTCCTTGCTGCCGCCCGAATCCTCGACGATCAGCCGCAGCCGCGCCGCGCCGGCGTTCACCTGGCCGAGCGCCAGTTCCACGCCGGCGCGGATGGCGGTGCCGTAGGCGGCATTGGGACCGGACAGGACGGCGACCAGCCCGATCGGGATCGGCGCCTCCTGCGCCCGCGCCACCCGACCGGGAGCCGCCGCCAGCGCCGCCAACGAAGCCATCAACGCCCTGCGCCGCATCGCCCGTCCTCCCCCGTGCCGCCCGGCCCGTGATGACGTCTCCGCGCGGCCGGCGCAAGCCCGAACCCTTGCGCGGCGCGATCGGCCTTGCCATGCAGCCGGCATGACACGCCCGCTGCGCATCGCGACCTGGAACATCAACTCGCTGCGCCTGCGGCTCAAGCTGCTCGGGCGGCTGGCGGACGCGCTGGATCCCGACGTGATCTGCCTGCAGGAGACGAAAGTGCCGGATGAACTGTTCCCGGCCGAGGCACCTTCCGCCCTCGGCTACCCGCACGTCGCATTCCGGGGCATGAAGGGCTACAACGGCGTCGCCATCCTGTCGCGCATCGGCTTCGCGGTGCAGGACTCGGCACCGGACTGGTGCGCGCGCGGCGACTGCCGGCATCTGGCGATCGCCCTCGACCTGCCCGGCGGCCCGCTGGAGCTGCATGATTTCTACGTGCCGGCGGGCGGCGACGTGCCCGATCGGGTGGCCAACCCGAAATTCGCCCACAAGCTCGATTTCGTGGCAGAAACCACCGCCTGGTTCGCCGCCCGCCCGCGATCCCTGCGCGCGGTGCTGGTGGGCGACCTGAACATTGCGCCGCTTGAGCACGATGTCTGGAGCCATCGGCAATTGCTCGACGTGGTCAGCCATACGCCGGAGGAGACTGCGGGGCTGCTGGCCTGGCAGCGGACCTGCTTCGTCGATGCGGTGCGCCATTTCGTGCCGGCGGAGGAGAAACTGTTCACCTGGTGGTCGTACCGCAACCGCGACTGGCGCGCCTCCGACCGTGGTCGGCGGCTGGACCACATCTGGGTCAGCCCGGATCTGACCGGAGCGCTCCGGCGTCAGACCGTGCTGAAGGAGGCGCGGGACTGGACGCAGGGATCGGACCATGTACCGGTTTGCGTCGAACTGGCGCTGTAGGCCGCGATGACGGTTCGGTGAATCCGGCACCCTCCGTTCTTGACGGCGCCATCCCCGCGGCGTCACTCCATCCCTGGCCTGCGAAGAAGGGGAGTTGGTGATGCGCCGGCGTGCATTGCTGGGGGGGGTGGGGTCGGGCGCGCTGGCCATCGCCGGATGCAGCACGCCGCATCTGCCCGCCGACATCCGGCTGCCCCGGCCGGAGCATGTCTATGTCGCAGATTTCCACGTCTCTCCGGCGACCGTCAATCTCGATACCAATCAGTTCAGCTATGTGATGGAAGCGTTCGCGATGCCGCGGGACGCCCGTTCCCGCGCCGCCGATGCCGCGGCGGCTCAGAAGGCGATCGCCACGGCGCTGCTTGCCGAGTTGCGCACGTTCGGCCTGCCGGCCGAGGCGGCCGGCGCCGCGCCGCCGCCGGGCGGCCCGGCGCTGCTGCTGACCGGCCGCATCACCAACATCACCGAGGGCCTGCCGAGCAACCTCGCCCTGCTCAGTGTCGGCGACACGGCGAGCCAGGTGAACGTGCGCTGCACTCTGCTCTGGCGTGCGGCCGACGGCACCACGCTGCCCTGGCAGGACTTCACCGAAGCGGCGCCGGTGACGCCAGACGGCGCGGCCGAGGCGGATTCGAGCGACCCGGCCGGCATCCCCCTCGGCTACATCGTGCCGCGCACCGCCGATGCGCGGACGCGGGAAGTGGCGCAGCAGGCGGAACGGGTGGCGCGGCGGCTGGCGCACCGGATACGGACGATCGCGCAGGTGCAGGGCTGGCTGGCGACGACGCCGCCCTCCTGACAGGCCGCGCGCCCGCTACAGCCCCAGATAGGCGCGGCGCACCGCCGAATCGGCGGCAATCGCGGCGGCCGGCCCGGACATGACCACCCGCCCGGTTTGCAGCACATGGGCGTGGTCGGCAATGCTCAGTGCTTCCGCCAGCCGCTGTTCGACCAGCAGCACGGTGACGCCGCCGGCGCGGATGCGAACGACCGCGGCCAGGATGTCATCGACCAGGCGCGGCATCAGCCCCTGGCTCGGCTCGTCCAGCATCAGCAGACGCGGCTGCGTCATCAGGGCGCGGCCGATCGCGAGCATCTGCTGCTCGCCGCCCGACAGCGTCTCCGCCCGCTGTGCGAGGCGTTCCTGCAGGCGTGGGAACAGGTCGAAGACAAGCGAGAGCGGCGCGAAACGGTCGGGCTGGCCGCGGCGGGCATAGGCGCCGAGGCGGAGATTGTCCTCGACCGGCAGCCGCGGGAACAGGCGCCGCCCTTCCGGCACCAGCGCCACGCCGTGCCGCGCGACGCGCCAGGCCGCCATCCGGTCGAGCCGCGTTTCGTCCAGCGCGATCCGCCCGGACACCGGCAGCAGGCCGGCGATCGCCTTCAGCAGCGTGCTCTTGCCGGCGCCGTTGGCGCCGACCACGGCGACGATCGCCCCGGCCGGCACCTCGAGGCTGATGCCGCGCAGCGCCGGCAGGCCGCGATAGGCAGCAGAGACCCCCTCAAGCCGCAGCATACCGCTCGCCCAGATAGGCGCGGATCACGCCCGGGTCACGCACCACCGCAGCCGGCGTGCCGACGGTCAGCACGCGGCCGAGATCGAGTACGACGGCACGGTCGATCAGCGGCAGCAGCACCTCCATGACGTGTTCGACCATCAGGATGGTGATGCCCTGTGCGCGGAGTGCACGGATCATGGCGACACCCTCCTGCGCCTCGGCCGGCGTCAGGCCGGTCAGCATCTCATCGAGCAGCAGCAGACGCGGACGCATCGCCAGGGCGCGGGCGACTTCCAGGCGCCGCTTGCCGGGCGGTGTCAGTGACGCCGCCGGCGTATCGGCATGCGCCGCGAGGCCGGTCGCGCCGATCACCGCCGCCGCCTCCGCCATTGCAGTGCGCGTGCGGTGGGCATGGGCGAAGGCCCCGACCATGACATTCTCCAGCACCGTCATCGTGTCGAAACTACGCACCACCTGAAAGGTGCGGGCGATGCCGGCGCGCGCGGCAGCGAGCGGTCCGCGGCCGCAGACGACCGCGCCGTCGAGCCGGATGACGCCCGACTGGGGCGCGATCTCGCCCGCGATCATGTTGAACAGCGTCGTCTTGCCGGCCCCGTTGGGGCCGATCAGGCCGACGATCTCCCCGGCTTGGACCGTGAAGGAGACATCGACATTGGCAGCGACGCCGCCGAAGCTGCGGCTCACGCGCTCGACCTCAAGCAGCGTTGGCATTGCGCGCCTCCGCGGCCGGCGGGGGCCGTCGCGCCGGGCGCAGCAGGCTCGCGAGGCCGGCCGGGCGCAGCAGGGCAACCGTGACGATCAGCGCGCCATAGATCATCAGGTCGCTGCCCCGCCCGGCGCCACCGAGCCAGGAGCGGGAGACTTCGCTGATCGGTACCTGTACCGCAGCCCCGAGCAGCGGCCCCCACAGCGTGCCGACGCCCCCGATCACCGCCGGCAGCGCGATCAGGATGGAAAGTTGCAGCGACATCACGCTGTCGGGGTCGATGTAGCCGACATATTGCGCGAAGATCGCACCCCCGATGCCGGCGAGCCCGCCGCTGATCGAAGCCGCCGCCATCTTGCTGGGCAGCAGCCGCACCGCGAGGCTGCGCGCCGCCACCGGATCGTCGCGCATGGCCCGCCATGCATAGCCCCAGCGCGAGCCTTCGATCAGGTAGCCGGCGAACCACGCGGCAGCGGCGAAAGCGAGGGCGATGTAGTGGAACGGCCGCTTGGTGGTGCGGAAGGCGAGATCGCCCCAGCTCTCGGCGTGGAACGGCACGTAGAGCCCGGTCGCGCCGCCGATGAAGTCCCAGTTCAGCGCGAGCAGATACGCGATCTGCGCCACCACCAGGGTGGCGATGGCATAGTAGTGGCCGGACAGGCGGAAGCATGGCCAGCCGACCAGCAGCGCCGCCGCGCCGGCGGCAAGGCCGCCCGCGAACATGCCGAGCGAGGGCGGAAGGCCGGCGCGCAGGAACAGCAGCGTGGAGACGTAGCCGCCAATGCCGAAATAGAGCGCGTGGCCGAGCGAGATTTGCCCGCAGTAGCCGCCGAGGATGTTCCACGCCTGCGCCAGCCCGGCGAACAGCAGCGCCATGATGATCAGGTTCTGCGTGTAGACGTCGGCGATCGGCAGCGGCAGCACGGCGAGTGCCAGCAGCACCGCCCCGCCCGCGGCCAGCTCCCGCCGCCGCCGCCGCAGGATGGCGTTGTCGGGCAGCTTCGCCATCACAGCCGTCCGAACAGGCCGCGCGGACGCAGCATCAGGACGGCGAGATAGATCGCGAACATGCCGACCTGCTTCAGGGACGGCTCCAGCAGCAGCGCGGTCAGCGCCTCCACCTCGCCGATCAGGATGCCGGCGACGAGCGCGCCGAGCAGGCTGCCGAAGCCGCCCAGGGCGACCGTGACATAGGCGATCAGCGCGAAATCCGCCCCGACATTGGGCGAGACGTAGTAGAACTGCACCAGCATTACACCCGCCACCCCCACCGCGGCGCAGCCCAGGCCCCAGCCGAGCGCGAAGATGCGGTTGCGGTCGATGCCGATCAGTGCCACTGCCTCCCGATCCTCCCGCGTCGCCGCCAGCGCGCGGCCGAATTCCGTGCGCGAGATGAGGGCGAGGGCGGCGAAGGCGAGCAGGCAGACCACGGCCGCGGCCACCTGCGCGAGCGGCAGGTGCAGCCCGTGCAGGATCAGGCTGCGGTTGGCCAGCATGCCGTCGCCGATGCTGCGGAAATCGCCCCCGAACACGAACTGCGCCGCGCCGGTGAGAAAGATGCCGAGGCCGAAGGTGACGAAAATCTGCACCATGCCGCGATTGGTGGCAACGCCAAGCGCACGTGCGATCAGGCCGCGATAGGTGGCGACGCCGAGCACGAACAGCAGCAGCACCACCAGCGGCAGTTCCAGCGCGACGCCGACCCCGCTTGCCGCGTGGACCGCGAAGGCGGCATACATGGCCAGCATGAGAAACTGGCCATGCGCGAAGTTCACCACATCCATCAGCCCAAAGATCAGCGACAATCCGGCGGCGACCAGCGCATAGACGAGACCGGTGAGCAGCCCCAGCGCCATCACCTGCAGCAGCAGCACCGGCGTCACGCGGCACCGGTCATTTGCCGACGTTCCAGACCGGCGCCGCCGTCGCCACCGCGAACGGGAACACGGTGTGCCACGTGCCCCCCTGGATCTGCTGGATCACCGGGTCGGCTTCGCTGTTCTGGCCCTTGTCGTCGAATGCGACACCGCGCCAGGGCATGATGGTCTGCGCGCCGTCGATCCGTGTCGCCGCAAGAGCAGCGCGCAGCTTTTCCGGCTGCGTCGTGCCGGCGCGGCCGATCGCGTCGGCCAGCACCTGCAACGCGGTGATATCGCGCGAGGTGAGATCGTTCAGATCCTTGCCGGCACGGGCGTGGAACAGCGCATTGACCGGTGCGATCGCCGGGCGCGCCCGCGTGGCATCGAGCGCGAAGGCGGAGCGGCTCATTACCCCCTCGGCCAGCGGCCCGACCGCATCGAGGAAGCTTTGCTGCACGAAACCGGCATCCTGCGCGATGATGGCGCGCGGCGCATAGCCGGATTCGTGCATTGCGCGCATCAGCAGGATGGCGTCGCTGGTATAGGAAGACGGCAGCAGGACGTCGGCGTCGGCAGCATGGAGCCGCTCCACCTCGGTCGAGAGCGATGGGGAATTGGCGCGATAGCGGATGTCGGCCGCCACCCTGATCCCCGCGGCGGCGGCGTCTTTGCGCTGCACTGCCGCGCTGTCGCTGCCGAAGATCGAATCTTCATAGATCAGCGCGACGCTGGCCGCCTTGTGGCCGGTGCGCTCACCGATCGCCTGCATGAATTCGAACATCGCCCCGGTGAACATCACGTCGGTGGGCGAGGTGCGGAAGATCCAGTGCAGCCCGCGTTCCGTCAGGCTGGGCGAGGAGTTGTCGGCGGAGATGTAGGGAACCTGGTAGCGTTCCGTCACCTGGCTGATGGTTGCCGCAGTGGCGCTGGTATAGCTGCCGATGATCGCAGCCACGTGATCCTGCGTGATCAGCCGTTCGGCCTCCGCCCGCGCGGTCTGCGGGTTGTTCTGGCTGTCGGCGAACACGAGCCGCACATGCGCCCCGCCAAGCTGCGCAAGCCCGCCGCCGGCGCCGAGCAGCATCGGCATGTCGTGATGGCCGTTGATGATCTCGGCCTCCGTCTCCAGCGCCGCGCGGGCGTCGATGCCGACCTGTGCGGCGTTGCCGGTGAGCGGGAACACGGCACCGATCACCACGTCCCCGGCCGCGCGCACGGAACTCGTCCATGCCAGCGGCATCAGGGTCACGACGAGGGCGACGGCGGCGCGGCGGAGTAGGGTGGGCATGAAGCGTGCTCTCCCGAAAGCGGCACCGCCCATGCGAGGCGCGTGCCACGTGCGGCGCGGAGGTTACGCCGTGACGTAGCCGAGGGCCAGATCCCGCGCATGCGCCGCCGCCTCTCGCGCCGCCGGATCGCCGAACCCGCCGCCGCCCGAGGTTTCCAGCCGGATCAGATCGCCCCGCCGCAGGCGCAGATTGCCGGTCTTGGAGGCAAGGGCGGTTTCCTGCCCGTCGCGGACCAGGGTCAGGCGCCCGACCGCCGCGGCGCTGCCGCCGGCGAGGCCGTAGGGGCGGGTGCGGAATCGCTCAAGATTGGCGGTGAACACCGCTTCCGCGCATTCCACTCGCCATTCGCGCACGAGGCCGAGGCCGCCGCGCTGCCGGCCGGCGCCGGCGGAGTCGGGCCGCAATTCATACCGCGTGACGGTCAGGGGCAACTCGCTTTCCACCATTTCGACCGGGATGTTGGCGTTGTTGTGCATGCCGCACGACCACGCATTCGTGCCGTCCGCGGCCGGATGGCCGCCGCCGCCGCCGACCTCGATCTCCACCAGGACGCCGCGTCCGCGGTCGGCGATGGTCTGGAAGCTGCACACGTAGGAAGTGCCGTAATACGCCGCCGGAATCCGCTCCGGTGCCGCCTGTGCCAGGGCGCCGAGCAGTGTCGTCGCGAGCCGGTGCGAGACCACCATGCGGTTGGCAACGGGCGCCGGATGGCGCGCGCTGACCACGGTCCCTTCCGGCGCGATCAGCCGGATCGGCCGTTCGCAGCCGGCATTGGCCGGGATCGGCGTGGTGGCACAGGCGAGGACCGCATAAGCGACGGCGGAGGCGGCGGAGGCGCGGGTCGCATTGATCGGGCCGAGCACCTGCGGGGCGCAGCCGGACAGATCGACGGTCATCGTATCGCCGTGGATCGCGATCACGGCGTGGATGCGGATCGGCCCGGTGCCGAGACCGTCGTCGTCGATGAAATCCTCGAATCCGTATTCTCCGTCGGGCAGTTCTCCGATCATCGCGCGCATCGCCCGCTCCGATGCGTCGAGCAGGGCGGTGCAGGCGGCGATCAGCGTCGCGGTCCCGTGCTTCGCCGCGATGCGTTCCACCGCAGCCGCGCCGACCGCCAGCGAGGCAAGCTGCGCCTGCAAATCGCCCCACAGCATGTCCGGCCGGCGCACGTTCTGGCGCATGATCGCCAGCACCTCGGCATTGATCGTGCCGGCGCGCACCAGCCGCACCGGCGGGATGCGCAGCCCCTCCTGGAAAATCTCGGTGGCATTCGCCGCGTAGCTGCCGGCGGCGATGCCGCCCATGTCGAGATGATGGCAGCACGTGCCGACCACGGCGACGCGCGTGCCCTGCACGAACACCGGGCGGAAGGCGAGGATGTCGGGAATGTGCTGGCCGCCGCAATAGGGGTCGTTGGTGATCACGACATCGCCGTCCGCCCATCCGTCGAGCGGCAGGAAGCGCTCAATCACGGTGCGCAGTCCTGCACCCATCGCATTGAGATGCTGCGGGATGCGCGCCGATTGAGCAACATTGCCGCCGTCGCGGTCGAACACGGCGGTCGAGTAGTCGAGCAGCTCGCGCACGATGGTCGAACGGCTGGTGCGCCAGATGGTCACGTCCATCTCCGCCGCTGCCGCGGTCAGCGCGTGACGCAGGATCTCCAGCGCCACCGGATCGCCGATCGCGCTCATGCCGCCGCCCGCCGCGCCGAAAGATGACCGTCGCGCACCGGCGTGCAGACCCAGCCGGCGGGGATCAGCAGTGTCGTGTATTCCTCCTCGATCACCGCCGGGCCGGCAACGTCGCCGGTCAGTGTCTCACGCCGATGCACCGCGGCGAGGGTCCATTCGCCGGCGAGGAAGACGTGGCGCGTGCAGAACGCAGCGGCGCCCGCCGGCGGCGCGGCGGGGGGGGCGTCCACGCGGTCGAGACACCCGGTCGCGGCGAGCCGCTGTGTCACGATCTCCACCGGTGCGTCGGGGTCGGCGTAGCTGAAGCGCTGGCGGTGCAGCGCGTGGAAGCGGGCACACAATGCTGCCATGTCGTCTCCCTCCGGCCACGGTACCACGATTTCGAAGACCTGGCCGACATAGCGCATGTCCGCCGCCGGCGCGAAGCTGCGCCGCTCCGGCGGCACGCCGTCCGCCGCCAGCAACGCCTCGCCGTCGGCGCGCAGCGACGCCGCCGTCCTGTGCAGATGCGGCAGGTTCGCCGCCTCGGCCCGCAGCACGCGGCTCGCCGCCAGGTCATGCACGATGTCGCTCTCCAGGATGCCGCGGGCGGAAAACGTGCTGGCGCTGGCGGGAAAGATCACCTCCCGCATGCCGAGTTCGGCAGCAACCGCGATCGCGTGCAGCCCGCCGGCACCGCCGAACGCCAGCAGCGCGAAATCCACCGGATCAAGCCCCTTCTCGAACAGGCTCAGCCGGATCGCGCCGGCCAGCGCCGTTTCGGTCAGTGCCACCACGCCCTCCGCCGCCGCTTCGACGGAAAGCCCGAGCGGTACGGCGACGCGCGCCGCGATCGCCGCCCGCGCCGCCGCCAGGTCCAGGGTCATGCTGCCGCGCAGGAACGATGCCGCATCGAGCCGGCCGAGCATGAGGTTGGCGTCGGTCACCGTCGCCTCCTGCCCGCCGCGGCCATAGCACGCCGGTCCGGGCCGCGCGCCGGCGCTGGCAGGGCCGACCGTCAGCAACCCTCCCGGTCCCGCCGCCGCGATCGAGCCGCCGCCGGCGCCGATGGTGCGCATCTCGATCATCGGCAGCCGGACGGGAATGCCGCTGATCTCGCCTTCGGCGATCTGCGCCAGCGCGGCGCCGCGCACAACACAGACGTCGAAGCTGGTGCCGCCCATGTCCACGCCGACGAGATCGGGCCGGCCGAGCCGCGAGGCCGTCAGCCGTGCCGCCGCCGCGCCGCCGCTCGGCCCTGACAGCAGCAGCCGCACCGGTTGTGCCGCGGCGACGGCGGGGCTGCAAACGCCCCCGTTCGACTGCACCAGCAGCACCGGCGCGGCGATCCCGGCCGCCGCCAGCCGCGCCGTCAGCCGGTGCAGATACGCCTGCACCACCGGCATCAGCAGCGCGTTCAGCGCCGTCGTTGCCGTGCGCTCGTATTCGCGGATTTCCGGGCTGATCTCGGACGACAGCGAAACCGGCAGGCCGGGACAGGCGCGGGCGATGGCATCGCGGAGGGCGCGCTCGTGGGCGTCGTTCACATGCGCATTCAGCAGCGCCACCGCCACCGTTTCCGGCCCGGTTGCGCGCAGCGCGGCGATCGCAGCCGCCATCGCCGCCTCCGTCAGCGGCGTCGCGACACTGCCATCGGCGCGCACCCGTTCGGCCACCCCGATGCGTCGGTCCCGCGCGATCAGCTCCGGCCGCAACGGCGGGCGCAGGCCGTACAGGTCGCGCCTGACATGCCGCCCGATTTCCAGCACGTCGCGGAACCCTTCGGTCGTGAGCAGGGCGGCGCGCGGAAAGCGCCCTTCCAGCACGGCGTTGGTCGCGATCGTGGTGCCGTGCAGCAGCAGCCGCACATCGCCCGCCGCAAAGCCAAAGCGTCCGCCGGCCTCGGCAATGCCGGCAAGCAGGCCGGCCGAGAGGTCGTCCGGCGTGGTCAATGTCTTGCATGCATTCAACGTGCCGCTGCGCTCGTCGAAGATCTGGAGGTCGGTGAAGGTGCCCCCGATGTCGATGCCGATGCGCACGCCCGGCCGCGTCACGTCGCCGCTCCGCTCATACCGCCCCTGCCGCGCGCAGCTCGGCGATTTCGCTCGCCGTGCAGCCGAGTTCGCGCAGGATCGCCTCGGTCTGTGCGCCGAGAGCGGGCACCGGGTCCATGCGCGCCTCCTCCTCCGCCGCTGCGCCGGGCGGCAGCAGCGCGGGGACCGGGCCGCGCTCGGTTGCCACCTCCCGCCAGCGGCGGCGCGCCTGCAGCTGCGGATGCTGCCAGACATCGTGCATGTCGTTGACCCGGGCGTTGGCGATGCGGGCTTCCTCCAGCCGCGCGACCACCTGTGCGGCCGTCAGCTCGGCGAAAACGGCAACGATGATGTCGCGAAGCTGGTCGCGGCCGGCCAGGCGCGCGGCGTTGCCGGAGAAGCGCGGATCCTGCGCCAGTTCCGGCCGCCGCAGCACCTCGGTGCAGAATGCCGCCCATTCCCGCTCATTCTGCAATCCCAGCAGTACCGATTTGCCGTCGCCGGTCGGAAACGGGCCATAGGGGAAGATGGTGGCATGGCTTGCCCCGTTGCGTGCCGGCGGTGGCTGGCCGTCGATCGCGTAATAGAGCGGGAAGGACATCCACTCCACCAGCGATTCCAGCATCGAGATATCGATGTGCCGGCCCTGCCCGGTCGTCCGGCGTTCCAGCAGGGCGGCGAGGATCGCGCTGTAGGCGTACATTCCGGCGGCGATGTCGGCGATCGAGGCACCGGCCTTCGACGGCGTCTCCGCCGTGCCGGTGACGGAGACGAAGCCGGATTCGCCCTGGATCAGCAGGTCATAGGCCTTCTTGTCGCGATAGGGCCCGTCGCTGCCGTAGCCGGAGATGTCGCAGACGATGATACCGGGCTTCGCTGCCGCCAGCGTGGCATATGACAGGCCGAGCCGGGCGGCGGCGCCGGGGGCCAGGTTCTGCACCACCACGTCGGCCCGTTCGCGGATCAGCCGCGACAGCAGCGCCCGCGCGCGCGGATGCTTCACGTCCAGCGTCAGGCTCTCCTTCGACCGGTTGGTCCAGACGAAATGGGACGCGATGCCGCGCACCCGAGCGTCGTAGCCGCGGGCGAAATCCCCGCTCCCCGGCCGCTCGATCTTGATCACGCGGGCGCCGAGGTCGGCCAGCTGCCGCGTCGCGAAGGGCGCGGCGATGGCGTGCTCCAGGGTGACGACGGTGATGCCCTTCAGCGGCTGCATAACGCGGTCCTCGTGCGGCGAGCCGGCGCCGCGCGGGCGCCGACGGCGCACTATGGCGGCGGCGCAGCGGGTCGCGCAACCGGTGCCTCCGGCTGCTGCTTCGTCGTTGCATTGCCGCCGCGCGCCGTGCTTGAACGGAGCCGGCCATAGCGGGGGTGTGGGCGGGGTGACGGCGCTGTACTGGTTGCCGGCGCTGCCGGACTGGCGGGCACGGCTGCGGGCGATCCCGGACGATGCGGATGAGGCATGGCGGCAGGGCGTGGCACTGGCCAACACGCGGCTCGATTTCGTCGCCACCAACGCGCTCGATGCGGTGCTGCGCCGTGCGACGGCGGCAGCGACACCGGCCGGTGTCCCCGGCAAGCCGATCCGACTTGCGCTGCTCGGCTCCTGCACGCTCGCGCATCTTCATGCCGGGCTGCGGGTCGCAGCACTGCGACGCGGGCTGCATGCCACCCTCTATGAAAGCGAATTCGGCCAGTACTGGCAGGATCTTTCCGATCCCGGCTCGGCGCTGCATGCGTTCCGGCCCAGCGCCGTGCTGCTGGCGCTGGACGCGCACCATCTGGCCGCCGGCATCTCGGCTGCGGACCCGCCGGCGGCGGTCGCGGCGCGGCTCGCGGAAACCCTGTCACGTATCGGCGAATGCTGGCGCATGGCCCGCGCCGCCTTCGGCTGCCAGGTCATCCAGTCGGTGCCGCTGCCGCTGCATCCGCCGCTGCTCGGCCACAACGAGTCGCGGCTGCCAGGCTCCCGTGCCGCCTTCATCGCCGCGCTCTCTGCCGAGATCCGGCCGATGGCCGAGGCGGAGGGGGTCGATGTGCTGGCGCTCGACGCCCGTGCGGCGGTCGATGGGTTGGCAGCGTGGCACGATCCGGGCCTCTGGCATCGCGCGAAGCAGGAGGTCGCGCCCGCCGCCGCCCCTCTCTATGGCGACCTCGTGCTGCGGCTGATCGCGTCGCGGCAGGGGCGCAGCGCCAAATGCCTCGTCCTCGATCTCGACAACACGCTGTGGGGCGGCGTGATTGGCGATGATGGGCTGGAAGGGCTGGTGCTCGGCCAGGGCAGCGCGCTCGGCGAGGCGTATCTGGCCTTTCAGGATTATGCACGGGAACTGTCACGCCGCGGCATAATCCTTGCCGTGTGCTCGAAGAACGATGAGGCAAACGCGCTGGCGCCGTTCGACCGCCATCCCGAGATGCTGCTGCGCCGTGCCGACATCGCCTGCTTCGTCGCCAACTGGAGCGACAAGGCGACCAACCTGCGCACCATCGCCGCCGAACTCAACATCGGCCTCGATTCGCTCGTTTTCGTCGATGACAATCCGTTCGAGCGCAACCTGGTGCGGCAGGAACTGCCGATGGTCGCGGTGCCGGAGGTGACGGACGATCCCGCGCTGTTCGCGCGCACGCTGGCCGATGCCGGATATTTCGAGTCGCTGGCGGTGACCGAGGATGATCGCGCCCGCACCGCGCAATATCAGGGCAACCGCGCGCGCGAGGCGCTGCGCGCGACGGCGACCGATCTGCCGTCCTATCTGCGCGGGCTGGCGATGCGCCTGCTGTGGCGGCGCTTCGATCGCATCGGTCTGGCGCGGACGGTGCAGCTCATCAACAAGACCAACCAGTTCAATCTCACCACCCGCCGCTACGGCGAAGACGACGTGCTGGCGATCATCGCCGATGACCGCGCCGTCGGGCTGCAACTGCGGCTGCTCGACCGCTTCGGCGACAACGGCATCATCGCCATCCTGATCGGCCGCATGCGCGACGGATGCGATCTGCTGATCGACACCTGGCTGATGAGCTGCCGCGTGCTCGGCCGGCAGGTCGAGCTGGCAAGCCTCGCGCTGATCGCGGCGGAGGCGCGGCGGCTCGGCGCGACGCGGCTGATCGGCGAATACGTGCCGACGGCGAAGAACAGCATGGTGAAGGACCATTACGAGAAGCTCGGCTTCACGCCGCTCGCCGGAGCCGACACCGCGGAGGTGCGGCGCTACGTGCTCGACCTTGCCGGATTCGCCCCGGCGGAAACCTTCATCGACGTGACGGAGGGCTGATCCCGATGAACGAGGCGGCGTTCTACCCCGTGCTGAGCGAGGTATTCCGCGACGTCTTCATGCGTGATGTGGCGCTGCGCCCGGACCTGACGGCAAAGGATGTGCCCGGCTGGGACAGCTTCAAGCAGATCGAGATCATCGTGGCGCTGGAGGAGCGGTACCGGATCAAGTTCCACACGCGCGAGCTCGACGCACTGCACAATGTCGGCGACCTCGCCCGCGCGCTTGCCGGCAAGACGCAACCCTGACCTCCGTGCGCGGCCGATCGCTCGCGGGTGTGTGACCGTCACCGCTCCGCCCCGGGACCGGTTGGGCGGCGGGGAGAGTTGCCGGGAACGCGCGTTCCGCTATGGTAAAGTGGCTATTGCCGACCATATGGCCGGCCTGCGCGGCGGAAGTGATCGGCCATGGCGGTGCCGACGCATCCCGCCCGGCGGGTCGCGCCACGTTCGTCATCGCGCGAGTGCGCCCGGCATGACGAATGCGGCAAGGCAGGAGGGATCAGGCATGGCCGGAGCGCACGGCTGCGCGCTTGGAGACGAATGGCGTCAACGGGTGGCGAACACCTCGGGGTCGCGCGGGAAAGCGGACGGGGACGCGGCAAGGAAAACGGCTGCGTCTGCGGGCGGGCAGGGGGGCAACGGCCGATGAGCACGGATGCACAGCACAACGCCAAGCGGATGTCCCTGATCGTGACCAAGGGAACGCTCGACTGGGCCTATCCGCCCTTCGTTCTCGCGACCACGGCGGCAGCGATGGGGCTCGAGGTGTCGATGTTCTTCACCTTCTACGGCCTCACCCTGCTCAGGAAAAAGCTCGATCTCGGCATCTCGACGCTGGGCAATCCGGCGATGGAGATGCCGCTGATGGGCATGCACATGAAGATGCCGAATCTGATCTCGGCGTTGCCGGGGGTCGATGCGATGGCGACGACGATGATGAAGAACCTGATCAGGAAAAAGGGGATCGCGTCGATCGAGGATTTGCGGCAGGCGGCGGTGGAGTCCGAGGTGAAGATGGTGGCCTGCCAGATGACGATGGACCTGTTCGAATTCAGCCGCGAAGACCTGATCGACGGGCCGACGATCGGCGGTGCCGCGACTTACATCGAAAACGCGACCAGATGCGAGATCAATCTGTTCATCTGATCACCGCGACGAACAGAGGAGAGACCACGTCATGGCGGACCATGTGCTCGACGCGCGGGGCCTCAACTGCCCGCTGCCGATCCTGCGCGCGAAGAAGGCGCTGAAAGACGTGCCGCCGGGCGAAGTGCTGGAGATCACCGCGACCGATCCGGGCGCGGTTGCGGATTTCCAGGCATTCTGCCGCACGACCGGCAACGAATTGCTGGAATCGACTGCGACCGGCAAGGAGTTCCGTTTCCGCATCCGCCATGTCTGAATGCCCGTCCACGAACATGTCGAATCCCTCGGGTCGGTTTTGCGTTCTTGATGGGTGACCCCGATTCGCAGGAGCATGCCGATGCCGTCCGAGGAGAACCGCGCCCGCTATGACGTGAGCGGTCTGCGTTGCCCAAGCGACCTGACGGACGGGGAATGGGCGCTGGCCGAGCCGGACATCCCCCGTGCCAGGCCGGGCGGCAGCAAACGGATGGTGGGTGTCCGGGAAGTGGTCAGCGGGATGATGGAGGTGCTGAGCGCCGGCTGCCGGTGACGGGCAATCCCGTAAGGATCTGCCGCCGCGCAGCACCGTCGATCACGACTTTTGCCGTTGGCAGCAGGACGGCACGCTGGCGCGGTTGCATCATGCGCTTCACGTGCGTTTGCCGGCAGCAGGCGGCGCGCGAACCGATCCCGGCAGCCGGGTTGATCGACAGCCGGGTTGATCGACCGCCGGGTTGATCGACGGCCGGAGCGTGAGGGGTGCGGAAAATAGCGGCGTCGATAGATCGGGTGGGGCCGGACGGCGGCAGGAAGATCAAAGAGAGGAAGCCGCATCTCCTTGTGGACAGCCAGGGCCTGCTGATGGTTGCGATCGTGCATGCCGCCGATGTCCAGGGCCGTGACGGCGGCGTGCTGCTGATGGCCAGCCTGTCCGGGCCGTATCCGTTTCTGCTGGTACTCCATGCCGACAACAGACCCCTCCTCTCTCCTGGCGGTGATCCTGAAAGCGATCCGGGAGAGTGCCGGGGTGCCGGTGCAGCCGCTTGCCAGGGCGGGGTGAGCAGCCACGCGCGGGTTGCGGCGCGGGGGGGGGTGCGGCACCATGGCGTGGTGCCCGTGCTCGATCTGCCGTCGCTGCCCGCCACCGAAGCCTTCGCCGCCCGCGTCGCCGCACTGGCACGGGCGGGCGACGCCATTCTGCTGGAAGGGCCGCTCGGCGCCGGCAAGACCAGCTTCGCCCGCGCCTTCCTGCGCGCCGCCAGCCGCGACGCCGCGCTCGATGTCCCAAGCCCGAGCTATACCCTGGTGCAGACCTACGACACGCCCCGCTTTCGCGCCCATCATTTCGACCTCTGGCGGCTCGACGGTCCCGCCGGGCTCGTCGAACTGGGCTGGGAGGAGGCGCGGGCGGACCTCGTGCTGGTGGAATGGCCCGACCGGCTCGGCCCGCTGCGCCCGGCGGAGGGACTGACGATCGCGCTGGCACCGACGGCTGAGGCGGCGCGGCGGGCCCGGATCAGCGGCTGGCCCCACCGTATCGGAGCGCTCCTCTGATGCCGCCGCGCGCCGCCATGCTGCTCGCCGCCGGGCTCGGCCTGCGGATGCGCCCGCTCACCGCCCACACCGCCAAGGCGCTGCTGCCGCTCGGCGGCCGGCCGCTGCTGGACCATGCGCTGGACCGGCTGGACGCCGCCGGGGTGCAGACGGTGGTGGTCAACACGCACTGGCAGGCGGAGCGTATCGCCGCCCATCTCGCCACCCGCCCGCAGGGCCGCCTGCGCATCGTGGCGCGCGGCGAGGGCACGCTGCTCGACACCGGCGGCGCGGTGCGGGCCGCCCTCGGCGAACTCGGTGCGGCGCCGTTCTTCATCGTCAACGGCGACACATTCTGGCTCGATGGGCCGGTGCCGGCGCTGCGCCGGCTCGCCGATGCCTGGAGCGGCGCGGCCGATGCGGTGCTGCTGGTGCATCGCAGTTTCCAGGTGCAGGGCGGCCCCGACTCCGGAGATTTCGCGCTCGATCAGCTCGGCCACGTGCGCCGCCGGTCGGAGGGCGAGATCGTGCCCTATGTCTATGCCGGCGTGCAGCTCGCCGCCCCGGCGCTGTTTGCCGGCCTGCCGGAGGGGCCGTTCAGCGTCAATTGCTGCTGGGACCGCGCCATTGCCGCCGGCCGGCTGCGGGCAGTCGTGCATGACGGGCTGTGGTTCCACCTCTCCACGCCGCCCGATCTCGCCGAAGCCGAGTCCAATCTGCAGGCCCGCGCGGTCGGCGACGGGCGATGAGGCTCGTGAGCATTCCCGCCGACGTGCCGTTCCTCGATACGCTCGCGGCGCGCTGGGCGGCGGAACGGCAGGCGGACCCGTCGCGCGGTCTGATCCTGCTGCCGACCCGCCGCGCCGCCGCCGCGCTGGCCGAGGCGTTCCTGCGAACGGGCGGCGGGGCGCCGCGGCTGCTGCCGCGCATCGCCGCCCTCGGCGCGCTCGATGAGGCGCCGCTCGCACTCGCCGGCGCGCTCGCCCTGCCGCCCGCGGTGGAGGCGGCGGAGCGGCTGGCGGTGCTGGCCCGCCTCGTGCTCGCGCTGCCCGAGGAGCAGGGCGGCGCGCGCACCGCCGACCGGGCGTGGCGACTCGCCGCCGCGCTCGCCGATCTGATGGACGAGGCGGAATGGGCGGAGATCGACCTGCCCGCCGCCCTTGCCGGCGCCGCCGATGCCGCGCATGCCGCGCACTGGCAGATCACGCTGCGCTTTCTCGGCATCGCCACCCGCGCCTGGCCGGCGTGGCTCGCCGGGCGGCAGTTGATGAACCCGGTGGCGCGGCAGGTGGCGCTGCTGCGGGCGCAGGCGCAGGCATGGCAGGCGGCGCCGCCCGCCGATCCGGTGTGGGTCGCCGGTACCCCCGGCGCGCCGCCGGCGGTGGCCGCGCTGCTGCGCACCGTCGCCCGGCTGCCGCATGGCCGCGTGGTGCTGCCCGGCCTCGATGGGGCGATGGCCGATGGGCACTGGGAGCTGCTGGACACGCCGCATCCCCAGGCGGCGCTGCGCGGGCTGGTGCAGGGCCTCGGTGCCAGCCGCGGCGACGTGCAGGTCTGGACGGCGGCAAGCGAGGTGCCGGCCGGCCGCGTCGCGACGCTGGCGACCGCGCTGCTGCCGGCCGACTGCCTCGCCGCCTGGCGCGCGCCGCACGCGCCCGCCACCGCCGGCCTGTTTCGTCTCGCCGCCGCCGACCCGCAGGAGGAGGCGGTGGCGATCGCCCTTATCCTGCGCGATGCGATCGAGACGCCGGGCCGCCGCGCCGCCCTGATCACGCCCGACCGCGCGCTCGCCGTGCGCGTTTCGGCCGAATTGCTGCGCTGGGGCGTGGTGGCCGATGACAGCGCCGGCGAGCCGCTCGCGGCGACACCGCCCGCCGTGTTCCTGCGCCTGCTCGCCCAGGCGGTGGCGGAGGGGCTGGCGCCGGTGGCGCTGCTGTCGCTGCTCAAGCACCCGCTCGCCGCCGCCGGCCTCGCGCCGGCGCGCTGCCGGGATGCGGCCCGCACGCTGGAGCGCCTGACCCTGCGCGGCCCGCGGCCGGCGGAAGGGGTGGCGGCACTGCAACGCCGTGCCGCGGCCTGCGGCGCGCCGCAGGCCGTCAGCGACCTGCTGACGCGGCTCGAAGCCTGCCTCGCCCCGCTCGCCCGCGCCACGGCGCCGGTGGCGGCGGCACCGTCCGACCTGCTGGCGGCGCTGATCGCGGCGGCCGAGGGACTGGCGGCCAGCGACGAGGCGACCGGCCCGGCGCGGCTGTGGCGCCATGAGGAGGGCGAGGTGCTGGCGACGACCCTGGCCGCGGCGCTGGCGGCGCTCGGGCATCTGCCGGAGCAGCCACCTTCGGTGCTGCCCGGCCTGCTCGACGCGCTGCTGGCGGGTGCGGTGGTACGCAGCCGCCGGGCGCTGCGCGGGCGCGATCACGCGGCGGAGCATCCCCGCGTGCTCATCTGGGGCCTGCTGGAGGCGCGGCTTCAGGCGGTCGATGTGATGGTGCTCGGCGGCCTCGCGGAAGGCGTCTGGCCGCCGGTGACCGACCCCGGCCCCTGGCTCAGCCGCCCGATGCGCACCGCCGCCGGGCTGCGCAGCCCGGAGGAGGCGGTGGGGCTGGCGGCGCATGATTTCGTCATGGCCGCCTGTGCCGCGCCGGTTTCCGTGCTGTCGTGCCCCGAGCGGCGCGACGGGGCGCCGGCGGTGCCGGCGCGCTGGCTGACCCGGCTGGAAGCGTTCCTGGCCGGGCAGGGCGCGGCACTGCCGCGCCATCCCGCCGCCGCCTGGGCGCGCGCGCTCGACCGGCCGGCGGCGGGGGAGCGGCGGCCGGCGGCGGAGCCGCAGCCGCGCCCGAAGCTGTGCCTGCGTCCGCGCCGTCTTTCGGTGACCGAGATCGCCACCTGGATCGCCGATCCCTATGCGATCTATGCGCGCCACGTGCTGCGGCTCGAGCCGCTCGATGCGCTGGAGCAGGCGACCGACGCGGCCGATTACGGCATCCTCGTGCATGCCGCGATGCATCGTTTCCTGCTGGCGATCGGCGCCGGCTGGCCAGCCGATGCCGAGGAGCTGCTGAAGGAGTCGATGGACCATGCCCTGCGCGCGGCCGGGGTGCGGGCGGCGCTGTTCGCGTGGTGGGCGCCGCGGCTGCACCGCATTGCCGCCTGGGTGGTGGAGACCGAGCGCGCGCGGCGGGCGGTGGCGCCGCCCCAATGCGTGGTGGCGGAATGCCGGGGCGAGTGGGTGCTCGACGTGCCGCGCGGTTTCCGGCTGAGGGGCCGTGCCGACCGCATCGAACGGCGGCCCGACGGCCGGCTTGCCATCCTGGATTACAAGACCGGCGCGGTGCCGGGGGATGGCGCGGTGGCCGACGGCACCGCGCCGCAATTGCCGCTGGAGGCGGCGATGGCGAGGGCGGGGGCGTTCGGCGCCGAATTTGCCGCGGAGGTTGCGGAACTGACCTACTGGAAGCTCGGCGGCGGCCAGACGCCGGGGGCGGCGAAGACGCTGTTCGGCGGAGGGCCGGGCGCCACCGCCGCCGCCGCCGGGGAGGCGGAGACACGGCTGCGGGCGCTGATCGCATCGTTCGACGACGCGACGCGCCCCTATCTCAACGCTCCGCATCCCGGCCGCGGCGGCGGCGGCGTCTATCACCATCTCGCCCGGCGGGCGGAATGGGCGGGGGACGGCGGCGGCGAATGAGCGAGGCCGCCGCCCTGGCCGATGCGGCGCAGCGCCGCGCCGCCGACCCCGCCGTCTCCGCTTTCGTTGCGGCCTCGGCGGGATCGGGCAAGACCAAGCTGCTGACCGACCGGCTGCTGCGGCTGATGCTGGCGGGCGCCGATCCCGCCCGCATCCAGTGCCTGACCTACACCAGGGCGGCGGCGGCGGAGATGGCGCTCAGGCTGCAAAGCCGGTTGGGAAGCTGGGTGACGCTGACGGATGCGGCGCTGAACGACGAGCTCGCCGCGCTCGGCGTGGTGCCGTCGGTGACGCTGTGCGAGGGGGCACGGGCGCTGTTCGCGCGGGTGCTGGACGCGCCCGGCGGCATGCGGATCGAGACCATCCATGCCTTCTGCCAGTCGCTGCTGCGCCGCTTCCCGCTGGAGGCGCAACTGAGCCCGCATTTCGCCCTGCTCGAAGACCGCGATGCCGACCTCGCCTTCGCCGCGGCGCAGGAGACGGTGCTGGCGGGCGCGCACGGGGTGGCGCGGCAGCAGGATCTGGCGGCGCTCGCCGGGCTGATCACGCTCGATGAGTTCGACGGACTGACGCGCGAACTCCGCCGCGGGTCGCTGCCGGGCGGTGACATCGCGGCGGCGCTGAACTGCGCGCTCGGCGGCGAACCCGATGAGGCGGCGCGGATGGCGCGGGCGGTTGCCTGGCCGCAGGAGGAGGAAGTGCGTGCGGCGGCGCAGGCGATGGTCCGCTTCGGTTCGCCCGGCGTCAAAGAGCGCGGTGAGGCGCTGTGCGGCTGGCTCGGCCTGCCGGCCGCGGAGCGTATCGGGCAATGGGATGCCTGGTGCAGGCTGCTCCATAACAGGGACGGAACGCCGACCGCACCGGGCAGGCTGGTCAGCCGGAACGTCGTTGCGCACCTGCCCGATGTCGTCGCACGCCTTCAGGCCGAACAGGCGCGCATCGCCGCGCTGGAGGATGGCCGCCGCGCCGCCGCCGTCGCGGCGCTGACGGCATCGCTGGTGCGGCTCGCCGGGCCGGTGGCGCAGGCCTTCGCTGCCGCCAAGGACGGTGCCGGGGTGCTCGATTTCGACGATCTGATCCGCCGCGCCTCGGCGCTGCTGGTCGATCCCGGCGCGGCGTGGGTGCTGTACAAGCTCGATGGCGGTCTCGATCACCTGCTGCTCGACGAGGCGCAGGATACGGCGCCGGCGCAATGGGCGATCGCCGGCGCGCTGACCGCCGAGTTCTTCGCCGGCGCCGGCGCGCGCGAAGGGGTGCGGCGCAGCGTGTTCGCGGTCGGCGACCGCAAGCAGTCGATCTTTGCCTTCCAGGGCGCCGACCCCGATGCCTTCGACGACTGGCGGGCACGCCTGCGCCGGCGGGTGGCGGACGCGGGCGAGGGGTTCGAGGAGGTGGCGCTCGACGTCTCCTTCCGCTCCACCGCGCCGGTGCTGGCGCTGGTCGATGCGGTGTTCGCGGCACCGGCGGCGGCCGAGGGGGTGGGTGAGGCGGGCGCGCTGCGTCACCACCCCGCCCGTGCCGGGCATGCCGGCAGCGTCGAGCTGTGGCCGCTGGCGCCGTCGCGCGATGTCGCCGCGCCGGCGCCCTGGCAGGTGCCGGAGCAGGGGGTCCGCGTCGAGGACGGTGCACATCTTCTGGCCGAGGCGGTGGCGGCGCGCATCGCCGGGGAAACCGCGGGCGCCACCCGGCTGGAAAGCCGTGGCCGAGCGCTGCGGCCGGGCGACGTGCTGGTGCTGGTGCGGCGGCGCAACGCCTTCGCCCATGCGCTGGTGCGCGCCCTGAAGCGCCGTGGCGTGAACGTCGCCGGACTCGACCGGATGATGCTGACCGAGCAGCCGGCGGTGGCGGATCTGCTGGCGCTTGCCGATGCGCTGCTGCTGCCGCAGGACGACCTGGCGGTGGCAACGGTGCTGACCAGCCCGCTCGGCTTCCTCGACGACGCCTCGCTGATGGCGCTGGCGGCCGATCGCGGGGCCGGGGAGCGCGTGTGGGAGGTGCTGCACCGCCGCGCGCATGAGCGGCCGGAGTGGCAGGCGAGCGCGGCCATGCTGCGGGAGCTGTTCGCGCGCGTCGATTACGTGACGCCGCACGCCCTGTTCGTCGAAATGCTCGGGCCGCTCGGCGGGCGGGCGCGGCTGCTGGCGCGGCTGGGCGAGGAGGCGGCGGAGCCGATCGATGAACTGCTCCACGCGGCGCTCGCCTACGGCGCCGGGCATCCGCCGTCGTTGCAGGGTTTCCTGCACTGGCTGCGTGCCTCCGGCGCCGAGATCAAACGCCAGCCGGAAGGGGCGGGCGATGCCGTGCGCATCATGACCGTGCATGGCGCGAAGGGGCTGCAGGCGCCGCTGGTGATCCTGCCCGACACCACCGGCCTGCCGCCGGATCGGGACCGGCTGGTGTGGCACCCGGATGGCAGCGCGACTCTGCCGGTCTGGGTGGCGCGGAAGGAACTGTCCTGCCTCGCCGCCGACCGGGCGCTGGCGGCGGCAAGGCAAAGGCGGCGGGAGGAGCACAACCGCCTGCTCTATGTCGCGCTGACCCGTGCCGAGGATCGGCTGATCGTCTGCGGCTGGCAGGGCAGGCAGATGCCGGCCGATACCTGCTGGTACCGGCTGGTGGCCGCGGGCTTCGCCCGCCTCGGCGCCGCCGTCAGCGACGGGGCTGGGCTGCCGTGGGAGGGTGAGGTGCTGCGTATCGCCACGCCGCAGACGGCGCCGCCGCTGCGCGCGCCGGCGCGACCGGTGGCGGCGGATGCGCCGCCGTTGCCGGCATGGGCCGGCAGCGCACCGGCCTGGGCGCCGCGGCCGCCGCCGGCCGAGCCGGTGCCGCCGCTGCCGCTCGCCCCCAGCCGGCCGCAGGACGTGACCCTGGGGGCGGTGCCGGACGCCGATTCGCCGCTCGCCGCGCGGGATGCGACCGGGCTGCGGTTCCGCCGCGGCAGGCTCGTGCATGCGCTGCTGCAACATCTGCCGGCGCTGCCGCCGGCGGCGCGGGCGGAGGCGGCGCAGCGCTTCCTCGACCGGCCCGGCAACGCACTGCCGCCGGGGGAGGCGGCGGCGATCGCGACCGATGCGCTGGCGGTTCTGAACCATCCGCTGCTGGCTGCGCTGTTCGGGCCGGAGGGCCGGGCGGAGGTGCCGCTGACCGGCATCATCGCCGGGCGCGTGGTTGGCGGGCTGGTCGATCGGCTGGCGGTGCTGGCGGACCGGGTGCTGATCGCTGACTACAAGACCGGCCGCACGCCGCCGGCGACAGCCGCCGAGGCACCGGCGCTCTATCTGCGCCAGATGGCCGCCTACCGCGCGGTGTTGCAGGCCATTCATCCCGGCCGGCCGGTCCAGTGTGCCCTGGTCTGGACCGAGGGGGCGCGGGTGATGCCGCTTCCTGGCGCGCTGCTCGACCGGCATGCTCCCGGCGCGCAGGCGGCGCCTTGATCGGCCTTCCGCCACCGCCCACTTGCATCGCAACAAGCTGCACAAGGACTGCAACCGATGAGTGCGAACACCAAACCCGTCACCGACGCGAGCTTCGCCACCGATGTGCTCGGCGCGAAGGGGCCGGTGCTGGTCGATTTCTGGGCGGAGTGGTGCGGCCCATGCCGCGCGATCGCCCCGGCGCTGGAGGAGATCGGTGCCGAATTCGCCGGCAGGCTGACCATCGCCAAGGTGAACATCGACGAGAATCCGCGCACGCCGGGCGCCTACAACGTCCGCGGCATCCCGACGCTGGTGCTGTTCAAGGACGGCAAACCGGTCGCGACCAAGGTTGGGGCGGCGCCGAAAAGCGCGCTGCGGGAGTGGGTGCGGACGGCGATCTAGCGGGACGGCTATTCTCCGCGGAGCGGTCGCGGTTGCGCCGGTTCCACGCCTGCGCCAGTGTGCGCCGCCCCGCGAGGATGGATGATGGTCGAGCCGGCTGCGATTTCCCCTGCCTATGCTCTGTCCGGGCTTGCCGTCGGGCTGCTGGTCGGGCTGACGGGGGTGGGCGGCGGGTCGCTGATGACGCCGCTGCTGGTGCTGGTGTTCGGCATCCATCCGGCGACCGCGGTCGGCACCGACCTGCTGTATGCGGCGGTGACGAAAAGCGTCGGCACCGCCGTTCATGGCTTCAACGGCACCGTGGACTGGCAATTGGTGCGCCGGCTCGCCGGCGGCAGCGCGCCGGCGACGCTGCTGACGGTGCTGCTGCTCTATGCGCTCGGCACCCACGGCAAGCCGTCTGCCGAGGTGATCTCCTTCGTGCTCGGGCTGGCGGTGCTGACGACGGCGGTGCTGCTGTTCGCGCGTGGCTGGCTGCTGCGCGTGGTGGGGCCGCGCCTGGGTAATTTCGGGCCGCGCAACGCGGCGGTGCTGACGGTGGCGACCGGGGCGGTGCTGGGGGTGCTGGTGGCGCTGTCCTCGGTGGGCGCGGGGGCGCTCGGTGTCACCTCGCTGTTCCTGCTTTATCCGCGCACGCCGGCGGCGCGCATCGTCGGCTCCGACATCGCGCATGCGGTGCCGCTGACACTGCTGGCCGGCACCGGGCACTGGCTGCTCGGCTCGGTCGATTGGCATCTGCTGGCGTCGCTGCTGACCGGGTCGATCCCCGGCATCGTCATCGGCAGCCTGATCGCGGTGCGCGTGCCCGACCGGGTGATCCGCCCGGCGCTCGCCTGCGTGCTGCTGGTGGTGGGCGGGCGGCTGGTGCTGTAGCCGCCGGGGCGGGCGCGCCGCCGGGTTCGGCCGCGCTCAGTGCGACAGGATGACGGGCACCGTCAGCGTGTGCATCAGCGTCCGCGTGGCGCCGCCCAGCAGCCGCTCCAGCATGCGCGAATGGCCGTAGCCGCCGGCGACGATCAGGTCCGATCCCTCCTCGCTGAGGCAGGAGAACAGCGCATCCACCGGCCCGATCCCGCCGTTTGCCGGCCAGGTGTACGGCGTCGCCGGCACGCCATGGGCGGCGAGATGGCTGAGCAGGAGATCGGTTTCCTCCTTCAGCACATCATGGCGCCAGTCGAAGGCGAAGATCGTGACGTGCTCGGCGCGCAGAAGGATGGGCAGCGCGTCATGGACGGCGCGCGTCGCTTCCCGGCTGGCGTTCCAGGACAGGACCACACGCCGCCCGAGCGGCTGCGGGCGCCACAGATCGGGGATGACGAGCACCGGAACACCGGCGTTGAGCAGCACTTCCTCGGGGATGCCGGGCAGCACCAGGCGGGCATCCGCCTCGCTGACCGGGGGGGCGATGACGAGGTCGGCAAAATGGGCGTAGAATGACTTCCAGCCGGCGCCGTCCTGCCGGCCGGCGGCGTGGAAACGGCATTGCAGGTGCGCGGCATGGGCGCGCTGCATGAAGGTTTCCTCCAGGCCGATGGCGCGCGGGGCGCGGTCGGTCTCGAATACGGCGGGATGATTGACATCGACGCCGGTCAGGCGGGCGCCATGTTGTGCGGCGAGCGCAATCGCGGCATCGAGGCGCGCGGGCGCATTGTCGCCGGCACTGAGGAAAACCAGCACGTCGCGATACGACCGACCCTGAGCCGCCGCGCCGGGCGCCGGCGCATCCATCGTCGTTCGGGCAGTGATCGACACGGTTGCCTCCGCTCTCCTGCCGGCGCCGCGGACCCGCCACCGGTGCTGCATGCGCGCAGCCTGCCCGACGGCAGGCGGCGGCGCATTGAGGCGGATCAACGGGCGACGGGCGCGGCCCCGACCGACCCGACAGACTGCCTTCGTGTGCGTGTGCGCCGCATCGGTTCGGCCGGAGACCGCCGTCCGACGGCCGTTCGGACCCTGCCCGGTCCGCCAGGGCTGGTCAGCCGCAATCCGCCTTCAGCACCTCGCCCGCCAGATAGAGGCTGCCGCAGATCAGCACCCGCGCCGGTGCGCCGCCGCGCGGCAGGGCGCGCAGGGCCGCGGCGACGGTCGGGCCGGGGCGCGCGACGCCGCCCGAGGCGGCGATGATCTCGGCCACCGGCTGCGCCAGATGCTGGGTCGGCTCCGCCACCGCCCAGAGGCTTGCCGCCAGCTTCATCAGCGGGCGGAGGAAGGCGGCTGAATCCTTCGACCGCTTCATGCCCACGATCAGATGCACCGGCCGGTCGGCCCACCCCGTCAGATGCGCGGCCAGCGCCGCGCCGGCACCCTCGTTGTGGCCGCCGTCGAGCCACAGTTCCCAGCCCGGCGGCAGCGTCTCCGCCAGCGCCCCGTGCAGACGCTGTAGCCGCGCCGGCCATTCCGCCGCCGCCAGGCCGGCGGCGAAGGCAGGTGCCGGCAGCGCCAGCCCGCTCGCGCGCAGGGCGGCGACGGCGATGCCGGCGTTGTCGATCTGGTGCGGGCCGGGCAGCGACGGTGGCGGCAGGGCGAGCGTGCCGGCGGCATCCTGGTAGCAGAGGCCGGAAGCCGTCGGCGCCACCTGCCAGTCCCGCCCGCGGGCCAGCAGCCGCGTCCCGGCGGCGGCGGCGGCCCGTTGCAGCACCGCCATCGTCTCCGGCGCCTGCGCACCGGTCGCGGCGGGCGCGCCGGGCTTGATGATCCCGGCTTTTTCCGCGGCGATGTCGGTGAGCGTGTCGCCGAGCCAGTCGCGATGGTCGATCGAGATCGAGGTGATCGCGGCGGCGGCGGGCGGCGGGATGACGTTGGTCGCATCGAGCCGGCCGCCCAGCCCGACCTCCAGCACGCACAGATCGGCGGGGATGCGGGCGAACAGAACGAAGGCGGCGGCGGTGATGACCTCGAACACGGTGACCGGGCCGCCGTCATTGGCGCGCTCCACGCGCTCCAGCGCGTCGGCGAGCGCGCCATCCGCCACCAGTTCGCCGGCGAGGCGGATCCGTTCATTGAAGCGGACCAGGTGCGGCGAGGTATAGACATGCACGCGCAGCCCCGCCGCCTCCGCACAGGCGCGCAGGAAGGCGCAGGTGCTGCCCTTGCCGTTGGTGCCGGCGACATGGATCACCGGCGGCAGCGCGCGTTCGGGGTGGCCGAGGGCGGCGAGCAGGCGTTGCAGGCGATGCAGGCTGAGATCGATCTGGCGCGGATGCAGCCGGTGCAGCCGTTCGACGATGGCATCGAACCGGCCGCCCTGCGGCGCATCCGCGATGGCCGCCGGCGCCGCCACGGCTACAGCCGGACCAGCGCCGACCCCCAGGTCAGGCCGCCGCCCAGCGCCTCCAGCAGCACGAGCTGGCCGGGGCGGAGCAGGCCGCGTCCGTGGGCGTCGGCGAGGGCGAGCGGGATCGAGGCGGCCGAGGTGTTGGCGTGCCGCTCCACCGTCAGCACCACCCGTTCAGGGGGAAGGCCGAGACGGCGGCGCGTCGATTCGATGATGCGCAGATTGGCCTGATGCGGCACCAGCCAGTCGATCGCCTCCGGCGCGAGACCGTTGGCCGCCAGCGCCTCCTCCACCGCTTCGGCGAGGCGCAGGACGGCGTGGCGGAACACTTCCTTGCCCTGCATTTTCAGGTGGCCGCTGCGCTCCGGCTGGCCGACCGCGCCATCGACATGGAGGATATCGCCGAGCCGCCCGTCGGCGTGCAGGTGGGTGGAGAGGATGCCGCGTGCGCCGCCGCCGCCGCCCGCCGCCGCGCGCAGGAACACGGCGCCGGCGCCGTCGCCGAACAGCACGCAGGTGTTGCGGTCCTGCCAGTTGAGGATGCGCGAATAGACTTCCGCCCCGATCACCAGCACGCCGCGGGCCTGGCCGGCGCGGATCAGGGCGTCGGCGACCGAGAGGGCATAGACGAAGCCGCTGCACGCCGCCGAGAGGTCGAAGCCGAAGCCGCCGGCGCCGAGCGCCGCCTGGACGCGCAGCGCGGTTGCCGGAAACGCCTCATCGGGCGTGGCGGTGGCGAGGAGGATGGCATCGACCGCCCCCGCGCCGGCGCCGGCATCGGCCAGTGCCGCGGCGGCGGCGCGCGTCGCCATGAAGGCGCAGGTTTCGTGCGGCTGGGCGATATGGCGCTGGGCGATGCCGGTGCGTTCGCGGATCCAGGCATCCGTGGTCTCGACCGAGCGGGCGAGGTCGTCGTTGGTGACGACGGTTTCCGGCAGATAGCC
>JAJZNE010000064.1:0-41872 GCA_021847995.1 Pseudomonadota bacterium | reverse complement strand
GGCGAGCACGGCGCGGATGCGCGGCACCGCGGCGGCGTCAGCGCGCGGCGGCGAGGCGGGGGCCGTGTCCATTCCGAGGTCCATCCGCCGGTCCCATCCCTGGCTGCGGCACCATGATGCGCGACAGACCCTCGCGCATCCGGTCATTGAAACGATGCTCCACCATGTCCATCGCGACGTCGACCGCGTGGGCGAAGCCGGCGGCGTCGGTGCCGCCGTGGGACTTCACCACCACACCGCTCAGTCCCAGCATGACGGCGCCGTTGTAGCGCCGCGGGTCCATCCACTCGCGCAGCCGGTCCAACCCCGGCCGCGCCAGCAGATAGCCGAGCCGCGCCGACCAGGAGGAGGAGAATACCTGGCGCAGCAGGCCGCGCACCAGCTTGCCGGTGCCCTCGAAGGTCTTGAGGGCGACATTGCCGGTGAACCCGTCGGTCACGATGACATCGGTGGTGCCGGCGGCGATGTCGTGCCCCTCCACGAAGCCGTGGAACTGCGGGGCGAGATAGCTTTCGCGCAGCACGTCGGCGGCTTGGCGCACCCGCTCATCGCCCTTCATCTCCTCCGACCCGACATTGAGCAGGCCGATGGTGGGGCCGGTCAGGCCGAGCACGGTGCGCGCGAACACGTCGCCCATCACCGCGAATTCCACCAGGTTGCGGGCGTCGCAGGCGACATTGGCGCCGAGATCGAGCATCACCACGTCGCCGCGCTCCGACGGCCCGATCGCGGCCATCGCCGGGCGGTCGATGCCGGGCAGCGTCTTGATGACGATCTTGGCGAGCGCGAGCAGCGCGCCGGTGTTGCCGGCGCTGACCACGCCCGCCGCTTCGCCCCCCGCCACCGCGTCGATCGCAAGACGCATGGAGGCACGGCGCAGGCGCAGCGCCGCCGTCGGCTTCATGTCGCCGGCAATCGCCTCCGGCGTATGGCGGACGGCGCACAGCGCCGCGGCGCGACGGTAGCGGCGCAGCAACTGGCCGAGCCGCGTCTCATCGCCGAACAGCAGGAAGCGGGCCGAGGGATGCCGCTCTGCCGCCAGCGCGAGGCCGGCAACGACGATTTCCGGCGCGCCGTCGCCGCCCATCGCATCCACGGCCAGGGAAAAAGGGGCCAGGGGAAAAGGCGCCGGGGTGGAAGGATCGCTCACCGGTGCGACCGCATGCCGGTCCGCCGCGCGTCAGGCGCGGACGGCGCCCTTCAGCGCCTTGCCGGCGGCGACCACTTCGCGTCCGTCATAATGGCCGCAATGGCTGCACACGTGATGCGGGCGGCGCAGCTCGCCGCAGTTCGGGCATTCGGCATGCGCCTCGACCCGCAGGGCTTCGTGGCTCCGCCGCATGCCGCGCCGCGACGGAGAGGTCTTTCTCTTGGGGACGGCCATCGGGGAGTACTCCGCATCTGGTGACGCGCCCGGCGGCGCCGGTGCTGTCACGGACTGGCAATTCCGAGCCGCGCCGATTAGCAGAGGTGCCCGCCCCCGGCAAGGCGGCCGTGACCCTCGCGGCCGGCCGATGGCGCAGCGGCGCGGCCGGTGTTAGGAGCAGGCAGCGCGACGGAGGAGAGGACGGCGTGACAGCAGCCCCGGCCACCGCACGGCCGCTGCCGGTCGAGATGCCCGAGGAGCCGACGCAGGCGCTGCGCTTCGGTAAGGCGCGCACGGCGCAATCCTCGGCACTGCTGGAGGATTATGTCGAGCTGATTGCCGATCTTCTCGCCGCGCATGGCGAGGCGCGCGCGACCGAGGTCGCCAAGCGGCTCGGCGTCACCCATCCGACGGCGGTGAAGTCGATCGCGCGGCTGAAGCGCGAAGGGCTGGTCACTTCCCGCCCGTATCGCGGCGTCTTCCTGACCGAGGCCGGGCAGGCGCTGGCGGCACGGGTGCGGGTGCGGCACCGGCTGATGGTCGCGCTGCTGCGCGCCGTCGGCGTGCCGGCGGAGGCGGCGGAGGCGGACGCGGAGGGGATGGAGCACCACGCCTCGGACGCGACGCTGGAGGCGTTTGCCCGCTTCCTGGAGCGCACCGGGGGCCGGCCGCCGCGGCGCTGAGGCGCCCGCCGCTCAGCCGGCCGCGTCGGCGGCGGTCGGCGGCAGGTCGATGTCGGCGTAGATGTCGCCGAGGGGCAGTTCGACCCCGATGTCCGGCAGCGCCAGCGCGTCGTCGCCGGTCAGCGCGCGCACCACCCATTCCCCGTCACGGCGGGCGAACAGCGTGGCGGCAACGCTGTCCTGCTCCAGGATCACGTAGGACCGAATCGAAGACGTCGCCTGATATTCCCGCAGCTTCTCGATGCGGTCGGTGCGCGAGGTGGAGGGGCTGAGAATCTCGAACACCACGACGGGATCGCGGATCACCGTGGTGTCCGGCGGGACCGGCGTGCAGGAGACGAAAGCATCCGGATAGCGGATGCGGCCCATCACCTCGACCTTCAGCGTCGGGCCAAGCGCTCGGCAGGGGGTGCCGCGCAGACGGTCGCGGAGCAGGCCGCGCAGCGTGTTGCCGATGATCTCATGCGCCATCGTGCCGCCGGTCATCCCGACCGGCTGGAAGCCGTCGAACTCGAAGCGGAGCTCCTGCCGTTCCTCCCAGGCGAGGAACTCGGCGATGGTCATCGGCCGGCGCAGCGCGACGGTCATGTCAGACCTCCCGCAGCAGCCGCGCCGCTGCGGGCGCGAAATAGGTGAGAACGCCGGCCGCGCCGGCGCGCTTGAATGCCAGCAGGCTTTCCAGCATGGCGCGGTCGTGGTCGAGCCAGCCGCGCTCCACCGCCGCCATGATCATCGCGTATTCGCCCGACACCTGATAGGCGAAGGTCGGTACGCCGAAACGTTCATGCACGCGCCGGACGATGTCGAGATAGGGCAGGCCGGGCTTGACCATCACCATGTCGGCGCCTTCGTCGAGGTCCATCGCCACCTCGCGCAGGGCCTCGTCGGAATTGGCGGGATCCATCTGGTAGGTGCTCTTGTCGCCCTTCAGCGCACCGCCGGAGCCGACCGCGTCGCGGAACGGACCATAGAAGGCGGAGGCATACT
This sequence comes from Pseudomonadota bacterium, assembly GCA_021847995.1. Taxonomy (GTDB): domain Bacteria; phylum Pseudomonadota; class Alphaproteobacteria; order Acetobacterales; family Acetobacteraceae; genus JAFKFJ01. Next base: position 38,836 of record JAJZNE010000064.1, on the reverse strand, counting down.
TGGCGGCGTAGCTCATGATGCGGGTGTGGATGAGGCCGGCGGCATCGAGGGCGGCGCGGATCGCCCCGACGCGCCCGTCCATCATGTCGGACGGCGCGATCACATCGATCCCGGCCTGCGCCTGCACCACCGCCTGGCGGGTCAGCACCGCCAGCGTCTCGTCATTGGCGACGTAGCCGTGACGGATCACGCCGTCATGGCCGTGATCGGTATAGGGATCGAGGGCGACATCGCCGACCAGGCCGAGGGCGGGAAACTCGCGCTTCAGCAGCCGTGCGGCGGAGCAGATCAGGTTCTCCGGGTTGCCGGATTCGCTGCCCTCGGCGTCCTTGCGGTGGGCGGGGGTGGCGGGGAACAGGGCGACGGCCGGGATGCCGAGATTGCGCGCCGGAGCGACATGGGCGGCGAGCCGGTCGAGGGTCGCCCGCTGCACGCCGGGCATGGAGGGCACGTCCTCCAGAATGTCGCGCCCGTCACGGACGAACACCGGCCAGATCAGGTCATCGACGAAAAGCCGGTGTTCCGCCACCAGCCGCCGGGTCCAGGCATCATGGCGGTTGCGGCGCGGGCGGGTCTGGGGAAAGCGGCCGTGCGACATGGCGACAGGCTCCGGGCAGCCAGACAATCGGGCGTCGATAGCATGGCGGCCCGGGAAACCCAACCGGGGCGGCCCGGCGCCGGGCGCGCATCAGCCGGCGGCGAGCGCCGTTTCGGCCAGCAGGGCGATTGCGAGCAGGCGGGCGTCGTTACCTTCGCGCGCAATCAGCTGGGCGCCGAGCGGCAGTCCCGCCGGGCCGCGGCCGGCGGGTACCGTGATGCAGGGCAGGTGCAGCAGGGTCCAGACCCGGTTGAACACCGCATCGCCGGTCCAGTCGAGGCCGCGCGGGGCCTCGCCCGGCGCGGCGGGAACCAGCATGGCATCGCAGTCGCCGAAGAAGGAATCGACCTGCGCGCGCGCCGCCCTCGCCTGCTGTCGCGCCGCGTCGTAGGTTTCGGACGCGATCGCGGCACCCGCATCGAGTATTGCGCGCGTCTCCTCCGTGATCAGGCCGGCGGGGGCGGTGCGTTCCCACGCCAGATTGCGTGCCCCTTCATACTGCATGATGATGCCCTGGGCCGTGTCCAGCCCGTCGAAGGCGGGGAACGGTTCGCGGGCGACCACGGTGGCACCGGCCGCTTCCATGGCGGCGGCAACGCGGTCGAGCGCAGCCCGGGTCGCGGCGTCGGCCTGGTCGGCGGTGGCGGCGCGGTAGCGGCCGATGCGCGGCGCGGCAGCGGGATGCGCCGGCAGCAGGGGTGTGCGCCCAGTCAGCGCGGCGACGAACCAGGCGGCATCGGCCACGTCGCGCGCGAACACGCCGATCGTATCGAGACTGGGCGACTGCATCTGGGTGCCGCCGATCGCGATCAGGTTGAAGCTCGGCTTGTAGCCGACGACGCCGCAGAAAGCCGCCGGCCGCACCACCGACCCCGCGGTCTGCGAGCCGAACGCGAGCGGCAGCATGAAATCGGCGACGGCGGCGGCCGAGCCGCTCGATGACCCGCCCGGCGTGTGCGCGGGATTCACCGGGTTGCGCGTGGCGCCCGGGCTGCGGCCGGCGAATTCGGTGGTGACGGTCTTGCCCAGGATCACCGCCCCCTCGGCACGCGCCAGCGCGACACAGGCGGCATCGGACGCGGGACGGTGGCCGGCATAAAGGCGCGAGCCGTATTCGGTGGGCAGGTCGGCGGTGTTCATGATGTCCTTCACGCCCACCGGGATGCCATGCAGCATGCCGCGCGGCGCCGCGCGGTCGCAGGCGGTGGCCGCGGCGAGGGCAAGCGCCGGGTCGAGATGCGCGAAGGCGCCGACCGCACCCTCCCGCGCCGCGACGCGGGCGAGGCAGGCCGTGGCCAGGGCCTCGGCGGTGAAGGCGCCGCGCGCGATTCCCGCCGCCGCCGCGCGTGCCGAAAGCCGGATCAGCGCATCGTCCTGCATGTCGTCCCCTTCCCGGTCATGGTGACGGCATTTTCCGCCGGCCGTGCGGCCCGGTCCAGCCCGCCCGGCCAGGGGAAAATGGCAGGCGCGGCGGAAGGCGATGCGGCGCGCCGCCGGACCGGGGCACGACGCCCTCCGCTCACGCCCGGCGCTCGCGCAGCGCCAGCACGGCGCCGAGCACGACGAGGCCGAAGATGATGTCGCGCACGGCGTCCGGCAGCGTGGTGCCGGCGAGCAGGGTGGACAGCGCGGTCAGCAGCAGCACCCCGCCCAGCATGCCGGGATAATAGCCGCGGCCGCCGGTGATGAGCGTGCCGCCCACGACCACGACGGCGATCGACGGCAGCAGGTATTCGTCGCCCATGCCGAGGCTCGCCTGACCGGAGAAGCCCGACAGCAGAATGCCGACCAGCGCGCTGCACAGGCCCGACAGGCCATAGACACCGATCAGCGTGCCGCCCACCGGCACGGCGCTGAGCTTCGCTGCCAGCGGGTTGTTGCCGACGGCGTAGATGCGCCGGCCGAACACGGTGCGGCCGAGCAGGAGGGCGGCGGCGGGCACGAACAGGGCGAGGAACCATACCACCGGGGTCAGGCCGGCGAGCCGGCCGGTCATGAACCAGCGCTGCGCCGGTGCGGCGAAACCCGCCGGCGTGCCGTTGCAGTAGAGCAGCGCGGCGCCCTGCAGGATGCCGTTCATCGCCAGCGTCATCACGATTGGCGGCAGGCCGAGCAGGACGATGCCGAGACCGTTGACGATGCCGAGCGCAAGCCCGATCAGCAGCCCGAGCGGGATTGCCCAGGCCGCGATCGCGTCGGCGCCGTGGATCAGGCCGGCGGTGAGGATGCCGACGAAACCGATCATCCACGGCACCGAGAGATCGAGGCCGCCGGTCAGGATGACGGCGCCCTGGCCGAGCGCCAGAACCGCCAGGAACGACGACAGCACCAGCAGTGAATTGTAGTAGCCGACATTGTCCAGGGTGCCGCCGTACAGCACCTGCGAGATGGCGAGCACGATCGCGAATCCGGCATAGGCCGGCATGACGAGGCGCAGCGCGGCGCGGTTGCGGGTGAACCAGTGCGCGCCGGCCGGCGGGCGGGCGGGGGAAGACGGCGGCGCGGCGCGGCGGACGGTGGCGCGCGTCGGCAGCTTTCCGCCGCCGCGCGCGGACAGCCTGGTGCGGACCAGGCGCACATAGGCGGCGACCGGCGAGGCGCGGTTCAGCGATGCGACCAGCACCGCGAGCAGCAGGATGGTGCCTTCGGCGACCGAACTGAAATAGGCCGATACGTTCAGCACCAGCAGGATGTTGACGACGATCATCAGCGTATAGGCGCCGATCACCGAGCCGATCGCCCCACCGCGCCCGCCGCCCAGGCGCGTGCCGCCGAGCACGACGGCGGTGAACACTTCCAGCAGCATCGGCCTTCCCACCAGCGGATCGGCCGATCCGGTCTGTGCGGAGACGAAGGCACCGGCAGCGCCGTAGAACATGCCGGCGAGGACATAGGCGCCGAACCTGATCCGGCGCGCCGCGAGACCGGCGGCAAAGGCCGCCTCTCCATCGCTGCCGACCGCGTACAGGCCGACGCCGAAGCGGGAATTCTTCAGCAGCAGCCAAAAGGCGACGGCGACGAGGATGACCGCGACGGGGGCCGGCAGGACACCCGGGATCGCGTCGGCGGTGAAGGTTGCGACGAATCCCGCCGCGATGCTGCCGCCCGGCTTGTCCATCACCAGCAGCGTGATCCCCTGCACGATGAACATCGCCGACAGCGTCACCACGATCGCCTGCATGCGCACGACCGCGACGAACAGGCCGTTGAAGGCGCCGATCGCGGCACCGATCGCGAGTGCCACGCCGAAGCTCGCGATCTGCGACAGCGGCGAGGGGCCCATGGTGACGGCCAGCACGACATTGACGAGCGATACTGCCGCACCCGCCGACAGGTCGAACCCGCCGGTCAGGATCACCAGCGTCTGCCCCATCGCCGCCAGCGCCAGCGCCGCGCCGCCGGCCGAGAGGAAGCCGAACTCGAAATAGCTGAACGGGCCGGGCGAGATCAGATCGACCGTGAGAAGCAGCGCCAGGAACACGGCGGCGGCAATCAGCGGCCCGCGATGGCGGCCGAGGCGCAGCCGCCGCGGCGGCGCGCGGCCGGCGACGGCCGATGCGCTCATGCGCCGGTTCCCGCCGGCACTGCCGCCGCCTCGCCGAGCGCCGCCCGCATGATCGCCTCCTCCTCGATCGCGTCGCCGGTCAGTTCCTGCACGATCTGGCCCTGGTACATCACTGCGACTCGGTCGCTCATGCCGACCAGCTCCGGGATTTCGGTGGAATGGAACAGGATGGCGCCGCCGGCATCGGCGAAGGCGCGCATCAGCAGGTAGATCTGGTGCTTGGTGCCGACATCGACGCCGCGTGTCGGATCGAACAGCAGCAGGATGCGGCTGCCGGCGAGCAGCCATTTGGCGATCACGAGCTTCTGCTGATTGCCGCCGGAGAAGGCGTCGGCCGGCGTGTGGAGCGCGCGCAGATCCACCTCCGTCCGCTCCAGCACCGCAGCGACGGCGCGGTCCTCCGCCGACGTGTCGATGATGCCGTGGCGGGCGAAGCGATGGACCACCGGCAGGGAGACGTTGAAGCGGCCCGTCATGTGCAGGAACAGGCCCTCGGTCTTGCGTTCCTCCGGCACCAGGCTGATGCCGATCGCATCGCGCACGGCATCGCGCGGCGACGCCAGCACCGTCCGCTGCCCGTCCACCTCCAGCGATCCGGCGGTCAGCGGCACCATGCCGAAGCAGGCCAGGAACAATTCCTGCTGGCCCATGTCCTGCAGGCCGGCGATGCCCAGGATTTCGCCCCGGTGCAGGGCGAAGCTGCCGTCGCGCAGCTTGCCGGAAGCCGCAAGGCCGGTGGCCCGCAGCAGCGGCGCCCCGCCGGCGGGCCGCACCGCCGGGCGCGGCGGGAAGGCGCTGGCCAGCGAGCGGCCGATGATCATGCGGATCACGTCGTCGTCACGCACGTCGCCGACCGCTTCGGTGCCGATGCTGCTGCCGTTGCGCAGGACGGTGAGACGGTCGCAGAAGCGCCGCACTTCGCGCAGCCGGTGGGAGATGAAAACGATCGTCACCCCCGCCGCCCGCTGACGTGCGATCTGGGCGCCGAGCCAGTCGATGTCGTGGCCGGACAGGGTGGAGGTCGGTTCGTCGAGCAGCAGGATGCGGGGCCGGCGGAACAGGGCGCGGGCGATCTCGATCTTCTGGCGCAGGGCGAGATCGAGGTCGGCGATTTCGGCCCGCGGGTCGATGCTGTCGAGGCCGAGATCGGCGAAATGCGCGACCACAAGGCGTTCGCCCTCGCGCCGGCGCAACTGCCCGAGCAGGCCGGCCGGCGCGCGCGGCAGCAGCATGTTGTCGGCGACCGTGAGATCGGGCACCAGCGTCAGTTCCTGGAACGCGGTCGCGACACCCAGACGCTGCGCGTCCGCCGGCCGTGACAGGCGCGCCGCCAGGCCGAACAGTTCGATCCGCCCCCGGCCGGGCTGGATCAGGCCGGAGAGCAGCTTGACCAGGGTCGATTTGCCGGCGCCATTCTCGCCCAGCAGCGCATGCACCTCTCCGGGCAGGACGCTGAACGACGCCGCATTCAGCGCCACCGTCGCGCCATAGGTTTTGGTCACGTCGCGCACCGCGAGGGCGGGCGCCGCCGCGGAGGGCGGGAGGGCGTGACCCTCCCGCACCGGCGCGATCACTGCTCGGGCTTGCCGTTCAGTGCAGCCTGCAGGCCGATCTGCGGCGTCTGCGGCGAGTAGATCGAGGCGAACCAGCCCGGGTTTCCGATCGTCGCCGGCTGGAACACGTTGCAGCCTGCCTGCATCTCCGCCCATGTGCCCTGCTGGCAGAGTTTCACGGTCTCGTTGGTCACCACCGGCAGCGGCAGCGTGGTGAGCTTCGGGATGTCGCGGCCTTCCAGCTTCTCCACCGCGAGCTTCAGCGCCAGGCCGCCGGAATAGGGCGGCGAGGCGTAGGAGATGCTGGGTTCGCCCATCGGCCGGTAGCTGCCGTTGGCACCCTGCACGCCCGGCGCATTCGCCGCCAGCATCTGGGTGCGGTGGCCGTTGGCGCCCTCACCGGCGCAGGGCTTCAGCTTGTCGTCGGCGATGCCGGCCTCCTTCTCCATCGCGGCAATGGTGTAGCAGCCGACCTGAACCCAGAACCCGTCGATTTCGTTCCACGGATGGGTGGTGAGGATCTTGGTGATCTCGGTGCGGGCGACCGCCTGGCTCCACATGCCGACACCTTCGGCAACGATGTGGATGCCGGCGTTCCTGGCGAACACCTCCTTGGCCGCCGCGGTGCGCTGGGTATCGACGGAGGTGCCGGGCACGCCGGTCAGCACCACGATGTTGCCCTTGCCGCCGAGCTGCTTCGCCAGCCATTCGGCGGTGACGCGGCCGGCTTCCGGCTGGTCGATGTGCACGTTGTAGGCGCAGGGCTCGGTGATCTCGGCATCGTAGGCGATGATGACGACGTGGCGCGCGCAGGCATTGCGCACCACCTGGTTGAGCGCGGTCGGCGAGATCGGATAGACGACGATCGCCTGCGCGCCCTGCTGCACCATGGCGTTGATCTGCTGGATCTGCCGCTGTGCATCGGGGCCGGCGACCTGGACCTGGAGGTCCACCTTGTCGCGGTAGTCCTTCGACGCCGCCATGGCCTTGACCATGTTGGCCGCCTCGGCCTGCCAGTCATTGCCGATATAGCTCATCGAGAGGAAAATCTTGAACTTCTGTTCGGCGGCCGCCGGGTGGGCAGCGGTCGCGAGCGACAGCGCTGCGGCCAGACCGCAGACGGTTCTGATCCATTTCATGTTGGCCGTTTCCTCCTGCTTGGCGCCATTCCCGTGCGGCGGGCAATCGGCGGTGCCGCCGGCCGGCCGCGTTTGCGTTCCGGACTATTTGATCATAGATCACAGCAGCCCCCGCCGCAATCCGCCTGGCGCGGCCGGGACCGTCAGGGGGCGGAGAGAGGGATGCAGGAAACCGTCAGTGCCGGCCGTGTCCACCGCCGTCCGACCCTGCCACGCCGCCCGCTGGGGCGTGAAACGATGCAGGATCGCGTCTATGACGCACTCAGGGCGCTGATCCTGAATGGCGAGATCGAGCCGGGGCAGACGATCACGATCCAGAGCCTGGCGGACGCCTTCGAGGTGAGCGCGATGCCGGTGCGCGAGGCGCTGCGACGCCTGACGGCGGAGCAGGCGCTGACCGTGGTGTCCGGCCGGTCGGTCGGCATTCCGCCGCTGGCGCGCGAACGCCTTGCCGATCTGCGGCGCGTCCGTTGCGAAATCGAACCTATGGCGGTGCGCTGGGCTGCTTCACGCCTGCGCGCGCCGACGCTGCAACGGCTCGGCGTGCTGGTCGATGACATGCAGGCGGCGGCCGACCGCCAGGACGGGCGCCGCTATGTCCCGGCCAATCACGAGTTCCATTTCCTGATCTACCGCGCCGCGCGATCGCCGACGCTGCTGCGCATCATCGAATCGCTGTGGCTGCAAATCGGCCCCTATTTCCACGTCCTGCGCGCCTCGGAGAACTGGCATGCCGCGAATGCGGCGCACCGGGCGATGCTGGCGGCACTCGGCCGGCGCGACGGCGAGGCTGCCGCTGCGGCGCTGTGCCGCGACATCGAGGGGGCGGCGGCGACGCTGCACGGATTGCTGCGGCAGTGATCGCGGCGCGCGGCGGCGCCGCCGTTCAGGCGCGCGACAGGGCGCCGGCGATGCGCGCACCCAGCGCCTGCGTGGTGCCCTTCCCGCCGAGATCGGGGGTGAGCGGGGCATCGGCGGCGGCGAGCGTCGTCTCGATCGCCGACAGCACCGCGCGCGCCGCGGCCTCCTCCCCCAGATTTTCCAGCATCATCGCGGCGGCCCAGATCTGGCCGACCGGATTGGCGATGCCCTGGCCGGCGATGTCGGGCGCGGAGCCGTGCACCGGCTCGAACATCGAGGGAAACCTGCGCTCCGGATTGATGTTGGCCGAGGGCGCGACGGCGATGGTGCCGGTGACGCCGGGGCCGAGATCGGAGAGGATGTCGCCGAACAGGTTGGACCCCACGACGACGTCAAAGCGCTCCGGCGACATGACGAAGCGCGCGGCCAGGATGTCGATGTGGTACTGATCGGTGCGCACGTCGGGATAGCCGGCCGCGACTGCGGCGAAGCGTTCGTCCCAGTACGGCATGGAATGGAAGATGCCGTTCGACTTGGTGGCGGAGGTGACGTGGCGGCGGCCGAGGCGGCGCGCCAGATCGAAGGCGTAGCGCAGGATGCGGTCGGTGCCGCGGCGGGTGAATACCGCTTCCTGCACCACGAACTCGTCCTCCGTGCCGGCCTTGAAGCGCCCGCCGATCTGCGAATATTCACCCTCCGTATTCTCCCGCACCACCCAGAAATCGATCCGGTCGTGGCGCACCGGCGGCGTGATGCCGGGCAGCAGGCGCACCGGGCGGAGGTTCACGTACTGGTCGAACTCCCGCCGGATCGGGATCAGCAGGCCCCACAGCGAGACATGATCCGGCACCCCCGGAAAGCCGACGGCGCCGAGCAGGATCGCGTCGTGATCGCGCAGTTGCGCGATGCCGTCCGCCGGCATCATGCGCCCGGTGCTGCGATAGGTCTCGCAGCTCCAGTCGAAATGGTGCAGGCGCAGGGTGAACCCGTGCGCCGCCGCCGCCGCGTCGAGCACGCGCAGCGCCTCCGGCATCACCTCCCGGCCGATGCCGTCCCCCGGGATAACCGCGATCCGGTACTGCTTCATGGTCTCCTCCCCGGCACCTGCAGAGGGGCGCGCCGCGCGCCGCCGACCGCGCACATCTCCCCCCATTCGGCGGCGAAGGCAACGCTGCATGCGCGGCCGACGGATGCAGCATCGGGGCTTGCCGTGGCGCGCCGGGCGGTGGACCCTCGGCGCCGCAACGGCAGGGCGGCAACGGCGATGGCGCGTATCCTGGTCACCGGATCGAGCGGGTTCCTCGGTGCCGCGGCGGCCCTGCGGCTCGGCGCCGGCGGCCATGAGGTGACCGGCCTCGATCCCGCGCCGCCGCCGCCTTCGGCACGGCACCGCCATGTCGCCGACGATCTGTCCGACCGGACGCGCCTCGACCGCCTGCTGGCCGGGCTGCGGCCGACGCATGTGCTGCATGCCGGTGGCGTGTCCGGGCCGATGGTGCTGGCCGACCGGCCGGCCGAGGTGATGGCGATCAATGTCGGCGGCACGTTGCGGTTGCTGGAAGCGGCGCTGGCGGCGGGCGTGGGGCGGTTCGTGTTCTGCTCCTCGATCGCGGCGGTCGGGCCGTATGACGGGCCGGCGCCGATCGGCCCCGACCAGCCGCTGCGGCCGCAGACGCCCTACGGATGTTCCAAGGCCGCGGTGGAATACGTGCTGGAGGGTTTGTGGCGGCGCGTGCCGATGGAACTGTGCGTGCTGCGCTTCACCGGCATCTATGGGCCGGGCCGGCGGACGCAATTCCTGCTCGACGAGATGGTGGCGGCGGCGCTGGCCCGCCGCAGCGTGCGCATCCCGCCGACCGGGCCGGCGCCCTATCTCTATGGCGACGATGCCGCCGAAGCGGCGGTCGCGGCCTGCCTGGCTGCGGAGCTGAGGCAGCGTGTCTATTACGTAGCCCATCCGGAACTGGTGGCGATCGGCGAAATCCGGGCCATCATCGCACGCCATGTCGGCACGCTCGACATGACCGAGGATGGCGCGCTGCCGCCGGTGCTGCGCGGGCCGGTCGATCTCGGCCCGACCGCGCGCGACCTCGGCTTTACCGCCCGCGTCGGCATCGCCGAGGGGCTGGCGCGGCTGATCGCGGCCCGCCGCGGCTAACGCGCGGTGTAGCCGCCGTCCACCAGCAGGTCGGCGCCGGTCATGAAGCTTGACGTATCGGCGGCGAGGAACAGCGCCGCCTCGGCGATCTCCTCCGGCTGGCCGAGCCGGCCGATTGGATGCAGCGGCACGTTGCGCGCCCGCACCGCGGCAAGGCTGCCGTCGCGCGCCAGCAGCCGATCCGTCTCCACCGCGCCGGGGGAGAGCGCGTTGACCCGCACGCCCTGCGCCGCGTGGTCCAGCGCCATCGCGCGGGCGAGCTGGATCAGCGCCCCCTTGGCGGCGCAATAGGCCGGGCGGCCGGGCGCCCCGACGCGGCCGAGCTGGGAGGCGATGTGGATGATGCTGCCCCCGCCGCCCGCGATCATCGCCGGCAGCAGGGCGCGGCTGGTCAGATAGGCGCCCGTCACCTGCACCGCGAAGACATGCGCGAAATCGGCCGGGGCGAGATCCAGCACTGTGCCGACCGGCTCGCGCGGGGCGGCGGCGTTGACCAGCACCTGCACGCCGCCCCAGGCGGCGACCACCGTGCGTGCGATCGCGAGCGTGTCGGCCTCGCGGCTGACATCGGCGGCGAGGGCGAGGGCGGTGCCGCCGGCGGCGCGGATGGTGGCGGCGCTGTCCTCCGGCGCCGTCAGATCGATGCAGGCGACGCGGGCGCCGGCGGCGGCGAAGCGGCGGGCGATGGCGCCGCCGATGCCGCCCGCCGCCCCGGTGACGACGGCCACGCGGCCGGCGAGTGCTGGATGCTCCATGATCCCTCCCTCAGATGCCGCCGGACGCGCCGACGCTGCCGCCCAGATAGGCGGCGCGCACCCGCTCATCGCTGCGCAGCGCGGCGGTCGGGCCGGCGGCGACGATGCTGCCGCCGCGCAGCACATAGCCGCGCACGGCGGTGGCAAAGGCATAATGGGCGTTCTGCTCGACCAGCAGGATGCTGGTGCCGTCGCGGTTGATCGCGGCAATGGTGCGGAAGATGTCCTGCACCACGATCGGCGCGAGGCCGAGCGAGGGTTCGTCGAGGCAAAGCAGGCGCGGTTCGCTCATCATGGCGCGGGCGAGCGCCAGCATCTGCTGCTCGCCGCCCGAGAGCGTGCCGGCGCGCTGGCCGGCGCGCTCGCGCAGGCGGGGAAACCAGGCGAAGCCGCGTTCGATCAGGCGGGCGACGTGCCGCCGCTGATGGCGATGGCGGAAGCCGCCCATTTCCAGATTCTCGCGCACGGTCAGGAAGGGAAACACGCGCCGCCCCTCCGGCACCAGGGCGATGCCGAGCCCGAGGCGGGCATGGGACGGCAGCCGGTCGATGGTCTGCCCGGCGAAGCGCAGCGTGCCGGCGCGCGGCGCGAGCAGGCCGGCGACGGCGCGCAGGGTCGTGGTCTTGCCGGCGCCGTTGGCGCCGATCAGGGCCACCGCTTCGCCCGCCATGACCTGGAAGCTGAGGTCGCGGCAGACGGCGACGGGGCCGTAGGCGAGGTCGAGCGCGGTCGCCTCCAGCAGCGGGGTCATGCCAGTTCACCGCCGAGATAGGCCGCGATCACGCCCGCATCTTCGCGCATCGCGGCCGGGGTGCCGGCAAACAGTTTCTGGCCGTAATGCATCACCAATACCTGATCGGCGATGCGAGTGACCAGATCCATGTCATGCTCGACCAGGATCATCGCCAGGCCACGTCCGCGCAGGGCGGTGAGCCGGACCCGCAGCGCCTCCGTCTCGGCGCCGTTGAGGCCGGCCGCCGGCTCGTCCAGCAGCAGCAGGCGCGGCTGGGTTGCGAGCGCGCGGGCGATCTCCAGCAGCCGCTGCTCGCCATAGGCCAGCGCACCGGCCGGCGTTGCGGCGCGCGCCAGCAGGCCGACGAAGGCGAGCAGCTCCGCCGCCGCCTGCCGGCAGCGCCGCCGGTCGGCGTGGAAGGCAGGGCCGTGCAGCAAATATTGCCAGGTGGGAATGCGATGCTGCGTGTAGAACCCGGCGAGCACATTCTCCAGCACCGACAGATGCCGGAACAGGCGGATCTTCTGAAAGGTGCGGGCAAGGCCGAGCCGGGCGCGGCGATGCGCGGGCAGGGCGGCGAGCTCGGTGCCGGCGAAGCTGAGCCGCCCGGCATCGGCGCGATGCACGCCGCTGAGGAGATTGAGCAGGGTCGATTTGCCGGCGCCGTTCGGGCCGATCACGGCAAGCACCGTCGCCGGCGGCAGCGTGAACGAAAGGCCGCCCACCGCCTGCACCCCGCCGAAACGCTTGTGCAGATCCTCCGCCGTCAGCAGCGGGGCCGCGCCGGGGCCGGTCATCCTGCCTGGTTCCTGCGCAGGCGCGCCGCCGCCATCCGCCATGCTCCGTCGAGGCCGCCGGGCATGAACAGCACCACCAGCGTCAGCGCCAGCCCATAGACGATCATGCGCGCATCGCCGATGCCACGCAGCAATTCGGGGGCGAGCGTGAGCACGACGGCGCCCAGCACCGGCCCGCGCAGGGTGCCGATGCCGCCGACGATCACCATCGCCAGCACGCCGAACGAGTCGGCCGGCGCGAAGGCATCCGGCACCAGCGTTCCGGCGAAGCCGGGATAGAGGCCGCCGGCCAGCCCGGCGACCGCCGAGCCGACCGCGAAGGCGAAGGCTTTCCACCTCCGGCAGTCGATGCCGAGCGAGGCGGCGGAGATTTCATCCTCGCGCAGCGCCGCCAGTGTCGCACCGACCGGAGAGGCGAGCAGGGCGCGCAGGGCAGCGAACACCAGCACCGCGCAGGCGGCGATCAGGTAGAACAGGCGGACCGGATCGGTGAAGCCGGCGGGCGGGGTGATGCCGTAAAGGCCGAGCGGCCCCTGGGTGAGGCTGATCCAGTTCAGCAGCACCTGATAGGTGATGACGGCGAAGCCGAGCGAGGCGATGGCGAGATAATGTCCCCGCAGCCGTACCGTCAGCAGCGCCAGCACGCCGCCCATGACGCCCGCGGCCAGCGTTCCCAGCGCCAGCGCCGGCCAGAACCCGACGCCCGCCAGCATCACCAGCAGCGTCGAGACATAGGCGCCGATGCCGTAGAAGGCGGCGGCGCCGAGATCGAGCTGGCCGGCGAAGCCGAGGATGAGATCGAGACCGAGTGCCTGGATGACATTGAGCGCACCGGCGATCAGCAGCCCGCGCCCGTAGCTGTCGCGCAGGACCAGCGGCAGGATGGCGACGATGCCCAGCGTCGCCGCCGCTCCGGCGCGTCCCGGCCATCCCGGCCGACATTCGGCCGCCGGCAGGGACGCCGCGGCGACGGGGGAGGGGACGTCAGACATTCTCCTCCCGCCGTTCGGCGATCAGGCCGGTGGGGCGGATCACCAGCATGGCGAGCAGCAGCCCGAACACCACGATGTCGATCAGGCCGGGATCGAGCACCTGCGTCGTCATGGCCTCGATCAGGCCGACCAGCAGCCCGGCGAGGATCGTGCCCTCGATATTGCCGAAACCGCCGATGATGACGATCGCGAACGCCTTGACGATGACGGAGGTGCCGGCGAACGGGGTCAGCACCAGCACCGGGGCGAGCAGTGCGCCGCCGAGGCCGGCGAGCGCCGAGCCGATGATGAAGGTCAGCATGATCAGCCGGTCGGGGGCGATGCCCATCAGCCCGGCCGTCTCGCGGTCCTGCGCCACTGCGCGCAGCGCCTTGCCGAGAAAGGTGAAGCGCAGGAACCCATGGAGCAGGACGATGGCGGTTGCCGCGACGGCGAGGATGATCACGCTCTGCGCGGTGAGGTAGAGCGGGCCGAAGCGGATCACCTCGGCGCTGTAGCGCGTCGCGAACGCATAGGGCACCGGACCGAGCAGCGCCAGCGCGCCATTCTCCAGCATGACGGAGACGCCGATGGTGGCGATCAGCGGGCGCAGCTCGCTGCCCTTGCCAAGCAGCGGCGCGAAGATCGCGGCGTTGACGAGATAGCCGAGCAGCGCACCGACCGCGCCGGCGGCGGCGAGGCTGAGCAGATAGTCGCCGTGCAGCGCATGGGTGACGAAATAGGCGCTGAACGCACCGATCATGACGAAATCGGCGTGGGCGAAGTTGATCTGCACCAGCACGCCATAGACGAGCGTGAGGCCGAGTGCGACCAGCACGTAGAGGCTGCCGAGAACGAGACCGTTGAGGCCCTGCTGGACGGCGAGCACGAACATCGCGGAGGGCTACTTCCAATCCAGCGGCTTGAAGGAGCCGTCGGCCTCTGTTTCGACGTAATGAATCGTGTCGCGGCTGACATTCTGGTTGTGTTCGTCGAACACGACGCTGCCGGTGACGCCGGAGAACCCGCGCGTCGCGGCGAGCCGGTCGCGGATTGCGGCCGGCGTGGCGGCGCCGCGGCGCACGGCATCGGCGATCAGCATAATCTGGTCGTAGGCATGGGCGCTGATATGCGTCGGCTGGTGGCCGAATTTCGCCTGGAACGCGGCGACGAAATCCTGCACCACCGGGCGCGGGTCGCGCGGTTCGAACTGCACGATGCGGACATACCCTTCCGCCGCCTTCCCGGCCTGCTGGTCGAAGCCGAGCGGCAGCCAGATGGTGCCGAGCTGCACGGCATGGCCGCCGCCGCCGCGGACCACGCCCGCCTGCGCCAGGGCCTCGGTGATCTTGAGGCCCTGACCCTCCAGCGTGTAGGTCGGGATCACGTCGATCGGGCCGAGGGCGGCGATGCGGGTCGCGATCGCGGTGAAATCATTCACGTCGCGGCCGAAGCCGATCGTCTGCACCACCTTGCCGCCGAGAGCCGCGAACCGGCGGGCGAAGATCGCCGCGTTGCCGATGCCGGCGTTGGTATTCTCGTGCAGCAGCACCGCGTTGCGGGCGCCGAGATCGCGATAGGCATGGTTCGCCAGATCCTCGCCCTGCATCACCTCATCGGGCAGGATGCGGAACGTCTCCCGATTGCCGGGGTCGGTGATGCGCAGCGCGGAGGAGCCGGCGTTGAGCAGCGGCACGCCTGCCTGCAACACCAGCGGCATCACCGCGAGAGTCGCGTCCGAGCATTCCTCGCCGATGATGATGTCGGGCCGGTAGCCGTCGAGCAGGCGGCGGGCCGCCTGGGTGGCCGGCAGCGGGCTGCAGGCGGAATCCTCGATATGGACATCGAACCGCGCGCCGCCGGGCGGCGATTTGGCGAGCTGGTCGAGCGCCAGGTCGATCCCCTCGCGGTCCTGCACGCCGAAATAGGCGCCGGCGCCCGAGATCGGCAGCAAGGCGCCGATGCGCACCACCCTGGCGGCGCCGTCGGCGAGCGCTGGCGTGTGCAGGAAGGTGAGCAGCAGGCCGCAGGCGCAAACGATCTGCCGCATCGCACATTCCCCCGTCTCTCCCGGCACCCGTGGCCTCATGCCGGCGCGGCAGGCATGGCACGTCTGCGCCGGTGCGACAACCGGGTCAGGGCATCCCGCCCCGCTGCGTGCGGTGGCGCCCGGCGGCTAATCGGCGAGCGGGTCGGGACGGAGCTGAATATGGACCACCAGCGGCCGGCTGCCCTTGCCGTCTTCGCGCAGCCACGGCGCCCGGTCGCCCGAGGATGACCACAGGCCGCGGCCCTTCCACCCGCCATCCGGATCGTCGATGCGCCCGTCCAGCCCCTTGGCGAAGAACCCCAACGGATAGGGCACGCGCAGCAGGATCATCCGCCCGTCCTTCAGCGCGACGAAGCCGTCGTTGAGGTTGGCGGTCGAGATCGGCACGTTCTCGCCAAGCCCGAGCGTGTCGTGCTGATCGACCCAGGTGTAGTAGCTCGCCTCGGCACTGTTGGCGCCGATGCCGGCGAAGCCGGGGCCGGGATACTGGTAGAAGGACCAGCCTTCCGGGCAATGGTCCCCGGTCGCGGTCGGCCCGTTCAGCGGGCCCTTGCACTTGCGCCGGTCGAAACTCGCCAGATGGCCGCTCGACAGCGAGGCCCACACGACGCCGTTGCCGTCGATGTCGCCGCCGCGAATGCCGAAGCCGGGCAGCGGCACATCATAGACCTCCGACAGCTTGGTCTGCGGGTCGAAGCGCAGCAGCGCCGGCTTGCGGCTGCCGAAAATGCCGATCGTGTACCACACCGATCCGTCCACCGGACTCGGCATCACCGCATAGGGGCCGGAGGCGGCGTCGAGCACGACGCGCGTGTCCTTCGTCGGATCCGGCGGGTCGCCGGGGTCGCGGAAGGCACCCCGCCTGCCGCTGCCGATCGTGTCGAGCACGAACGGCGCCCAGCCCTGCGCGCGCGCCGCATCTCCGGTCGCGGCGAACACCCTGGTGTCGAGCCAGCCGGCCACCGGGCCGGTGCCGCTGAACCACAGCGTGTCGTGGGCGTCGTAGCCGAAGCGCAGATGATGCGTGCCGAAGCAGGTATCGACGAAGGTATAGCGCATCGTCGCCGGATCGAGGACGGCGGCCTGCCGGGGCGATCGGTCGAGCGGGAAATAGCGCGCCGAGGGAAGGTCGGAGCCGGCGCGGCAGAATGCCGGGTTGTCCGGCCCGCGGATCGAGGCGGCGAGCCACACGCGGCCGGTGCCGTCGATCATGGCGTTGTGGTTGTTGGCTCTGGTCTCCCAGATCGTGGCATCGCCCCAGTAGGCGGAGGGCTGGAACGGCTGCGGCAGGAAGCCGAAGCCGGTTGCCTCCGGCGTGGCGGGGTCGCGCACCGGCAGGTGCAAGGATGCGACGGTGTTGGTCTGCGGATCGAGGATCGGCATGTCGTCGCTGCTGTATTCCGGCGAGCCGAACAGCCGGCCATGCGCGTTGACCGTGGGATTGCGCTCGTCGGAGGAAATCAGGTCATGCACGTAGCTGCTCGGCGTGCCCCATTCCCAGGTGGTGACGACGAGATTGCGCTCGATCCCCTGCGGGCGCGGCGGCGCTTCCTGCGGCAGCGCGCCGGCGGCGATGCGGTCGCTCCAGTCGCCGAGCATGCGCAGCGGCAGGCCGCCGAAGGAACCCGCCTGACGCATCATCTCCGCCCCGGCATGGCCCGATTGCAGGCGGCGCATCCACGCCTCCTCGGCGGTATCGAAACTGCCGAACTGGGCGGGAATGGTGCGCGTCGCCTCCTGCCCGATCTGATGGCAGCCGATGCAGCCGATGTTCTTCATCTGCCTGAGCCAGGCGGAGAGCGGCGCCCCCAGCTCGCTCTGCGACGGCACATGCAGCAGCGCATACCAGTAGACCGCCGGATAGTAGTGCGCGGCACTGGCGGCATCCGGGGCCGGTATGGCGGCGAGATCGAGGTGCTGGCCGGGCTTTGCCCGCATGTGCGGCGAGTCGACGAGGCCGTAGCCGCGCACCCAGACGCTGTAGTTCACCGCCGGCAGATCGGGGATCAGAAAGCGGCCGGCGTCATCGGTGACGACGATGCGGGCGAAGCGGGTGGGCAGTTCGACGGTCTCTGCGATCACCCAGACGCCGGCCTCGCCGCCGCTGGGGCCGTGGACGGTGCCGCCGATATCCGTCGTCCCGACCGGCTGGGCAACGGCCGGCATGCTCGCCAGCAGGCCCAGCGCGGCGGCTGCCGCCCCGATCAGACCGCGCCGCATCGTTCGCCGCATCGTCGCCTCCTCTCCGCGCGGCCGGCAGCATAATCCCGGCGCCCCGGCGGCGGCGAGCCGCCCGGCCGGAGCGATGGCAAGTCCGGGCGCGCCGGCACCGGCCGGCACCGTCCCCGGTCAGCGGCGCGGCAGGACGGAGGGGGCATTCGACCTCCGCCGTCCGGTCGGAGCGGCGGAGGTCGCGGGGACAGGTCGCAGGCTCAGTGCAGGATGATTTCCACCCGCCGGTTCTGCGGCTCACGCACGCCGGCGGCGGTCGGCACCAGCAGCTTGGTGTCGCCGAAGCCCTGGGCGGTGATCTCCTGCTCCGGCACGCCGTCGCGCACCAGCTCCGCCGCCACGTTCTGCGCGCGCTTGACGGAAAGCTGCTGGTTGTATTTCGGATTGCCGGAGGTGTCGGTGTAGCCGTTGACCTCGATCCGGGTCACCTGCACGCGCGTCGAGTTTTGCGCCGCCTCGGCGATGATCTGCTTCGCCCGCTCGGTCAGGTCGGCCTTGTCCCAGTCGAAGAACACGAGATAGGTGCGCGATGGCGCCGGGGCCGGGGCAGCGACCGGAGCAGGGGCCGGTGCCGGTGGCGGCGGCGGCGGGGCGGCGTTGAAGGCGTAGCGGAAGCCGAGCAGCACGCTCTGGTTGATCTCCTCGCCCATCCGCTGGATGCCGCCGACCTTGCCCGCCGGGGTATCGAGAACGGCGTTGTAATTGCGGGTGAACGGCATGTCCATCACCCGGTATTCAACGGTGACCGCAAGTCCCGGCGCCGACTGGATCGGGAAGGCAAGCCCGACGATGCCCTGATAGGCGAAGCCGCCGGTGGCGTTGTTGACCTGCAACTGCGAAGCGATCGGGCCGCCGGCGACCGACGCCCATTGGTTGCGCTGGTATCCGACGCCGAGGCCGAGATAGGGCTGTAGCCAGGAAATGCCGTACGGCTTGAGGTTGAAGTCGTAATAGGCGTTGACCATGCCGCCGTATTTGTTCTCGAACCCGTCGGCGCCGCCGAGACCCTGGATGCCGGAGAACTGGTTGCGATAGAAATCCGCTTCCAGTTCAGCACGGAACCCGTTGCCGAAGCCCCAGCCGACTGCGCCCTCGCCCATCCAGCCGGTGTTGGAGTTAACGCCGTTATGGTCGCCGAACGTGCCGCCGCCCGGCAGGCCGAATCCCTTGTTCGGCTCCGACATCAGGAAATTGGCCCCGGCGCCCGCGCCGATATAGAGGCCCTGGACCGGCTGCGCCGATGCCAGCGCCGGGACGGCCACAATCGCTCCGGCCAGTAAGGCTTGCTTGAGGTTCATTCGCCCTATTCCTCGCTCCGAGATCTCTCAAGGACAGGCCCCCCATAGGAACCTGCGCCGCGGCAGATCAACTTAACGACCTGTAAGGCGGTTCCCCTCTACACAAATCGGCGTGGCATTCGTCCCGGAACTGTTGCATGGCTGCAACACCCACCGGCCGCGGCAGCCGCGGTTTCCGCCGCCGGCCCGGTGGTCTATAAGCCGCGCATGAGCGACACTCCGACGCCGAGCGGGCCTCTTTGCGGGCTGCGCGTGTTCGATCTGACACGGGTGCTGGCCGGTCCGACCTGCGTGCAGATGCTGGGCGACCTGGGCGCCGAGGTGATCAAGATCGAGAAGCCGGGCAGCGGCGACGATACCCGCGGCTTCGCGCCGCCGTTCCTGCCCGGCAGCAGCGAGAGTGCCTATTTCGCCGGTGTCAACCGCAACAAGCGCTCCGTGACCCTCGATATCGCGCAGCCGGAGGGGCAGGCGCTGGCGCATCGTCTGCTCGGTCGCTGCGACATCCTGGTGGAGAATTTCAAGGCCGGCGGCCTCGCCCGCTATGGCCTCGGGTGGGAGCAGGTGCGGGGCGCCCATCCCGGCCTGATCTATTGTTCCATTACCGGCTTCGGCCAGACCGGGCCCTATGCGGCGCGGCCGGGCTATGACAGCCTGGTGCAGGCGATGGGCGGGGTGATGAGCCTGACCGGGGAGCCGGACGGCATGCCGCAGAAGGTCGGCATCCCGGTCGCCGACCTTTTCGCCGGCCTCTATGGCTGCATCGGCGTGCTCGCCGCCCTCCGCCACCGGGAACGGACCGGGGAGGGGCAGCATATCGACATCGGCATGCTGGACACGCATGTCGCCTGGCTTGCCAACCAGGGGATGAACTACCTCGCGACCGGGGAGAATCCGCCGCGCCTCGGCAATCAGCATCCCAACATCGTGCCTTATCAGGTGTTTGCCACCGCCGACGGGCATGTCGTGCTGTCGATCGGCAACGATGCCACGTTCCGCCGCTTCTGCACGGCATTCGACCTCGCGGCGCTGCCGGATGACCCGCATTTCGCCACCAACGCCGCCCGGGTCGCCAACCGCGCCCTGGTCACCGACACGCTCGCCCCGGTCCTGGCACGCCATCCGACCGCGTGGTGGGTGGAGCGGCTGGAGGCGCTGTCGATCGGGGGCGGGCCGATCAACCGCCTGTCGGAGGTGTTTGCCGACCCGCAGGTCAAGGCGCGGAACATGGTGGTGGAGATGGCGCATCCGACGGCGGCGGGCGGGACAGTGAAGCTGCTCGCCAACCCGGTGCGCCTGTCGGCCACGCCGGCCGACTACCGCCTGCCGCCGCCGTTGCTGGGGGCGGACACCGAAGCGGTGCTGGGCGAACTGCTCGGCCTCGACCCGGCGGCGATCGCGGGGCTGCGGGAACGCGGCGTGATCTAGCGGCACGCCCCATGCGCCTGCCCCGGTGGGCGCTGGCGCTGGCGCTCGCCGGCTGCGCCGCCCCGGCGCCGGCGCCGGTTGCGGCGCCGGTTGCGGCGCCGGGGGCGACGAATGGTTCTGTCACGGTTGCCGAGCGCGGCTGGCACACGGATCTGTGCCTCGATCCCCCGGCCGATCCCGCCGACCCGCTCGCCCCTTTCGCCGCCGCCTTTCCCGGCGCCCGCACGCTCTGCTTCGGCTTCGGCGAGCGGCAATATCTGTTCTCGGCCGATCACGGCCTGCTGGACAAACTCTCCGCGCTGCTGCCGAGCCGCGCGCTGCTGGTGGTGACGGCGCTGCCCGCCCCGCCGGCCGCCGCGTTCGGCGCCGACCGGGTGGTGGTGCTGCGGCTCGGCCCAGGGGGGGAGGCGGCGCTGCACCGCTTCCTCGGCGAGTCGGCCGAGCGCACCGCGGACGGTGCGCCGCGGTTCTTCCGCCCGGGGCCGTATCCGGGCAGCGCCTATTACGCCGCCACCGGCACCTATGACATGCTGGACACGTGCAACACCTGGACGATGGCGGGGCTGCGCGCCGCCGGGCTGGTGCGGGGCGGCGGGGCGGTGGTGTTCGCCGGACAGGTGATGTCCCGCGCCCGCCGCATCGCCGCCGCCCAGCAATCAGCCGGAATGCCGCCGCTGGGTCAGTGACAGGGCGGTGCCGACCCGTTGCTGCACACGGCAGTCGAGCCTTGCGGCACCACCACGGTGGCGGGCGGCGGCGGGTTGCTGCTGCTGAACGACAGGCAGCCGCCGAGCAGCAGCGGCAGCAGAAGTGCGGACCAGGACAGGGGCACCGAAAAACTCCTTGCGCAACTTGTGAAACGCCCAACCATAACAGCGCCGCAGGCCGGCTTTCGTTGCCGGCGTGATCACTCCGCCGTGCGCGGCTTCTGGCCGGGGGAGAGTCGGGCCGGATTGAAAGGGGGCGGAATGGCGCAGGGTGGGGCGGACGGCCGGCATCGGATCGTCGTGGTCGGTGGCGGGGCGGCGGGGCTGGAACTGGTGACGCGGCTCGGCGATACCCTGGGCCGGCGCGGGCGCGCGCAGATCACGCTGGTGGAGCGGGGGCGCACGCATCTGTGGAAGCCGCTGCTGCATGCCGTCGCCGCCGGCAGCATCGACCGCGGCCAGCACGAACTGAACTTCCTGGCCCAGGCGCACTGGCACCATTTCACCTACCGCTTCGGCAGCCTGGTCGGACTGGACCGTGCCCGCCGGGAAATCCGCCTCGGCGCCACCATCGACGACGAGGGACGGGAGATCACGCCGCCGCAGAGTCTCGGCTATGACACGCTGGTGCTGGCGCTCGGCAGCGTCACCAACGATTTCGGCACGCCAGGCGCGCAGCATTTCGCGGTGCCGCTGGACACGCCGGAACAGGCGACGCGGTTCAACCGCCGCCTCGTCAACGCCTGTCTGCGGGCCAATACGCAGGCGGCACCGGTGCGGCCCGGCCAGTTGCATGTGGCCGTGATCGGGGCCGGCGCCACCGGCACCGAACTCGCCGCCGAGCTGCACCGCACCGTGCGCGCCGTGGTCGCCTACGGCCTCGACCGCATCCAGCCGGAGCGCGACATCCGCATCGTCCTGATCGAGGCGGCCGGGCGCATCCTGCCCGCCCTGCCCGAGCGCATCGCCGAGGCGACCCGCAAGCTGCTGGAGGGCCTGGGTGTCGAAGTGATGACCGGCGCCCGCGTCGCCGAGGTGCGGGCGGACGGCGTGGTCCTGGCCGACGACAGCTTCATTCCTGCCGAACTCGTCGTCTGGTGCGCCGGGGTGAAGGCGCCGGACGTGCTGCGCGATCTCGATGGGCTGGAGAGCAACCGCATCAACCAGCTCGTCGTGCGGCAGACCCTGCAAACGACGCGCGACCCCGACATCTTCGCGATCGGCGACTGCGCCGCCTGTCCGCGCCCGGGCTTTCCCCATCCGGTGCCGCCGCGGGCGCAGGCGGCGCACCAGCAGGCCTCCCACCTGCTGCGCCAGCTGCGCCACCGTCTCGACGGCCGGGCGCCGGAGCCGTTCGTGTACCGCGATTTCGGTTCCCTGGTCTCGCTCGGCAAATACAGCACGGTGGGCAGCCTGATGGGCGGGCTGCTCGGCCGCAATGTGTTCATCGAGGGGTATTTCGCGCGCCTCGTCTATCGCATGCTCTACAAGATGCACCAGGCGGCGCTGCATGGCACCGGCCGGGTCGCGTGGCATGCGCTGCTCGGCGCGCTGTCGCAGCGCATGGAGGAACCGAGCGTGAAGCTGCATTGAGCGCGCAGGCCCGCCTTCATCACGCCGGCGCGGCCGTCAGGGCGTGACTGCCGGCCGGTAGAAGGCCGGGCGCGGCGGCAGGGCGACCGCCACGCGGGCGCCGCTGCGGCGTGCCTCGATGCAGGCCTCTGCGATCAGCGTCGCGGCGTAGCCGTCCCACGCGCCGGCGCCGCACGGCGTGCCGGTGCGCAGCGCCTGCACCCAGGCCTGCAACTGAAGCTGATAGGCCGCCGCGAAATGGCCGCGCCAGTCGGCGGCGATGGCCCGGGCGGCTCGGCCGGCGGCCCGCACCGTCACCGGTTCCTGCGGCGCCAGGGCGAGGCTGCCCTGCGTACCGACCAGCTCGGCGCGCACGTCATAGCCGTAGCCGGCACTGACGAATACTTCCACATCCGCCACCACCCCGCCCGATGTCTCCAGCACCAGCAACTGCCGGTCGCGCACCGCGCCGGGGGCGGCGTCCGGCGCGGCGGGGGCGAACACGCTGACGGCGACGATCTCCTGCTCCAGCAGCCAGCGCGTGATGTCGAGTTCGTGGACGGCGGCGTTGGTGATCACCATGTCGGAATCGAAGAATGCCGGCATCGTCGCGTTGCGATGCAGGCAATGCAGCATCACCGGCGCGCCGATCTCACCGGCGGCGAAGCGGCGGCGCAGGATGGCGTAGCCGGGATCGAAGCGCCGCATGAACCCGACCTGCACGCGCCGCACACCGCCTGCCATTTCCGCCGCCATCACCGCCTCGCATGCGGCAGCCGTCGGCGCCAGCGGCTTTTCGCACAGCACCGGCTTGCCGGCGGCAAGGGCGGCGAGCACGAAAGCGGCATGAGTCGCGTCGGGCGAGGCGACCAGCACGGCATCGACGCCGGCATCGGCGATCAGCGCCATACCGTCGGCGAAGCTGCGCACGCCCAGCGCCGCGGCGACATCGGCCGCCCGCGCTCGGTCGGCATCCGCGATCGCCGCCAGATGGGCGCCGCCGACCGCGGTCGCGATGGTCCGGGCATGGTCCGCGCCCATCACGCCCGCGCCGATCACGCCGATGCCGATGCTCATGCCCCCATCCCTCGCCGTTACGCGCCGACGCGCACCCAGCATCCCTGACGGGCCGAGGCGACGATCGCCTCCGTCGTTTCCATCACCGCCAGCCCTTCGGCAAAATCGGCATGGCCGCCCGCACCGCCCGCGATCGCCAGCAGGAAATCGCGCATCTCGATCGTTTTCAGGTCGTTGAACCCGATCTGGTGGCCGGGGGCGATGCAGAACGCGCCGTATGGCGGATGCGCGGGGCCGGCGAAGATGGTGCGGAAGCCGCGGCGCGCAGGCGGATCGTCGCTGCGGTAGAGCAGCAGTTCGTTCAGCCGCTCCTGGCTGAAGGCGATCGCTCCCCGGCTGCCGGCGATCTCGAAATCGTGGCGCATCTTGCGCCCGCTCGCCACCCAGCTCGCCTCCAGCGAGCCGCTCGCGCCGGACGCGAAGCGCAGATGCGCGCGCGCCACATCGTCCACCGTCACGGCGCGGCGCTGGCTGCTGGCGGGTGCTGCCGGGCGCGACGGGATCACCGTCACCACGTCGCCCAGCACGCGCTCGATCGGTCCGAGCAGGAAGCGTGCGGTGGCGATGATGTGGCTGCCGATATCGGCGAGCGCCCCGCCGGCGGCATCGGGATCGAGCCGCCAGGTCCACGGTGCCTCGGGATCGGCCATGTAATCCTCGGCATGAATGCCGGTGAAGGTGCGGATTTCGCCGATTTCGCCGGCTTCGATGATGTCGCGCGCCAGCGCCAGCATCGGATTCCTGAGATAGTTGAAGCCGACGGCGGTGACGACGCCGGCGCGCGCCGCAGCTTCGGCCATGCTGCGTGCATCGGCGGCCGTCGCGGCCAGCGGCTTTTCGCAATGCACGTGCTTGCCGGCGGCGATCGCGGCCAGTGCCATTTCCCGGTGCAGCGCGTTCGGCGTGGTGATGGCGACGGCCTGCACGTCCGGATCGGCAACGAGGGTGCGCCAGTCCCCGGTCGCGCGCCGGAAACCGAGCGCCGCCGCCGCCCGTTGCGCCGCGTCCTCCGTCACGTCGGCCAGCATCTCCAGCCGCGGTGGCGCCGGCAGATCGAACACGCGGCCGGCATTGAGGAAGCCGAGCGCATGCGTGCGCCCCATGAACCCCGATCCGATCAGGCCGATGCCGATGTCCGGTTTCGTCATGCCGTCCGTTCCTGTGCGCGCCAGTGGCGTTCGAGATTGGCGATCAGCTGCGGGCTGAAATGGCACAGCGCCTGCTCATGCGCATAGACCGCCATGTAGGCGCGGAAAGTGTCCAGCGGCTCCGCGCCGACGCGCAGCGCGCGGCGGTTGCCGGCAAGCCCGACCGCACCGGAATTGGTCAGCCCGTCGATCACCTTCATGATCGCCCCATCCATCCCGGCGGGATCGACGACCTCATCGCAGATCAGCCGCCCCTCGGGCGAGTCGCAGTCCAGCCGGCGTCCGTAGGAGATCAGCTGCCGCGCGATGCGATCGCCGGTGAAGCGCGGCAGGCGCAGATTGGCAGCGCCGGGAATGATCCCCTCCCGTCGCGCCGGCAGCGTCATGAACGCATCGCGGGCGGCGAGCACATAGTCGCACGCCAGCAGCACCTGGCAGCCGCCGCCGATCGCAAAGGCATCGACCGCGGCGATCCACGGCTTTTCCGCCGTCGTGCCGCGCCATTCGTCCGGTGCGGCATCCGGGGAGGCGAGGCCGCGGAAGATCTTGTTGACGGGGCCGAGATCGCGCCGCAGATACCACAGCAGGGAAATCCGGCCGTGATAGAGATGCGTCAGGTTGATGCCGGCGGAGAACACATGCCGCCCGGCATAGCGCGGATGCGCCACCACATCGCCGCGCAGCACCGCCGCGCTGCTTGCCGGGTCGAGGGTCGCGAGATCGACCGCGATTTCGAAATCATCGAGCGTCGCTTCATCCTCCGCGTTCAGGAAGCGCGGATTGCGCGTCAGGACCAGCGTCGCATTGCCCAGGCGGCGCACCCGCGCGGTCGGCAGATCGACCTGTCCGTCGCGCTGCAACTGTGCCAGCAGCGCGGGCGACTCCGCGCGCGGCAGCAGCATCGCATGACAGAGATGGCGCCCGCAGACAGGATCGGCAAGGAAATGGGCGAGCAGCATGCCCTGATCGATCTCGAGCCCGTCCTTGTCGGCCTGGCGATGCGTCGCTTCGCGGGCCAGATCGGCAGCGGCGGGAACGAGGCCCGGCACGCGCAGCGCCGCCGCGTCCACCAGTTCGCGCACGCGCAGGAAGTGCGTCAGATCGCCGGTCAGCGCGCGGTACAGTGCCGCTGCGTGGGCGTCGAGAAAGGCGGCGCGCAGGGCCCTTCCCTCCGCCAGCAGCCGTGCCGCCGTCGCCTGTTCCGCCGCGCTGCGCGCGGGCCTCGCCGGGAGGGCGGCGAGCGTTGCAGCGCCGGCCTGCCACTGTGCGGAATAGGCAGCACAATCCGCCGCGAACGCCGCGCTCATCGCACGGTTCCGCGCAGGTCGCGCACGCGCAGTGCCTTGCCGGCGGAACGTTCTATGCTGCCCGCCGCCGTCACCTCGATCCGTGCCGTCACGCCGAGCACCTCCTTGACCGCATGCATCAGCGCCGCGGCAGCCTCCCCGTCGTCGGCCACGCCGTCGCGCGTTTCCACCCGCACCGTCATCCGGTCCAGCCGGCCTTCCCGGTGCAGTTCGATCAGGTAGTGCGGCGCCAGCCGCGTGTCGCGCAGGATCAGCGCTTCGACCTGGCTCGGGAACAGCTTGACGCCGCGCAGCACGATCATGTCGTCCGACCGTCCGGCGATGCGGCCGATCCGCCGCATCGTCCGCGCCGTGCCGGGCAGCAGGCAGGACAGGTCGCGCGTGCGGTAGCGGATCAGGGGCATCGCCTGCCGGCTCAGGGTGGTGAACACGAGTTCGCCCGGCTGCCCGTCCGCCAGCAGCGCGCCGCTCTGCGGGTCGATGACCTCGGGGTAGAAGTGATCCTCCCAGACCACCGGGCCGTCCTTGCTCTCCACGCATTCGCTGGCCACGCCCGGTCCCATCACTTCCGACAGCCCGTAGATATCGACGGCGTCGATGCCGAATCCCTGCTCCAGCTCGGTGCGCATCGCCTCGCTCCACGGCTCGGCGCCGAAGATGCCGCTGCGCAGCCCGAGCGCGCGCGCATCGACGCCCCTGGCGCGGCATTCGTCGAGAATCACCAGGGCGTAGCTCGGCGTTGCCATCAGGATTTCGGGGCGCAGGTCGCACAGCAGGCGTACCTGCCGCGGCGTCATGCCGCCGGAGACGGGCACCACGGCACAGCCCAGCCGCTCCGCCCCGGCATGCGCGCCGAGGCCGCCGGTGAACAGCCCGTAGCCATAGGCGATATGTGCCGTCATCCCCGCCCGCCCGCCGGCGGCATGGATCGAGCGGGCGACCAGATGCGCCCATATGTCGAGGTCCGCCTGTGTCGAGCCGACGACAGTCGCGCTGCCGGTGGTGCCCGAGGAGGCATGCAGCCGCCGCACGTCCGTGCGCGGCACGGCGAACAGGCCGAACGGATAGGCGTCGCGCAGATGCTGCTTGGTGGTGAACGGAAAGCGGGCGAGGTCGTCGAGCGTGCGCAGATCGCCGGGATGCAC
Source organism: Pseudomonadota bacterium (assembly GCA_021847995.1). Taxonomy (GTDB): domain Bacteria; phylum Pseudomonadota; class Alphaproteobacteria; order Acetobacterales; family Acetobacteraceae; genus JAFKFJ01. Next base: position 11,742 of record JAJZNE010000064.1, on the reverse strand, counting down.
CCCGGCCTCGGCAAAGCTGCGGCGGTAATGCGGAACGTTGCGCCAGGCATGATCGAGCGTCCGGCGCAGCCGCACCGTCTGCAACGCGGCGATTTCATCGCGCGACGCCGTCTCGATGGCATCGAGGCCCGCCACGGTGTCCTCCTCACCCCGGTCGGGGGGAAGGGTTAGCGCAGCGGCGCGCGCCGCGCCAGCCGCCGGGGCCGGTCAGGCGGCGTGGCGTCCCGCGTCGGGCACGATCGCCGCGATCGCTTCCCCGACCTCGGCGATGCGCGCGGCGCGCCACGCCCCCGGCACCGCGCGCAGGGCAGGCACGGCGGCGGCGAAGGAAGCGGCCTCCTGGCGCAGCAGCGCACCCCAGCGGGCGCGGAAGATGCGCGGGGCGAGCGCCATCAGCGTCTCCCGCTGCGCGGCCGGCAGCCGCGCCACTGCGAACAGCGCGACATGGGCATAGGCGGTGGTGATCAGGGGCGTCATCCAGCGCAGATCGGCAAGCGCATCATCGATCGGCAGGCCGCGCTGCGCCGCCTCGGTTGCCGCGCGGGCGATCCGCGCCACTGGCTTGCCGCCGTCGCGGCGCAGGAACAGCGGTGCTGCGACATGGCGGATTTCGCCGTACAGCGCCAGTTCGGCGAGCACGGCATGATCCCACCCGGCGTTGCAGCGGAACGCCGCCAGCCGTTCCGCCGCGTCGCGGCGATAGATGCCCCAGAAGCTCGGCGCACTGGTGTAGCGCGCCATCACGTGCTGCGCGCGCGCCACCGGGTCGGCGCCGATCGCGTGCAGCCGGTGCGATTCGGGATAGGCGTGGCGCAGATCGCCGTCGCCGGCGAACACGACGCCGGCGGCGTGGCACATGGCACAGGCCGGGTTTGCCAGCAGCTCCTCCATCACCGCCGCGACAAAGTCGGGTGCGAGGAGATCGTCGGCGGTCTTGGGCAGCACGAACCCGGCGTCGCCATGGGCGAAGGCACGGGCGCAATTGGCGGTCAGCCCGATATCGGCGCGCCCGCGCAGCAGGCGGATCGCCGGCACCTCGGCCATGTAGCCGCGCACGATCGCGACCGTCGCATCGTCGGAGGCATTGTCGATCACCGTCAGCGTCAGGTTGGGCCAGCTCTGCGCCAGCACGCTTTCGATCGTGGCGCCGATGGTGGCGGCACCGTTGCGCACGAACAGGTTCACATCGACGGCGGGACAGGTGCTCATGCCGCCGCGCATGCCGCCCGCCATGCCCGCCGCAGCGCCGCGCCCAGGGCCGCCGCGAAGCGTGGCGCATCGCCGAGCGGGCCGTGTGCGACGCGCCCGCGCAATTCCGCCCGCAGCCGCGCCAGCGCCGCACAATCGGCCGCCCGCGCCGCGGCGATCGCGACGAACGCGGCGCGATCGGCCGCCACCCAGTCGCCCAGGCCGCAATTGTGCAGGTGGCTCGCGGAATGGCGGCCGGCGAAGGTGCCGCCTGCCAGCGTCACCACCGGCACGCCCATCCACAGCGCCTCGCACGTCGTCAGCCCGCCGGCATAGGGGAAGGTGTCGAGCACGATATCGACATCGGCATGCTGGGCGAGCTGGGTGCGGTGCGCGGTCGTCCCGCGCAGATCGAGCCGTGCCGGGGCGATGCCCTGCGCCGCGAACGCCGCCGCGATGCGCGCGGCGACGGCGGTGTCGGCGAACTGGTAAGCCTTCACCACCATCCGCGAGTCCGGCACGCGGTGCAGCACCTCGGCCCAGGCCGCGATCACGGAAGGCGTGATCTTGGCGAGGTTGCCGAAATTGCCGAACGTGACATGCCCGCGCGCCAGCACCGGCGCGGGCGCCACCTCCGGCGCATGGACCGGCGGGCTGTAGCAGACATAGCCGTCGGGCAGGCGGAGCAATCGTTCGGTGAAGAACGGCTCGCTGCCGGCCGGCGTTTCCCACCGGTCGGTCAGGAACCAGTCCATTTCCGGCAGGCCGGTGGTGTAGGCTTGGTTGCCGACCCACTTGATCTGTACCGGTGCGCAGCGGTCGGCGCAGGCCGTCAGCTTGCCGTCGTCGCCCCAGCCGCCGAGATCGATCAGGATATCGATGCCGAGCGCGCGCGCCCGTGCCGCGATCGCGGCCGGTGCGAGTGCCGCCACATCGTGCCATTCCGCCGCGGCGGCGTGAAAGCGGCGCTGCACCGGGTCGCTGCCCGCTCCCCGGCCGGGCGGCGGCCCGGCGAGGCAGACGATCGCGAACGCCCGCGGGTCGAGCGCCTCGAACGCCGCCACCGTCAGCCAGCCGACCGGATGCGTCTTGAGCTTGTTCGACAGCAGGCCGAGCCGCAGCCGCCGCTCCGGACCGCGTGCGGGGGGCGGGGGGGGCAGCGTGCGCGCAAGCGTCGCCGACGCCCGTTCCGCGACCACCCGCAGCTCGGCCGCATCCGCGCCTTCGTCGTAGACGAGCGCGGCACCGAGCGTGCGCCATGCGAGGTGCATCTCCGGCGCAAGCGTGGTCGCCCGCCGTGCCGCCGCCACCCCCGCCGCCTGCCGTCCCAGCAGCACCAGTGCGTTGGCGAGGTTGCACAGGAATGCCGGATGCTCGCCCTCCGCCGCGATCAGCTCCTCGAGCAGCGCGCGCGCCTCCTCGTGGCGCTGATGGCGGGTCAGCAGGGCGGCGAGGTTGTTGCGCAGGGCAATATCGCCGGGCACCAGCGCGACGGCGCGGCGCAGTGCCGGCAGCGTGTCCGCCTGCCAGGGGGCGGCGGTCAGCACGCCCGCCAGTGCCGCCGCCGGCTCGGGGGCGTCCGGTGCCAGCGCGCTGGCCACCTCCAGCGCCGCCGCCGCGTCCTCCGACCGCCCGAGTTCGGCGAGCAGCACGCCGCGGGCGGTGGCCGCGACCGGGTCGAGCGGTGCTGCGTCCAGCCGCACCAGTTCCGCCTCTGCCGTTCCGGCCGCCAGCGCCGCCGCGGCGCGCCGCAGCGCGAAGCCGAAATGGTCCGGGCGCAGGGTCTGAGCCTGGGCCGCCGCGTCCTCCGCCGCTGCCGCCGCGCCCAGGGCGCGCCAGGCGAGGCCGAGCGCATCCCACCCCTCCGCCGCGTCCGGCGTGCGGGCACAGGCGCGCAGCAGCCTTGGCAGCGCCGCCGCCGGCTCGCCGGCCAGGAGCGCCACCGCCCCGAAGCCGAGCAGCGCCTCCGGCCGGTTCGGATTGATCGCCAGGGCCGCATCATAGGCGTCCATCGCCGCCACCGGCTCGCCGCCGCGGCGGAAGCTTTCGGCGAGGCGGAGCGGCGGTTCGTCCCAGGCCGGGTGCAGCGCGGCCAGCGCGCGCATGCGTCCGCGGCCGTCGAGCCCGAGCCGGTCTTCCGCCAGCGCGAGGTTGAGCAGTGTCGGACCGCTGTCGTCGCCCGCCGCGACCGCGGCATCGAAGGCCGCCCGCGCCGCCTCCCACGCACCGGATGCGAGTGCGGCGCAGCCCTGCTCCGTCGCCCTGCTCATGGCGCGCCGCCGTGCAGCACCGCGAACAGGCCGGGCACCGGCTCATCCTGTTCGGTGCGGATGATCTCGGCGTCCAGCCGTGCGACCTGAAGGCCGGCGGCCGCCGCCGCCGCGGCGACATGCGAGGCGGCATGGCGATAGCGGCCGAGCCGGCCGAGGTGCCAGGGCGGGTCCGCGCCCGGCAGCGATTCGACCGAGCAGACGAACCGCCCGCCCGGCGCGAGGTGCCGCGCGACGGCAGCGAACAGGGGAACCAGATCGCCGAAATAGGGCAGCACGTCGCCGGCCAGGACGAGCGAACAGCGGCGGTTTCCGCTGGCCAGGAAGTCCGGCAGATCGGCCTCGTGCAGTTCGGCGTAGCAGCCGCGCGCGGCAGCCAGCGCCAGCATGCGGGGCGAGAGATCGACGCCGGTCCACGGGCCGGGTGCGAGGTCGGCCAGCGCCTGCGCCAGCAGCCCGGTGCCGCAGCCGAGATCGAGCACCGGCCCGGCGCAGTCGCTGCCCGCCAGCGCCGCGCGGGCGAGGCCCGGCACGCGGTAGCCGAGGCCGAGCAGATGGGCATCGAAGCGCGCCGCATAGCCGTCGAACACCGCGCGGACATAGGCCGCCGGCGCCCGCCCGGCATCGGCGATGCGCCCGGCGGCGGCGACCAGATGGCGCACATAGTCATCCTCCGGCGCCAGATGCAGTGCCGCCACATAGGCATCCGCCGCCGCGTCGTGGCGGCCGAGGCTGGACAGGGCGTGGCCGAGCAGCCCGAGCGTGGCGGCATCGGCGCAGCCGCTCTGCCGCGCCGCGCCGGCCAGCCGCACCGCCTCCTCGAAGGCGCCGCGCCGCACCGCGAGCAGCACCGATTCGGTGCGCAGCCCGGCATACGCCGGATGCTGTGCCACCCCCTCCGCCAGGGTCGCCGCCGCCACCGCCGCCGCCCCGCACACTTCCTGCGCCCGCGCCAGGGCGAGGCGGGCGGCCAGGTCGGACGGCGCATCGGTCACCGCCTCCTCCAGACAGGCCAGCGCCTCCTGCGGCCGGTGGAGTTCCAGCAGCAGCGCGCCCAGCAGCGCCTTGGCCGCCGGCAGGCGCGGCGCCAGCAGCACCGCCTCGGCCGCATCCTGCAGGGCGGCGGCAGCGTCGTCGCAGGCCGCCCGCGCCCCGGCGCGGCACAGGCGCAGCGAAGCCGATGCGGGCGCCGCCGCGACCGCCCGGTCGAGCAGCGCGGCAGCACCGGCCGCGTCACCCTGGCCCAGGGCGAGCCGCGCCTGCAACGCCCACAGCTCCGGCGACGGCGCGGCGACGCGCGCGACCGCTGCCAGCAGCCTCTGTGCCGTCGGCAGTTGCCCGCGGTCCAGAAGGCCGCGCACACGCCCGACCAGGGCAGAGATGTCGGCCGTCGCCGGTGCCTCGATCATGCGCGGCAGCTTCCCCTCAGGCCAGCAGGCCGGCCGCCTGCACGGCCAGGCTGTCGAGGCTCGGCGCCGTCTGGCCGGCGGCGGTCTGCTGCTGCATCGCGATCATGTACTGATCGGTCAGGCTCTGGACGTATTTCGGATCCTGCAGCCGCGACAGATCGAGCTGGGCGCCGATCGCCTGGGTCTGCGCCTGCTGGTCCTGGAACACGATCTGCGGCGGAATGCCGAGCGCCGTGGTGACGACATTGAACAGTGTCGGATTGCCCAGGATTTGCGCCACCGAGGTGACCGACGACGCCTGTGCCATGAAGCCCAGCGCCTGCGACAGGCCGGGCGTGACCGCATCGAGCGACTGGTACCAGGTCTGCTCGGCATAGCCGTTGGCGATGGTGGCCAGCACGCTCGGCGTCTGGATCACGGACAATCCCTGGGTGGCGAAGTTGTAGGTCTGGTTCACGGTCAGCCAGCGCGTGTCGGAAAGCTTGTTGACCAGCGCGTTCGGGTCGGCCGGGTTGGACAGCAGCGCCTGCGTCGCCAGGGCGGTGAAGCCGATCTGGTCGCTCATGCCGCTTGCGGTCAGCAGCACGTTCATCACGTCCGGATTGGCCAGCAGTTGCGCGGGCGAGGTCGCCGACGAAACCGCGCTCTCGAACCGGGCGATGGCGCGGGCGACGGCCGGCTGCTGCGCCGTCAGGTCCACCTGCTGGGTCTGCGTCCGCTCGGCATTCTGCAGCGTCTGCACCGGGTCCGTCGCGCCCACGCCGCCGCTGCCGCCGCTGCCGCCGCCATAGAGCGCGCCGAGGAGCGGCGCGGTGCTGCCGGGGTTCGCCGTGAACAGGCTCAGCACGCTCGACGTGAAGGGGGAGATGCCGCTCATACCCGTCCGCTCAGCCGCCCGGTGCCAGGCCGGCGGCGATGTTTTCGTTGACCGCGATCAGGAAGTCGAAATCGGGCGCCTGTGCGCGCATTTCGCGCTGCACGGTCAGACCGACCGAGACGATGGCGGCGCGCAGCCGGTCCGGCAGAAGATTGGCGGGATCGTGCAGCAGATGGATCACGGCATTCCACAGCCGCGCATTGTCGGCCAGTGCCCGCGCCCGGGTCCGCGCATCGCCCTGCCGCGCCTGACGCAGCAGCGCATTGGCGTGGCGGAACAGCTCCGCCTCCTGCGCGCGCCCGTCGCGCGCTTGGGTGGCAGCGGCGTAGGCCCGCAGCGCGCGGCCGAGTTGCGACATGGTTTCCGGGTTCCTTCACGCGCCGGCCACGGCTGCCGCGCCCGCCGCGGCGGCGGTGCGGCCCAGCACGGCGTCTTCATGGCGGATGATGCGGCGGGCGAGTTTCAGCGCCTGATAGCAATTGTCCGCCTCCGCCAGCGCCAGCGCACGCTCCAGGATTTCGCGTGCCAGGACGGAGGTGGTGGCGGCGGCGAACTGCGCGATCAGGGTGCGTGCCGCCGCGATGCCGCGCGCGCGTTCCTCGGCAGTGCCGATATAGGCGGATTGCAGGGCGAAGTAGATGCGCCGCGCCGGTGTCGCCGCCTCGTCCGGCGCCATGATCTGCTTGCCGAACAGGAAGCGTGCATGCGCGGTCAGTTCGATGCGTGACTTCGTGCGAAAGCGGATCGGCGCGCCGTTGACGATCATCATGTCGCCCTGTCGCAGTTCGAGCACCAGCGTGGACATCCGTCCCCTCGTGGTCGGTTGACGTGCTGCCGGCGCGGCACGGGCGGCAACGGCCGCCGCGTGCCGGGCGCGGTCAGCGGAACAGCGCCAGCAGGCTGGACGGCGCCTGGTTGGCGATCGACAGCGCCTGCGTGCCGAGCTGCTGCTGGATCTGGAGCGATTGCAGCTTGGCCGACTCCTGCGCCAGATTGGCATCAACCAGGGCACCGAGACCATCGTTCAGCGCGGTGATCTTGTCGGTGTTGTAGTTGACCTGGTTGGTGACGTAGTTGGTCGCAGCGCCATAGGTGTTCAGCGCGGTGCCCAGCGCATTGAGCTGGTTCATGAAGGTGGCGCCGGTCGCGCTGGTGCCGATCAGGGCCGCGACCGAGGTGGCGCTGCCGAGCTGCGTGCCGGTGAAGTTGATCGAGTTGTAGAGCTTCGACCCGCTGTAGGTGCCGATGTTGTAGGTGTTGCCCACCTCGTTGGTCACGACGTTGACCGCGCCGATGGTGCCGACGCTGCCGGTGATGTTGCCGATCAGCGTCTTGCCGTTGTAGTCGGCGTTCTGCACGTCGGACTTGATGTTGGACAGCAGCGACTGGTACTGCTGGATGTACTGGGTGCGCTGCGTGCCCTGCGTGTTGCCGTCCGCCAGCTTGACCAGCACGTCGCGCGCGCTGTTCATCAGGTTGGAGACGTCGTTGAGGCCGGACACGGTCACGCTCAGCAGACCCTGCACGTTGCCGAGCTGCTGGTTGGCGCTGGTCAGCGCACCGACATCCGAACGCACCCGCTGCGCGATGGCATAGGCGGCGCCGTTGTCGGTCGCGTCGGCGACCGCGTAGCCGGTGGAGATCTGCTTCTCCGTCGCCGCAAGCTGCGTCTGCGTGTTGGAAAGCGATTGCAGCGCGATGTTGGCATCGACGTTGGTGATGATCGATTCGAGGGCCATGATCTACGTTCCTTGCTGGCCAGACGATTCACATGCCCCCGCAGTTTTCGCGGGCGAGACGGAAGATGGCACAGGATTGTTAAGCGACCGTGAAGTTCGGCGCCGTTCAGCCCATCATCGGCGCGAGGAAGCGCGCCAGAGAATAATACTGTTCGCCGGACAGCAACTGATAGGAAGCCTGAAGGCGCGTCTGCGTCTGCGTCAGTTGCGAAAGCGTCGTGGTCATGTTGGTGTCCTGGGCGCCCGACAACTGGGTCTGCAATGCCGTCACGGTACCGGCGAGTGTGGTCTGCTCGGCGGCCAGCGTGCTCTGCGTATTGCCGAGCGCGCCGGCGTCCTGGTTCAGCGCCGTGATCGCCCCGCCGAGGCTGGCATGCACGTCCTGCACCACGGCGGCGAATCCGGCATCGTTCACTTGGCCGCTCGACAGCGACCCCAGGGTCGCCAGCGCGCGCAGGATGTCGCGGGTGTAGGAGCCGGTGGTCGATGTCCCGGTCGAGGCGATGAAGCCGTTGGCGCTCGCCGGAATGGCGAAAGGCACCTGCTCGCCGGCGCCAGTCGCGACGGCGGGAAGCTGCGCCTGCAACGTCGCCGCCGGTTGCGACATGGCCGCCGAGAACGGCGATGTCCCGGTGGCGTTGGAGGAGGCGATGGCGAGTGTCTGCGCGATCACCCCCGTCCCGCCGGTGGTGGCAAGCCCGGCCACCGCGCTGCCGATCTGCGTGACAAAACCGGAGGAGAGGATGCTGCCGGGATCGGGCACCGGCGGGTTGGTGCTGTCCTGGCCGCCGAACACGTAAAGGCCGCCGTCGGTGTTGTCGAGCAGGCCGGCCACCTGTTGCAGTGCGGTGCGCGCCTCGCTTGCCGTGCTGTCCACCTGCGACGGATCGAGGCCGTTGAGGTTGTTGGTGGCGGCATAGAAGGTGCTGGCGATGCTGCTGATCTGGCCGAGCGCGGTCTGTGCCACCTGCATCTGCGCGGTGGCCGCGTTGATGTCGTTCTGCCAGCCCTGCGCCGTGGCGATCTGCGGGCCGAGCGCGAGTGCGGTTGCGGCACCGCTGCCGAGGCCGGCATAGGTGGTCGCCCGATAGCCGCTGGCCGCCTGCTGCACCAGCGTGTCGAGCTGGCGGCGCACCGCACCCGAGTCACGCAGCAGAGCGGCATCGACGCCGTCATAGACGGTGCCGGCGGCAAGCGCCCCGCCGACTGCGCCGCTCACGGCCCGACGCTTTGCAGCAGTTGCGTCCACATCGCCTGCACGCTGGTCATCACCCGGGCATTGGCGGCGTAGGCGTTCTGCAGTTGGATCATGGTGGACATCTCGGTATCGATGTTGACGGCGCTGCCCGACGACAGCCGCGATTGCAGCGTCGCCTGCACCCCCTGCGCGTCGCCGAGCGCGCTCCCGACGCCGTTGCTGGCCGCCGCCTCCTGCGCCACCACGGCGGTCGCGAGGCCGGCGAGATCGGCGGGCGGGGCGAAGCCGGCGCCGAGCGTGCCGGTGGCGCCGAGGCCGGTGGTCGCGGGCGGCTTCTGCGCCACCCCCTGCTGCACATCGGCCCCGAGCGCGTAGTCGAGCACGCGGCCGATCAGCGTGTTGAATCCGGCCGGTCCGCCCGGCGGATTGGGCGTGAACGCGCCGGCGCCGGTCGCGGATCCGGCAATCGCGGTGGTTCCGTCGCGCACCAGCGCGGGATTGGCCGCAACCGCCGGATTGACCTGCATCTCGGATGCGTAGCCGAGATAGCCGGCCTGCACCGGGATGCCGCCGCCGGCGGGCACCTGGCCGGCGGCGTTGCTGAACAGGGTCAGGCCCTGGGCGGCGAAGCGCGAGGACAGGGTGTGCGCGAACTCGTCGATATTGACCTGGAGCGTCGGCAGCATGGTGTCGCGCAGGGCCACCTGTGCTCCGAGATCGCCGCCGCCGAGCGAGGCCGTCACGTCGTGGCCATCGAGCGTGATCGCCGGCACGCCGCCGCCGGGCGCATAGCTGCCGGGGCCGAGCGAGGCCGCCGCGGTGGCAAACTGGCTGCCGTCGGTCGGCAGCACGAGGCCGCCCGCGGTCGCCAGCAGCACATCGCCGTTCTTCTGCGGCAGCACGTTCACCGACACGAGGCGGCTCAGCGTGTCGATCGCGGCGTCGCGCTGGTTGGCGAGGCCGGCGGTGCTCTGCCCCGCCGCCTGGGCGGCGATGATCTGCCGGCTGAGCGTGCCGATGGTGCCGAGGGTGCTGTTCAGGGTCGCGACATCGCTCACGATCGCATCCTGCGCACCCTGCCGTGCGGTGCCGATCGCGTTGCTCACCGCATTGACCTGCTGTGCCAGGTTGGCCGCCGCGGTCACCACGGCGGTCTGCTGCGTGGCACTTGCGGGATCGGTTTGCAGAGCGACGAACCGGGTGGTGAGGCCGCCGAGCAGGCTGGCGATATCGCTGCCGCTGCCGGGCGCGCCCTCGGCGGCGTCGATCGGCGCCAGCGCCGTGGCCTCGGCCTGTAGTGCGGCGACGCGGCCGTTCTGGGCGAACAGGCTCGACTGCACCGACGTATCGACGCTGCGCGTGACCGGGCCGAGCCGCGCGCCAAGGCCGATGCCGCCCGCGCTCTCGCTCTGCTGGCTGACCCCTTCGGCGGCGTAGTCGGGGGTCGCCGCGTTGGCGACGTTGTTGCCGATCAGCGCGAACTGGACATTGATGTTGCCGATCGTGTCCGAGGCGATGCCGAGGGCGGCGGACAGGCTCATGGCGGCCGTCCCGGCGCTACTGCACCATGTTGAGCGTCGCCTGCATCATGCTGTTGGCCGTGGTCACCGTCTTGGCGTTGGCGGAATAGGCTTCCTGGGCCACGATCAGCTGGCTGAACTCGGTCGCGATATCGACGTTCGACTGCTCGATCGAACTGGTGACGAGGCTGCCCGCGCCGTTGGTGCCCGCTGCCTGGGTCAGCGCCGGACCGGAATCGACCGTGGCCGTGAAGGCGGAGCCGTTCTGGCGTTGCAGCGCATCCGGTGCCGCGAAGGTCGCGAGCGGCACCTGCGCGATCGTGCGCGTCTGCCCGTTGTCGTAGTTGACCACGACGTTGCCGTTCGACTGCATGGTGAGGCTGCTGAAATTGCCGGGCGGCACGCCGTCCTGGCTGACGCCGCGCAGGGTATAGGCGGAGCCGGCGAATTGCGTCAGGCCGCCGGTGCCGCCGATGGTGCCGAGATCGAGCGAGATCGCCTGCGTGCCGCCGCCGGCGGCGGGATAGGCGGTGTTCAGCGTCAGCGTCCCGGCAGCACCGGCGGTCGAGATGGCGGTGCTGCCCTGCGTCACCGAGGCGAGGGTGCCGTTGGGGCCGAACGTCACCGTGCCGCTGCCGATCGAATTGCCGCTGCCGTCAACCACGGACACGTTCCACTTGTTGCTGCCGGCGCCAGCGGAGGTGAAGCTGAGCGTGAGCTGATGCGTTTGCCCCTGCGCGTCGTAGATGCTGACATTCGACGTGATCGGGTTTTGCGTTGCCGGGTTGGTGGGATCGGGGTTGCCCGTCGGCGGCAGGTTCGCCGACAGCGTGACATTGGCCGTCGCCACCGGCTGATAGATCGACTCGTTGATCTGGATCGGCGCCAGCGTATTGGTGTCGATCTGCCCGTTCGCCGCCACCGGCCAGCCGTTCAGGTAGTCGCCCGCCGAATTCACCAGATAGCCGTTGCTGCTGAGCTGGAAGTCGCCGGCGCGGGTGAAATAGGGCTGCGTCGAGAAGGTCGGGCCGGAGGCGGTCTGTCCGGCGGCCTGGCTGACGGCGAAGAACCCCTGGCCGGAAATCGCCAGCGCCAGCGGGTTGTCGCTCTGCGAGATCGTGCCCTGCACGGTGTTGACGTAGGACGGTACGGCGACCACCGCGCCCGGCTGGTTCTGCGTCGCGGTGCTGGTGGTCAGGTAGTCGAGGAAACTGGTATCGACCCGCTTGAAGCCGGTGGTCTGGCTGTTGGCGATGTTGTCGCCGATGTTGCCGAACGCCGCCGACTGGCTGCTCAGCCCGCTGATCGCCGTGTCCATGGAGCCGAACAGCGACATGGCTGCCTCCTTCTGTCATCGCGCAGCCGGGGACAGCAGGAAGCGTGCCAGCGTCGGCGCGGCGGCCAACCGCGCCCGCGCCGCGCCGCGGGGGCGGCATTCGGTGCCGCGCGGCGGCGGCGGCGCGGCGGACGCTGCCGGGTCGGCGGCCGGTGGCGCCGGTTGCCGCCATGCGCCGCATGGCCCGCCGCTTGCCTGGGCTGCG
>JAJZNE010000036.1 GCA_021847995.1 Pseudomonadota bacterium | reverse complement strand
CTTGCCGAGCGGGCGGCGCATCATGGCATCCGCATCGACCAGAGCGGGCCGCCGCAGATGCCGCTGCTGCTGTTCGCCGACGATCCGGAGTTCCGCCGCGGCCACGCCTTCTGCGCCGAGGCGCTGCGCCACGGCGCCTATTTCCACCCGCGGCACACGATGTTCCTCTCCTGCGCCCATACGGAGGAGGACATCGATTTCGCCCTCGACGCCGCCGACGCGGGGTTCCGCCTCCTCGCCCGCTGAGGCCGCCGGGCGCCATTTGCCCCCGCCGCCGCCGCCCTCTATGCCGACGGCAGCAGGAGGAACGCGCATGCCCGACCTTGAGGAATCGATCGCGGACGGCGTCGCCACGCTGACCCTCAACCGCCCCGACCGGCTGAACGCGCTGTCGGACGCCATGCTGCGCGGCCTGATGGAGGCGCTGCCACGGCTCGGCCTGAACCCAGAGGTCGGCGCGATCGTGCTGACCGGCGCCGGGCGCGGCTTCTGCGCCGGCGGCGACGTGAAGGCGATGGCGGAGCGCGGCGCCGGTGCGCTCGCCGACCGGCTGGAGGATCTGCGCTGGAAGCACCACATCCCGGTGCTGTTGCGCACGCTGCCCAAGATCGTCATCGCCGCGGTCAACGGCCCGGCCTTCGGGGCCGGGTTCTCGCTTGCGCTCGCCTGCGACCTGCGCATCGCCGGGCATTCCGCCCGCTTCGGCACCGCCTTCGCCGGCGTCGGCCTGTCGGGCGATTTCGGCGGAAGCTGGACGCTGACGCGGCTGGTCGGCCCGGCCAGGGCGCGCGAACTCTATTTCACCGCGGCTGCCATCGACAGCGCCGAAGCGGAGCGCCTCGGCCTCGTCTCCCGCGTCGTGGACGATGCGCGTCTGGCGGAGGAGGCCGCTTCGCTGGCCCGGCGCTTCGCCGAGGGGCCGCGCGCGGCCTATGCCGCCATGAAGCGCAACCTGCATGCTGCCGAGACGCAGACGCTGCCCGAGGTGCTGGAGCTGGAAGCCCTCCAGCAGGTCCGCAGCGCCCTGACCGAGGATCACCGGGAAGCGGCGCAGGCCTTCGTGGAAAAGCGCCGCCCGGTGTTCCGCGGGCGCTAGCGGGCGGCCCCGCGCCCGCCTCACTCCGCCGCCAGCAGCGGCACGATCTCCATCCCGGGCACCGTCACCAGCCCCTTGTCGGTCAGCCGCAGTTCCGGGATCACGGCGAGCGGGATCAGGTTGAAGCCCATGAATGGCAGCGTGCAGCCGAGCGCCGCCCAGGCGCGCTTGAGCGCGGCCGTCGCCGCCGCCACCTCGGCGGCCCGCCGGTCGGAAAGCAGGCCGGCGACCGGCAGCGGCACCGCGGCCAGCACCGCGCCGTCGCGCACCGCGACCACGCCACCCTGGTGGCGCCGCACCTCCGCCAGGGCCACCTGCATGTCCGCCTCCGTCCGGCCGGCGACGATGATGTTGTGCGCGTCATGGGCGACGCTGCTTGCCACCGCGCCTTCGGTCAGCCCGAAATGTTGCAGCAGCCCGTGCGCGACGCCGCCGCCGCGCCCGTGGCGTTCGGCGACCGCGACGAAGCAGAGCCCGTGCCGGTCGAGCAGCGCCGGCCAGTCGGCTGCCGGCGCCAGCGCGATCGTGGCGTGGCCGAGGATGATGCCGGGCGCCTCGACCCGCAGCACGTTGGCGCGCACCGGACCCGCCGGCAGCGGCGGCGTCAGCCGCACCGCAGGAGGCAGATGCACGGTGCGGTACGCGGCGTCGGGATAGCGGTAGCGCGACGCGGCCAACTGCGCCTCCAGCGCCGGCGTGATGCGGCGGTCGCGCACCGCCAGTTCGCCGCCGTACCAGGTCGCGTGCGGCACGAGGTCGTCGTCGAGCAGCACGAGATCGGCCCGCCGCCCGCCGCCAAGGCCGCCGATCTCCCCGTCCATGCCATAGCGCGTGGCCGGATGCAGGGAACCGAGGCTCCATGCCGTCTCGCGCCCAAGTCCGGCCTGCACCGCCTGGCGCACCACCCAGTCGAGGCCGAAGGCGAACAGGTCGTCGGCGTCGCGGTCGTCGGTGCAGACGCAGACACGCTTCGGGCTGGCGCCGAGCTCGGTCACGGCACGGATCGCCGCCGGCAGGCTGTGCCACGGCGTCGTCGGCGGGCCGCCGCGCAGGAAGATCCACAGGCCGGCCTCCAGCAGATCGTCGGCGATCTCGCGCCCGATCGCCTCGTGCGTGTCGGTGACACCGCTCGCGGCATAGGCGGCGACGAAGTCGCGGCCGTAGATATGCCCGCTCACCGGCCGGCCGCGGCGCAGCGCCGCGGCCAGGATCGCGTGGCTGCGTTCGTCGCCGGCACACACCTGGACGAAATCCATCTTCTCGCCCAGCGCCACCGCCTCCGGCCAGGCGTCGAACAGTGCGCCGATCTTCGCCGCCGTCAGATCGCCGCCCGCGGTCTCAAACGCGGTCGCGGTCGCCGGCACGGTGCTGGGCACGGTCAGGAAGATATTGAGCGGCGCCGCGCGCGCATCCTCCAGCATCCATTCGATGCCGGCCTGGTCGCAGACATTGCCGATCTCGTGGCTGTCGCAAAAGATCGTGGTGGTACCGTTCAGCAGCGCCGCCTCGGCATAGGCGCAGGCGGTCATCATGCTGCTTTCGATATGCACATGCGGGTCGATCAGGCCGGGGGCGAGGATCGCGCCGGCGCCGTCGAAAAAGGCGGCACCGCTGTTGCGCCGGCAGGTGCCGGCCGGGCGGATCGCGGCGATGCGCCCGCCCTCGATCCAGGCTTCCCGTTCCGCCGTGATGCGCTCGCTGTAGGGTGAGAGCGTGCGTATGCCGCTGATCACCAGCGCCGGCGCACGCCGCCCGGATGCCACGTCGGCGAGGCGGCGGGTCAGGCTGTGCAGCGGGGCGACGGAAAAGCGGTTCATGGCGGTTTTCCCTCCGGCGGCGCGACCGGGCGAGGCTAGCATGGGCGCCGGCGGGGGCAGCACCGATTCGGCGCGGGCAGGGGCGGCATGAGCGTGAACGCAGGGACGGCCGGGCAGGCGGCGGACGGCACGGCAGTGCTCGGCGTCGATCTCGCGGCGGTGGTTGCGAACTGGCAGGCGCTCGCGGCGCGGGCGGCTCCGGCTTGCTGTGGCGCGGTGGTGAAGGCGGATGCCTATGGTCTCGGCGCCGATCGCGTCGCGCCGGCCCTGGCGCGCGCCGGCTGCCGGCGGTTCTTCGTCGCCCATCTGGCGGAGGGGATCGCCCTGCGCCGCGTGCTCGGCGCCGGACCCGCGATCGCGGTGCTGCACGGCCCGCCGCCCGGCCGCGCGCCCGACTTCGCCGTGGCTTCCCTGATCCCGGTGCTCAACAGCCTGGCGCAAGCGCAGGCGTGGGCGGCCTTCGATGCGGCGCGGCCGTGCATCCTGCAGATCGACAGCGCCATGCACCGGCTCGGCGTGCCGGCGGAGGAACTGGCGGCGCTGCCGGCGCTGCCGGGGCTGCGTCTGGTCATCAGCCATCTGGCCTGCGCCGATGACCCGTCCCATCCCGCCAATGCCGCCCAGCTCGCGGCGTTCCGGGCGCACAGCCTGCGCTGGCCGGGCGTGCCGCGCAGCCTCGCGGCGTCGTCCGGCATCTTTCTCGGCCGGGATTGGCATTTCGATCTGGTCCGGCCGGGGGCGGCGCTCTATGGGCTGGCGCCGGCGCCGGGGGTGAACCCGATGCGGCCGGTGGTGCGGCTGCAGGCGCCGGTGGTGCAGACGCGCATGGTGGCGGCAGGCGAAGGCGTCGGTTACGGCCATGCCTGGCGCGCGCCGGCGCCGGCGCGGATCGCGACGCTCGCCATC
>JAJZNE010000099.1 GCA_021847995.1 Pseudomonadota bacterium | reverse complement strand
GGAAAGGGCGGCGGCGGCGGCGCTCGGCGGCGTGCTGCCGGCGTTCCTGGCCGAGGCGCGGGCGGCGCTCGACCCGGCGCCGGCACTGCGCGATCGCCTGGCCGCCGCGATCGTGGAGCCGGCGCCGCTGCGGCTGGAGGAAGGGGCGATCGCGGCCGGGTTCGATGCCGAACTGGATGCCGAGCGGCGGCTGCGCGACGACAGCCGGCGGGTGATCGCGGCCCTGCAACTCGATCTGGCGCAGGAACACGGCATCGCCAGCCTGAAGATCAGGCACCATCAGATGCTCGGCTACGTCATCGAAGTGCCGGCGGCGGCGGTCGAGACGCTGCGGGCGCGGCCGGGGATGACGCTGCGGCAGGCGATGGCGAACGGTGCGCGCTTCTCCACCCCGACGCTCGCCGATCTCGACCGGCGGATCACGGAGGCGGCGGAGCGTGCCGCGGCGCGCGAGCGGGCGGTGTTTGCCGCTTTGTCCGCCGAGGCGCTGGCGGCGGCGGAGGGTCTGGCGGCCTGTGCCGCGGCGCTGGCGGCGCTGGATGCGGCGCAGGCGGCGGCACGGCTGGCGGAGGCAGGGCGCTGGTGCCGGCCGGAGGTGCGCGACGATGCCGCGTTCCGAGTCGCCGCCGGCCGGCATCCGGTGGTGGAGGCGGCGCTCTCCGGTACCGCCGCCTTCGTCCCCAACGACTGCACGCTGCCGCCGGAGGGGCGGGTGCTGCTGCTGACCGGCCCGAACATGGCCGGCAAATCGACGTTCCTGCGCCAGAATGCGCTGATCGCCTTGCTGGCGCAGGCGGGATTGCCGGTGCCGGCGCAGGCGGCGGAGATCGGCATCATCGACCGCCTGTTTTCGCGCGTCGGCGCCGCCGACGATCTGGCTCGCGGGCGCAGCACCTTCATGGTGGAGATGACGGAGACGGCCGCCATCCTCCATCAGGCAGGGCCGCGCAGCCTGGTGGTGGTGGACGAGATCGGCCGCGGCACCGCGACGCTGGACGGGCTCGCGATCGCCTGGGCGGTGCTGGAGGCGCTGCACAACGCCATCCGTTGCCGTGTCATCTTTGCCACTCATTTCCATGAACTCGCCGGGCTGACCGGCGAACTGCCGCGGCTTGCGCCGCACGCCATGCGCGTGCGGGAATGGCGCGGCGAGGTGGTGTTCCTGCACGAAGTGGCGCCGGGGGCGGCGGGGCGGAGCTGGGGCGTGCATGTCGCGCGGCTGGCCGGCGTGCCGGCGCCGGTGGCGCGGCGCGCGGCGGCGCTGCTGGCGGCGCTGGAGGCGCGGGCCGGGCGGCTGACCGATGCCGCCGCCCTGCCGCTGTTCGCCGCCGCGGAGGCACCGCCCGTCGCCGCCGCCGCCACCGCCGCATCCTGCGCAGCGGAGACGGTGATGGCGGCGGTGGCGGCGATCGAGCCGGACCGGCTCAGCCCGCGCGAGGCGCTGGCGGAACTCTATCGGCTGCGGGAGTTGATCTCTGTTGCACCGCAAGAGAGCGGGCTAACATGACAGCGATGTTGCCGCCGCCGCCCTTTCCCGCCGATCCGCGCGACGCCGCCGCGATGCTGGCGCAGTCGCTGGCCGAGCTTGCGCCGCCGGACGAGGCGGGAGCCGTCCCGCGTGATGCCGTGCTCGGCCTCTTCCGCCGGCACCTGGCGCGGGTGCAGAGCCATGTCCGCGACACGTTCGAGGAGGGGACGCTGCCCGGCCTGAAGGCGGCGCGGCTGCTGGCCGGGCTGATCGACGGGTTGATCGCGACCCTGCACGGCTATGCGCTGTCGTTGCATGAAGGTATCGATACCGGCCGCCTGGTCGTCGCCGCCACCGGCGGCTATGGCCGCGGCGTGCTGGCACCGTTCAGCGACATCGACCTGCTGTTCCTGACGCCCGAGGCGCCGAGCCCGGCGGTGCTGCGCAGCGTCGAGTTCATGCTGTATTTCCTGTGGGATCTCGGGCTCAAGGTCGGCCACGCCACGCGCTCGGTCAGCGACTGCGTGACGGAGGCGAACGGCGATGCGACGGTGCGCACATCGCTGCTGGACGCGCGGCCGATCGCCGGCGATGCGGCGCTGTTTGGAGAGTTCGCGCACCAGTTCCGCACCGCCTGCCGCGAGATCGGGGCCGGCGGCTATCTCGCCGCCAAGCGCGCCGAGCGCGCCGCCCGCCATCGCCGCTATGGCGACAGCCCGTTCGTGGTCGAGCCGAACATCAAGGAGGGGCGCGGCGGGCTGCGTGACCTGCAGACCCTCTACTGGATGGCGCGCTATGTGTTCGGCATCCGCACCATCTTCGACCTGGTGCAGACCGAGGGGCCGGCCGGCGGCATCATCACGCTGACCGAGGCGCGGCTGGCCAAACGCTCCTGGGATTTCCTGTGGTCGCTGCGCTTCCACCTGCATTACGTCACCGGCCGTGCCGAGGAGCGCCTGACCTTCGACCTTCAGCCGGTGGTCGGCGCGCGCATGGGCTATACCCGGCACGGGCGGCAGGACGGTGTCGAGCGCTTCATGCGCCATTACTTCCTGACCGCGCGCGAGGTCACGCGGCTGACCCATGTGCTGGAACCGGCCCTGGTGCGCGCGGCGCTCGGCCCGCCGGCGCTGGCACCGGCGACCGATGCGGCGCTGGCACAGGCGGGGTTCGTGCTCGCCGACGGCAAGCTGATGTGGACGCGCGCGCGCGATTTCCGCGACGAGCCGATCCTGATGCTGCGCATCCTGCAGCTCGCACGCGACCGCGAGCTTGCGCTGCACCCGCTGGCGATGCGCGCGCTGATCCGCAACGAGCGCCGCGCCGTGCAGTTGCGCGGCAACAGGGAAGCCTCGGCCCTGTTTCTCGATCTGCTGTGCGGGCGTGACGCGGAGCGGCACCGGGCGAACAGCGCCCGCTGGCTCGCCATCCTGAACGAGACCGGGTTCCTCGGCCGGCTGCTGCCGGACTGGGCGCGCATCGTCGGCCAGATGCAGTTCGATACCTATCACGTCTTCACCGTCGATGAGCACACGATCGAGGCGATCCGCGTGCTCAACACGATCGAACGCGGCGAACTGGCGCCGGTCGCGCCGGTCGCCTCCGGCCTGACCGACCAGGTGCAGTCGCGCCGCGCGCTCTATCTCGCGGTGCTGCTGCACGACATCGCCAAGGGCCGCGGCGGCGACCATTCGGAACTCGGCGCCGAGATCGCCTTGCAGGTCGGCCCGGCCCTCGGCCTCCCCGCCGAGGAGACGGAGACGGTATCGTGGCTCGTGCTGCATCATCTGCTGCTGAGCCAGACCGCGTTCAAGCGCGACATCGACGATCCCAAGACCATCCTCGATCTTGCCGACACCATCCAGTCGCCGGAGCGGCTGCGGCTGCTGCTGGTGCTGACGGTCGCCGACATGCGGGCGGTGTCGCCGAAAGTGTGGAACGGCTGGAAGGCGACGCTGCTGCGCGAACTCTATGCCCGCGTTGCCGAGGTGCTGGAGGGTGCGCTTGCCACCACCGAACGCGACGTGCGGGTGCAGCGCGCCAAGGACGCGGCGGCGGCGCTGCTCGGCGACTGGCCGGCTGAGGCGGTGCAGCGCTTCCTCGGCCTTGGCTATGGCGGCTACTGGCTGTCGTTCGACCCCGAGACGCATGAGCGCCACGCCCGCATGATCCGCGACGCCGATGCGCGCGCGACCCCGCTGACGGTGGAGACGCAGCCGCTGCCGGCGCGCGCGGTGACGGAGGTGACGGTCTATGCCGCCGACCATGCCGGGCTGTTCAGCCGCATCGCCGGTGCGCTGGCGGTGGCCGGCGCCTCCATCGTCGATGCGCGCATCCATACGCTGACCAACGGCATGGCGCTCGATACGTTCTGGATTCAGGACGCCGCCGGCGGCGCCTTCGACCAGCCGCACCGGCTGGCGCGGCTTTATGTGCTGATCGAGCAGGCGCTGTCGGGGCGGTTGCGGCTGGTGGCGGAAATTCGCAAGCTCGGGCGCGTGCTGCTGGGGCGGCGGATGCGCGCGATTCACGTGCCGCCGCGCGTGATGATCGACAACCGCGCCTCCAACACCCACACGGTGCTGGAGGTGAACGGGCGCGACCGACCGGGATTGCTGCATGACGTGACGGCGGCGATCAGCGAGCAGGGATTGCAGATCGCTTCCGCCCACGTCACCACCTATGGCGTGCGGGCGGTGGACGTGTTCTATGTCAAGGACGTGTTCGGGCTTAAGGTGGAGAACGAACGCAAGCTCGCCCAGTTGCGGGAGGCGCTGCTGGCGGCCTTGGCCAGCCCCGACGATGCGACGCCGCTCCCCACCCCCGCCCCGGCACGGCGCCGGCCGCGGATGGACGCGGCATAGGGCGCGGGGGCGCGCCGGTCCGCCCGCCTGCCGGGTGCCGGAGGCGCATGACGCGGCCGATGCGCCCGGCGATGGCCGTCAGCTGCCGTGCCGGGGGCGATTGACCGGTGCGTCGGCGGGGCTGTCGGTGGCGGCAAAGAGGCGTTCGGTTTCGTCCAGGATCGCGGCGGCGAGCCGTGCCCCCTCCTCCCCCGCGAGGCGGCCGAGATGCAGCACACGGTATTCCTGCTGCATGGCGGCGGGGAGGGTGGGCCAGGGCAGTTCCCGCGCGTCGCGCAGCTGCGCCAGCAGGGCGCGCAGCTCATCGAGCGGCGCCGGCGCGGGTGCGGCGGGCGGCTCCTCCGGTGTCGCGGCGGCGGTGGCGAACAGGTCGGGTTGCAGCGGGGCGGGGCGGGGCATGGGCGGAGGATAGGGCGATTCGGTCGCGCGGGCACGCGCCGCGGGTCGGGGCGCGCATGTTTGTGCGCTGGCGTGCGCGGCGGGTTGCACAACGATCGTGCCTGCGTCCACCATGCATGCAATGATCGATCGCATCCTGTCCGAGTACCTCGCCGAGATTGCCCGCATCCGCGCGACCGGCGCCGGCACCGGGGAGATCAGCTATTACGGCGCGCTGACCGGCGCCCTCAATACGGCGGGGGAGCGGCTGGCGCCGCGCGTGTTCTGCGTGCCCAATCTGCGCAACCGCGGCGCCGGCTTCCCCGATCTCGGCCTGTTCGTCGCCGGCGGCGCCGCGCCCCCGCCCGACTGGCCGGAGGGCGCGGCGCCCGAACGGGGCGTGGTCGAGATCGACGACATTCCGGCCGAAATCGCGGTCAAGCTGCGCAGCGCGCAGGTGGTGCGCTATCTGGCCGCGTACGGCCTGGTCCTGGTCACGAATTTCCGCGACTTCGTGCTGCTCGGCCGCGACGCGCAGGGACGGCCGGAGCGGCGGGAGGCGTTCAGTTTCGGCTGCGCCGATGCGGCGGCGTTTTTCGCGCTTGCGCGCTCCACGCGCCGGCCGGCGTGGCTTGCGGCCCGGTTCGCGGAGTTTCTCGCGCGCGCGCTGCTGCATCAGGCGCCGCTGGCGCGGCCGGAGGACGTGGCGTTCTTCCTTGCCTCCTACGCGCGTGATGCGTTGACGCGCGTCGGCGAGCATGCGGCGCTGCCGGCCTTTGCCGATCTGCGCGGCGCCTTGCAGGAAGCGCTGGGCATGACATTCGCCGATGCGCGCGGCGAGCACCTGTTCCGCAGCACGCTGGTGCAGACGCTGTTTTACGGCCTGTTCAGCGCGTGGGTGGAGGCGGCGCGTGACGGCGGCGCGGCGTTCGACTGGCGGGCGGCGGGCTGGTGCCTGCATGTGCCGTTTGTTGCCACGCTGTTTCAGCGGATCGCCACGCCGGAATTCCTCAAGCCGCTCGGACTGGAGGAGCCGCTGTCCTGGGCCGCCGCCGCGCTGAACCGCGTGGACCGCGACGCCTTCTTCGCCCGCTTCGAGGAAGCGGAGGCGGTGCGGTATTTCTATGAGCCGTTCTTGGCCGCCTATGACCCCGAACTGCGCCGGGAACTCGGCGTGTGGTACACGCCGCGCGAGATCGTCCGCTATATGGTCGAACGGGTCGATCAGGTGCTGCGCAGCGAACTCGGCGTGGCCGACGGGCTGGCCGACCCGTCGGTGTGGGTTCTCGATCCGTGTTGCGGTACCGGCGCCTATCTGGTGGAAGTGCTGGACCGCATCGCCCGCACACTGCGTGCGCGCGGCGACGATGCGCTGATCGGCGAGGATTTGAAGGCGGCGGCGACGACGCGCGTCGCCGGGTTCGAGATCATGCCCGCGCCGTACGTGATCGCGCATTGGCAGATCGGGCACGCCTTGCGCGCCGCCGGCGCACCGCTGGCGCAGGACCAGCGCGCGGCGGTGTATCTGACCAATGCGCTGACCGGCTGGGCGGCACCGGCCGAGGATGCGGCGGCGGAGGGGGCACAGCGCCGGCTGCGGCTGTCGTTTCCGCCGCTGGCGGATGAGCGGGATGAAGCGGCGCGGGTGAAGCAGGTGCGGCCGATCCTCGTCGTGCTCGGCAACCCGCCCTACAACGCCTTCGCCGGCACCTCGCCGGCCGAGGAAGCGGGACTGGTCGAGCCTTACAAGCAGGGCCTGCAACGCGAATGGGGGATTCGCAAGTTCAATCTGGATGACCTCTATGTCCGCTTTTTCCGCGTGGCGGAGCGCAGGATCGCCGAAGGCACCGGGCGCGGCGTGGTCTGCTTCATCAGCAACCATTCGTGGCTGTCCTACCCGTCCTTCGTCGTGATGCGTCAACGGCTGCTTTCGGAGTTTGATCGCATCTGGATCGACAACCTGAACGGATCGAAGTTCGAAACCGGAAAGGTTGCGCCGGACGGGGGTCCCGATCCGTCAGTGTTCAGCACGGAAGCGAGTCGGGAGGGGATTCAGGTCGGTACCGCAATAGCACTGCTGGTGCGACGCAAGGGAGGTGTCGCGCCGAGCGTGCTGTACCGGGATTTTTGGGGGGCGGCAAAGCGGGAGGCTTTGCTGGCGGAATTGAGCGGCCCGAACGCCGTTTCCGCATACGTCCAAACAGATCCCAAAGCAGATGGCAGATTTTCGCTGCGACCTGGCGCCGCAGGGGCAGACTATCTTTCGTGGCCGAAAATATGGGAACTTGCCAAACTTCGGCCGATTCCTGGCCTTCTGGAGATGCGGCGCGAAACTCTGATTGACGGCGACTACGACAAGCTTGCTAAGCGGATGAAGCGCTATTTCGAACCATCAATTTCCTTCGCATCCTTGCAGGAGGATGACTGCGGCCCCGTCCGAGATATGGCACGATTCAGGGCCGTCGAGGCGCGCACTCTGCTACTGGCATCAGAGCGATTTGACACCGCAAATATAAGAACTTACCAGCAGCGGCCTTTCGATAGAGCGTGGTGCTATTTCACTGAGCAGCGACCGGTCTGGAATGAACCGCGTCCGGAGCTCGCAGCGCTCGTACGCGAGGACAATCCGTGCCTCGTGACAAGGGCTTACCGCGAGCGCCCCCATGAGGGGCCGCATTTATTTTTCACCAAAAGTCTTCCTGATTACCACCTCCTGCGCCCGAACTGCTCCGCTGCGCCCCTTTTCCGTGCCGACCGTGCTGCGAATCTTTCCTCCGCTGCCCGCACCTGGCTTGCCGCGCTCGGTCTGCCCGATCCGGACCGGGACCGCGACATCGCGGTGCTGCCATGGCACCACGCGCTCGCCATCGGCTACGCGCCGGCGTGGCTGTCGGATAATGAGGATGGGATCAGGCAGGACTGGCCGCGCATTCCGCTGCCCGGCAGCGCCGAACGGCTCCGCGCCTCCGCCGCGCTGGGCGCGCGACTCGCAGCACTGCTCGACCCCGATGCGCCGGTGGAGGGCGTGACGGCCGGTGCCATCGCGCCCGAACTGCGCATGATCGCCGTGCCGACGATGCAGGGCGGCGGCGCGATGACGGAGGCGGATCGCGCCGTCACCGCCGGATGGGGCCATGCCGGGCGGGAGGGGGTGGTGATGCCCGGCCGCGGACGAATCGCGACGCGCGACTACACGGAAGAGGAAGCGGCGACGGCCGACGCAGCGGGCCTGCTGGGCGCGCGAACGCACGACATCTTCCTGAACGCCGCCGCATACTGGCGCAACGTGCCGCAACAGGTGTGGAGTTTTCACATCGGCGGCTATCAGGTGATGAAGAAGTGGCTGTCCTATCGCGAGCAACGGCTGCTCGGACGGGCGCTGACGCCGGCGGAGGTGCGCCATGTGCGCGACATGGCGCGGCGGCTGGCCGCCGTGCGGCTGCTGGCGCCGGCCCTCGACGCCAACTACCGCGCCTGCGCCGCCGCGCCGCATGTCCTGCATGCTCGACCGTCCGGCGGCGGGACGGCGGCGGGCGGGCAGGGGGCATGACGGACATGCGCCCTCGCCTGGGCCGTGCCCGCGTGTTTCGCCCAGGCGACATCGCTGTTCCGGGATGCGGCGATCGGCGGTAGCGTGCCGGCCTGCATCCGGAGGGGTGAACGTGCCATGCCGATTCTGATCCTTGGCCTGCTGCTCTTTCTCGGCCCGCACTCGATCGGCATGGCCGCCCGCGACTGGCGGGCGGCGCAG
This sequence comes from Pseudomonadota bacterium, assembly GCA_021847995.1. Lineage (GTDB taxonomy): Bacteria > Pseudomonadota > Alphaproteobacteria > Acetobacterales > Acetobacteraceae > JAFKFJ01. The sequence continues at coordinate 15,094 of JAJZNE010000099.1, read as the reverse complement.
GTGGCGCAGTTCGGGGTGCGGCCGTGGAAAATCGGGTTCGCGGTGGTCTCGGCGGTCGGGCTGGTGCTGATCGTCGTCGGCTTCGGCGCCGCGCGGGCGCGGCCCGTGCTGCTCTATGCGCCGCCGCTGGCGCTGCAACATCTCAATGCGCTGTTCACGCTGGTGGCCTTCGTCCTGATCGCCGCGTCGCATGCGCGGGGCAGCCGGATCAAGGCGGCGCTCGGCCATCCGATGCTGGCGGGCGTCGCGGTGTGGGCGTTCGGCCATCTGCTCGCGGCCGGGATGCTGGCCGATGTCGTGCTGTTCGGCCCGTTCCTGCTCTGGTCGGTCACGGATTTCCTGGCATCGCGGGCGCGCGACCGCGCCGCCGGCGTGACCCGGCCGGCCGGTGCGCTCGGCGGCGATCTGCGGGCGATCGGGGTGGGCGTGGTCGCGTGGGCGGTGTTCGCCTTCTGGCTGCACCGCGCGCTGATCGGCGTCAGTCCCTTCGCTTGAGCGGCGGGTTGAGGGTCAGGAGGCGACCGGCTCCGCCCGTGCGTCGGCGGCGGAGCGGGACGCGGACGCTTCCGTCAGCATCTCGATCCGGCCGGTGATCTGGCCGCCATCCTCCACCTGCAGGCGCCGGCAGCGGGCGGTGCCGAGCACCTTGCCGCTGGCGCGCACCTGCAGGCTGCCGCGCGCGGTCAGCGTGCCGTCGATCGTGCCGGCGACCTCCGCCTCCTCCACCTCGACCTCGCCCTTGAACACGCCGCCGGGGGAGATCGAGAGTTCGGTGGCGTGGATCATGGTGGCTTCCACCGTGCCTTCCACCACCAGCCGCTCGGCGTCCTGCACCGTGCCCTGCACGCTGATGCCGCGGCCGACGACCAGTGTCCGCCGCTCCGTCGGCTCGCGCCCCGGCATGCGGCCGGACGCCGTGGCCATCGGCCGCGGCGGCGCGGAGGGCAGCGGCTGCGACGGCGCCGGGGTGGGAACGGGCGCGAACGGCGGACGGCTCATGGCGGGGGCCTCCTTCGGTGGGGCGGGACGGAACGGCGGCACGCCGAGGCCGGAATCGGCCGGGCGCACTGGCGCCGCATAGGCGTCCGCGCCGTGCGTGCCGGGCAATGTCATCGCTTCCGCATGTTTCGGTCCATCCGGGTCGGATGCGTGCGGATCGTCAGGCTTGCGGCGCTTGAACACGGCCCCTCCAGTGAGTGGGGGTGACGTCTGGGGCGAGAACATGGTGTGCCGTATCACAGGCGAGTGTGCAGGAACAACTGGAAGCTGCCGCTTGTCTTTGTCATGGAACAATATCCGATTGTCGATTCTTGCGCCCGCTTCCTGAACGCGCAGCCGTTGCCGGCCGCCGGCGCGGATGATACGCGCGGCCATTCGCCATCGGGGGGAGTTTGGGCATGCCTGACGCGACCACGCCGCCGCGCTTCGACATCATCGGCATCGGCAACGCGATCGTCGATGTGGTCGCGCCGGTGCCCGAGTCGTTCATCACCCGCCATGCCATGCGCAGGGGTGCGATGACGCTGATCGACGCCGCCGACGCGGAGCGAATCTATGCCGCCATGCCGCCGGGGCAGGAGAGCAGCGGCGGCTCCGTCGCCAATACCTGCGCGGTGGCGGCCGGCCTCGGTGCCCGCGTCGCCTATCTCGGCCGCGTCGCCGACGACCAGCTCGGCGCCGTGTTCCGCCACGACATCAGTGCCGCCGGCGTGCATTTCCCGACGCCCCCGCTGATCGGCGGCGCGCCCACCGCGCGCTGTCTGATCCTGGTGACGCCGGACGGGCAGCGGACGATGAACACCTATCTCGGCGCCTGCGTCGCCTTCGGCCCGGCCGAGGTGGACGCAGCGGCGGTGGCGTCGTCGTCGGTCGTCTATCTGGAGGGGTATCTGTTCGACGAGCCGGCGGCGCAGGCGGCGTTCCGCCATGCCGCGGCGCTGGCGCATGCGGCGGGACGGCAGGTGGCACTGTCGCTCTCCGACTCGTTCTGCGTCGATCGCCACCGCGCTGCCTTCCGCGACCTGGTGCATGGCCATATCGACATCCTGTTCGCCAACGAGGCGGAGCTGTGCAGCCTCTACCAATGCCGCGAACTCGCCGGGGCACTGGCGGCGGCGCGGGCGGAGGTGGCGCTGGCCGCCGTTACGCGCGGGGCGCACGGCAGCGTCGTGCTGCGCGGGACGGAAACGGTGGAGGTGGCGCCGGTGCCGGCGACGCTGATCGACAGCACCGGGGCGGGCGATGCTTATGCGGCGGGGTTCCTCACCGCCCTCACGGCGGGCCGCGGCCTTGCCTCCTGCGGGCGGCTCGGCAGTCTGGCGGCGGCCGAGGTGATCTCCCACTACGGGGCGCGTCTGCAACGCGATCTGACGGCTGCCGCGGCGGCGCTGGGCTGACCGGCGGGGCGCGCGATTTTGTCGGCGGCGGGCGCGAACCGAACCGCCCCGGCGCCGTTTCCGCCGTGGCGGGCGCGCCCTCCGGTGCGCCGCCTTCTCCGCCATCGGAAGAGGAAACAGAGATGCGCAAGACTTTGCTTGCCGCGGCAGCGATGCTCGGCACCACACTGGCGCTGCCGGTGCTGGCGCAGACCAATCCGCCGCCGGCCGCGGCTTCCGGCAGCGGCGGCGCTGCGAATGACGGGCCGGAGGATTTCCTGAAGGCCGCGAAACAGGACGTGCAGCACCGCCGCGGCGCCGCCGCCGAGCAGGCGCTGGAGAAGGCCGAAACCCGGCTGCTCGACCGCTCGACGCTGGCGAGCGAGGCCAACCAGCCGGACAGCAGCCCAGCGGTGCAGGCGATTTCGCAGGCGATCGCGGCCGTCGGCAAGCGCGACTGGCAGACTGCCCGCCAGCAGATCGACACGGCATTGCAGCAGGCGCAGATGGCGCAGTCGGGGAGCGGTCAGTCGGGGAGCGGTCAGGCGGGGAGCGGGCAGGCGGGGAATGCGATGACGGCGCCGACTTCCGCCACGGCGCCGGCCGCCATGCCGGATGCGGCGGCCCCCGCCGGGGGGACGATGCCGGCCCAGGGCGGCACGGCCACGGGGGCGCCGGCAACGCCGCCGAGCACGCAATGATCGGCGGCCCGGCCCGGCGCGCGCGGGCGCGTCGGGCCGGCCGTCTGCGGACCCTGCATTGCTCCTCTGCCGCCGGGTGACGGCGACAGGTGCAACCATCTCGGTTGCGCCGCGCTTTCCCTGCCGGATCGGCGCCCCGCGCGCGATCGCTTCGGCACGATAAGGCAATCCAAGATCCAAGGAGACGGCAGATGCAGAGGATGGTTTTCGGCGCCGCGGTGTTGGTCGGCCTGGGCCTTGCGGCCCCGTCCTTCGCCCAGGGCATGACGCCCGAACAATACCTCCGGCAGGCGAAGCAGGCGGTGCAGCAGCATCGGACGATGACGGCGCTGTCCAACGTGAACAACGCCGAGAACGAGGTGCTGCGCGCCGGCGTGGCGGACGAGAACCGGGGCGCGCGCGAATCGGAGGAGGCGCCACCGATCGTGCGCCAGCTGGGCGCGGCGCGCGAAGCGATCCAGCAGCATCACTGGGATCAGGCGAACAGGCTGATCGATGAGGCGATGGCGCATCCGGCGGCGTCCGTCGGGGCCGGCGGCTCCCAGCAATAGCCGGCAGCGGCGCGGCCGGCATGGCGTGCCCGCCGGGCGGGCCATGCGGGCCGTGCGTGCGCGGGGTCCGGTTCGGTGGCTTGAATGGTCGGAAATCGTCCCAACTGACTCACGAATGGAGAAAGACACGCGCTGCTGACATGAAAGGATGTGTCGTGCGGTATTCGGTGGCGAAGATCGTAGCGGCCTCGCTGATCGCGCTTTCGGTCGGAGGGTGCGCATCATACATGTCGCAGCAGGATGAGTTGGCGATGGCCTACCTGAAGAAGGCCAAGGCGGCCGTGGCCGAGCGCGACGCGAATACCGCGATCGCCAATCTCAACCAGGCGGAGACCGCCTGGCTCGGCGGTGCGACGCCGTATCGCGATCCGCAGATCGACATCGACCCGGAGGCGCTGCGCGAAGTCGCGCGGGCGCGTCAGGCAGTGCAGATGGGGCTGTGGGGTGACGCCGAATACTATGTCCGCACCGCGATGACCCATCCGAGCACGATCGCGCCGCTCTATCCGTTCTTCGTCACCAACCATCCGCTGGCGAACGGCCCCGCCGCCTATACCGCGGCACCTGCCACCCCGGCGCCGGCCACGGCCGCCGCACCGGCCCCGACAGTCCCGACAGGTGCCGCCGCAGCTGCGCCGCCCGCCGCGTCCGGCGCCGGTTCCTGACCCGGTGCCGCGGCACTTGCACGTCATGGGTTGGCACCCTGCCCGGAGGTGGGGCCTGATAGTGCTGATCGGATCGGCGCTGGCACTGGCGGGTTGCGCCTCGCTCACCGCGGAGAACCCGAACCTGCCGCATTACTGGCTGGAACAGGCGCTGGTCGCGGTCAAGGCGCGCGATGCGAAAACCGCGCTCGCCGACATCGACAAGGCGGAGGCGTTGTGGGAAGGCAGCAACATCCCCTTCACCAATACGCAGTTCCAGTTCGATCCGGACGCGATGCGGGAGATGGCCCGGGCGCGGCAGGCCGTGCAGATGGGGCAGTGGGGCGACGCCGAATATTACGTCCGCACCGCGGCAACGCACCCGAGCACGGTGACGCCGCCCTGACCCGGGGCGCGCTCAGCGCGTCGCGCCTGTCTCGTGCAATGCGGCGATCTCGCCGGCGGTAAGTCCGGCCTCGCGCAGCACCGCATCGCTGTCGGCGCCGATCGCTGGCGGCTGGCGCCGAAGCGGGTTGCGGCTGCGATCGGCGCCGAACTCCAGCGGCAGCGCCGGCAGCCCCACCGGCACCCCCGGCGCGGCCAGTGGCGACAGCAGGGTCGGCAGCAATCCCGCCACCAGAAGATGCGGATCGTCGAGCAGATCGACCGGATGGCCGACGCGGGCGTGCGGCAGGTCGGCCGCCGTGCAGCGGGCGATGATGTCGTCGGCGGGCAGTGCGCGCAGCAGATCGGCGAGGCGCGGGATCAGCCAGTCGCGCTCCGCGGCCCGGCCGGCATTGTCGGCAAGCCGCGCATCCGCGGCCAGATCGGGCAGGGCGAACGCGGCGGTGAAGCGCCGCCAGTGCGCGTCGCTGGTGACGCCGACGAACACCTGCGCGCCATCGGCCGAATCGAACACGTCGTAGATGCCCCAGGTGCCGCGCCGCGCCGGCATCGGCGGCATCGGGCCGCCGGTCAGTATGCTGCCGGCAATGTGGCTGCCGACCAGGAACGCCGCACTTTCGAACAGGGCGCTGCCGACGCGCTGGCCGCGCCCGGTGCTCTCGCGCTCCCGCAGTGCGGCGAGCGTGCCGGTGACGCCGAACACGGCACCGAGAATGTCGATGACGGAGGCGCCGGCGCGCAGCGGACGGCCGGGCGGGCCGGTCATCACGGCAAGCCCGCTGTGCATCTGCACCACTTCGTCGAGCGCGCCGCGCCCTTCGTACGGGCCGGCAAGATAGCCCTTGAGCGCGAGGTAGATCAGCCGCGGGTTGATGGCGGCGAGCGTGTCGTAGCCGCAGCCGAGCCGCTCCATCGTGCCCGGCCCGAAATTCTCCAGCAGGATGTCGGCCCGGGCCGCGAGGCGGTGCAGCGCCGCCTGCCCCTCCGGCCGCTTGAGGTCGAGGGCGAGGCTGCGCTTGTTGCGGTTGAAGGTGGCGAAGAAACCGGCGCCGAAGCCGGGCAGGCGGCGCGTCGCGTCACCCTCCGGCGGTTCGACCTTAACCACGTCGGCGCCGAGATCGGCCAGGATCATGCCGGCGCACGGCCCCATGATGGTGTGCCCGAAATCGAGCACGCGGAGGCCGGCGAGCGGGGCGGCGCCGCTCATGCCGCGCGCCGGAACGCCGACAGCGGGCCGGCGCGCAGCAGCGTGCTGGGCAGGGCGTGGCCGACGATGCGCTCGGCGAGATGCCCGGCCGCGATCAGGGCGGCGAGGTCGATGCCGGTTGCGATGCCCATCTCCTCGCACAGCAGGACGAGTTCCTCGGTCGCGATGTTGCCCGGCGCGCCCGGCTGGCCGGCGAACGGGCAGCCGCCGAGGCCGCCCACAGTCGCGTCGAACCGCGCGATGCCGAGCCGGAGCGCCGCATGCGCGTTGGCGATGCCGAGGCCGCGCGTGTCGTGCAGATGCAGCGACAGGCGGAGATCGGGCCAGCGGCTGCGCACCGCGCCGACGGTGCGCTCGATGCGCTGCGGCGTTGCCCAGCCCATCGTGTCGGCAAGCGAAAGGTCGGTGAGCGTAATCCCGGCCTCGGCGGCGATGGCGAGGCCGTCGGCGACGGTTGCGACCACCTGCGCGGGCGCGATGTCGCCGGCGTAATTGCAGCCGAAGGCCGCCATGATGCCGAGCCGAGTGACCTTGAGGCCGGCAGCGAGATGCAACGCTGTCTGCGCGCGCATCGCCGCGAGCTGGCCGGCGCGGTTGCGGTTGAGGTTCTTCTGCGAAAACGCCTCCGACGCGCTGAGCGCGATGGCGCCGGTGAGGTGCAGCCGGTCGCGAAAGCCGAGCGCCCGGTCGAGACCCGTCCGGTTGAACCAGAGGGCGGTGTAGGCGATGCCGGCGCGCTGCGTGAAGCCGGCCACCACCGCCTCCGCATCCGCCCAGCCGGGCACGAGGCGCGGATTGACGAAGGAAGCGACCTGGATGCGGCGAAGGCCGGTCAGGGAGAGAGCATCGATCAGGGCGATCTTGTCGGCGGTGGCGATCGGGCCCTTTTCGATCTGGAACCCCTCCCGCGGACCTTCCTCGGCGATTTCGACGCGGGCGGGAAGATCGGACATGGCGCTGTTCTCCTCGGCGGCGGCGCGGCATAGGATAGGGCCATGTCAGCCCCCCAGCAAAAGCCGCGTGTCGGCCTGTTCGTCACCTGCCTGGTCGATCTCTACCGGCCGACGGTGGGCTTTGCCGCGATCCGGCTGCTGGAGGCGGCCGGCTGCCAGGTGGAGGTGCCGCGGGCGCAGACCTGCTGCGGCCAGCCCGCCTATAATTCCGGCGACCGCGCCGCCACGCGCGATCTTGCGCGCGGCATCCTGGATGCGTTCGGGGGGTTCGACTACGTCGTCGTCCCCTCCGGCAGTTGTGGCGGGATGCTGCGCGAACATCTGCCGCATCTGTTCGATGACGACCCGAACCTGAAGCCGCGCGCGGCGGCGCTGGCGGCGAAGACGTGGGAGCTGGTGAGCTTCCTGACCGATGTGCGCGGGATGGCGGCGGTGCAGGCGGCGCAGGCCGGCACTGCGACCTACCACGACAGTTGCGCCGGCCTGCGCGAACTGGGGGTGAAGGCGCAGCCGCGGCGCCTGCTCGGCACCGTCGCCGGCCTCACGCTGAAGGAGATGGCGGAGCCGGAGGTGTGCTGCGGGTTCGGCGGCACGTTCTGCGTGAAGTATCCGGACATCTCGACGCGCATGGTTGCCGACAAGACGCGCGATATCGCGGCGACCGGCGCCGACCTGCTGCTGGCCGGCGATCTCGGCTGCCTGCTCAACATGGCCGGGCGGCTGGCGCGGGAAGGCAGCGCGGTGAAGGTGCGCCACGTCGCCGAGGTGCTGGCCGGCATGACCGACGCGGTGCCGCCGATCGGCGAGCCGCGGCGCTGACTTGCGTCGCGGCCGGTGCTATAAGGTTGCGATGAACGTCGCCCTGCGACTGCCGTCGGACCTCGACGAGTTCCTCGCCTGGGAGGAGCGGCAGGAACTGCGCTACGAATTCGACGGAGTGCGGGCGGTCGCGATGGTCGGCGGTACCTGGGCGCATGCGCGGATTGCCCACAATATCGCGACGAAGCTGGACTCCCGGCTGCGCCCGGGCTGCTACGCATGCAGCCACGACCTGAAGCTGCGGCTCGCCGCCAGCGTCCGCTATCCGGACGTGATGGTGGTCTGTTCGCCGGTGCGCAACACGGCGACCTATGTGACCGATCCGGTCGTGGTGTTTGAGGTGCTGTCGGAGCGGACCAGCCGCACCGACCGGCTGGTGAAAAGTCAGGAATACGGGGCGGCGCCGTCGATCGCGCGCTATGTCATCGTCGAGCAGGACAGCATCGGCGCGACGGTGTTCGCGCGGCCCGACTGGCGCGGCCAGCCACTGACCGGCGCCGACACGGTGCTGCCATTGCCGGAGATCGGCGTCGAACTGCGGCTCGGCGACTGCTATGCCGGGCTTGCGTTCGACGCGGAACAGGAACCATGACCGTCGCGCTGCACACGGCGATGAGCCTGGAGGAGTTCCTCGCCTGGGAGGAGCGGCAGGAACTGCGCTACGAATTCGACGGGGTGCGGGCGGTCGCGATGGTCGGTGGGACGTCGGCGCATGCGCTGATTACCCTCAATATCGCCTTTGCTCTCCGGGGCCGTCTGCCTGCGGGTTGCCGGGTCTATGCCAGCGACCTGAAGCTGCGGCTTTCCGGCAGCATCCGCTATCCCGACGCGATGGTGGTCTGTTCGCCGGTGCGCAATGAGGCGACCTTCGTCACCGACCCGGCGATCGTTTTCGAGGTGCTGTCGGAGCGGACCAGCCGCACCGACCGGCTGGTGAAAAGCCAGGAATACGGCGCGACCGCATCCATCCAGCGCTACGTCATCATTGAGCAGACCAGCATCGGGGCGACGGTGTTCGCGCGGCCCGACTGGCGCGGCCAGCCACTGACCGGCGCCGACACGGTGCTGCCATTGCCGGAGATCGGCGTCGAACTGCGGCTCGGCGACTGCTATGCCGGGCTTGAGTTCGACACGGAGCAGGAACCATGACCGCCGCGCTGCGCACGGCGATGAGCCTGGACGAGTTTCTCGCCTGGGAGGAGCGGCAGGAACCGCGCTACGAATTCGACGGCGTGCGGGCGGTCGCGATGGTCGGCGGGACGTCGGCGCATGCGCGCATCTCCGCCAACCTGATCACCGCGCTCAATCTGCGCCGGCGTCCAGGCTGCGCCGTGTTCGGCAGCGACATGAAGCTGCGGCTTGCCGGCAGCATCCGCTACCCCGACGTGATGGTGGTCTGTTCGCCGGTGCGCAACACGGCGACCTATGTGACCGATCCGGTGGTGGTGTTCGAGGTGCTGTCGGAGCGCACGAGCCGCACCGACCGGCTGGTGAAAAGCCAGGAATACGGCGCGACCGCCTCCATCCAGCGCTATGTCATCGTCGAGCAGGGCAGCATCGGGGCGACGGTGTTCGCGCGGCCCGACTGGCGCGGCCAGCCGCTCACCGGCGCCGATACCGTGCTCGCGCTGCCGGAGATCGGCGTCGAACTGCGTCTCGGCGACTGCTATGCCGGGCTTGAGTTCGACGCGGACGCGGGCTGACCCTTTCAGGCCGCCCGGCGCTGCGGCGCGGGCGCGGGACGCCAGTAGCGCGCCGCCATCGCCAGCGTGACCGTGAGCACGCGCGCGCCGCCCGTCTCCAGGGCCGCCGCGCCATCGGTCCAGCGCCACCCGCCCTCGTCCGCGTGCCAGCCGGCGCCGAGCCGGGCATCGGCGAGCGGCACAATGGCATCGTCGAGCGTGAGTTGTGCCACTGCGACGCCGAGCCGGCGGTGATCGACGCTGCCGGGGTCGGTCCAGGCCGGCTCGGCGCTGCGCGACAGCAGCCGCACGCCGGCGGTGCCGGCCGGCAGCACGAAGCGATACCGGCCCGCGACGGCGCGCGCCCGCACCGGCTGCCCATCCGCCCACAGATGCAGATCGGGTGCGCGGGTCTGGCGATGGCCGAGCGCCCGCGCCTCTGCCAGCAACGCGCGGCGCTGCGCGGCCAGCGGCGCGCCGTCCGTCACCAGCGCCGCGCAGGCATCGCGCGCCCAGACGCCGCGCGCGAAATCGGCATGCAGCATGACGGATGCGCCGCCATTGGCGAATGCCGCGCGGTTGCCGGTGTCGAGATAGGATTCGCATGGCAGCCCCTCGGCGAGGATCACGTCGTGCTGGGGCAGTTCGACGTGATAGTAGGTCACGCGGTCGCGCGGCACCTGGGTGATGGTGGCGCCGTTGAGCAGATAGCGCACCGGGATCAGCACGCCGCCCGCGAACACCGCATGATCGGGCGAAAGGAACAGCGGGCGGTGCGGCCGGCCCGGCCCGAAGGCATGAGCGGCGACGCGCACCGGCCAGACATCCTGCGGGCGCGGATGGGTGCGGCAATCGATGGTGCGATGGCCGAGCCAGCGCAGTGCGCGCAGCGCGCCCGCTTCCGTGCGGATCGCCTCGCCCTCGCGCAGCGTCTCCACCGGCCGCTCCCCGGCCCCGGTCGCGATGCGCGTGCCGGCGGCAAAACAGGCGGCGGAGACGATCGTGCCGCCCGCGCCGTCGGTGGCGAGGTTGTAGAGCGTCTGCGCGTTGCTGCCGAGTGCCAGCGTGACGGTTTCGCTGCCGTTGGCGACGGCGAGCTGGTTGCCGGTGACGGAGGCCGACATGTGGCCCTGGGTGAAGCTCAGCCCGGTGAGGTCGACGCTGCCCTGCGTGGCGTAGGAGAAATCGTCGAGCGTGTTGCCGAACGTGTAGCCCCCGCTGCCGGAGGTCGCCATCGCCGCCGCGTCGATGCGCAGGACGGAGGCCGCATCGAACGTCACGTCCTTCCCGCCGGCGCCGCCCGCGGCCGCGACATCGAGCGTTCCGGCATCGAGCGTGGTGCCGCCGACATAGGTATTGGCGGCCTGCATCACGACCATGCCGGCGCCGTTGACCACCACGCCGCCCGCCCCCTGGCTGCTCGCCGTCGGCAGCGAGCCAGTCTGATCGGCGATCCCGCCGCCGATGGTCAGCGTCTGCCCGCTGCCGGGGTCGAGCGTGATGGTCTGGTTGCCTTGCAGGAACAGGCCGGAGCCGAAGGCGTCGCCGGTGACGCCGCCGCCGTTTCCAACGCCGCCCGTGACCTTGCCGGCCGCAAGCGTGTCGCTGCCTTCGATATCCAGCGTCCCACCCTGCTGGACAAACACATCCGCGCCGGCCCCAAGCCCGCCGCCGCCACCGGCAGGGCCAAAGAAGCCGCCGCTGCCACCATTGCCCCCGCCGAACCCGCCGATGCTGCCGGAGTTCGTGCCGCCGCCGCCGCCGCCGCCGAACCCTCCGGCGCCGGGGGCGCCGGTGCCGGCCCCCCCGCCGCCGCCGCCAAACCCACCGACGCCGCCGCGCCCTGTCACGCCCGTTGCGTTCCAACTGGCGCCGCCGCCGCCGCCGACGCCGCCGGCGCCGCCCGTGCCGCCCTGGCTCACGCCATCGACGACCGGCGGGGACCGGCCCCTGACACCGCCGCCACCGGCCACCCCTGTCGTATAGTGAAAACTGCCGCCCCCGCCGCCGGAAGCGCCGCCCGGCTGGGGCTGCCAGTTCAGGGACCCGATGCCGCCCCCCGTGTTCTGCCCGCTTGCGCCGCCCCCCAGCGCACCCGGCACGATGCCGGACCCGGTTTTGCCGGAGCTTTTCGGTCCCAATCCGCCATAGGCATTCGCGCCCAGGCCGCCGCCGCCGCCGCCGCCGCCCGTAGAGCCGCCATTAAACCCAACGCCGCCCGCGCCGGCCCCCCCCATGCCACCGCCGCCGCCCATTCCGCCGATCTTGGTATCGATCGTTCCACCCGCGCCACCGGTGGCCGAATCATTGGCAAACGAGACACCGGCCAGCGTGACGGAGGCACCCGCGGCGACGAACAGCGCGCCACCCAGGCCGGCGCCCCCGCCGCCGGCATCCCCACCGGCGCCCCCGGCCCCGCCAACCGCCTTCATGTCCGAGAGCGTCAGGTTGTTGACCGTGACGGTGCCGCCATAGACGAACAGCCCGCGATCGACGCCGCCGCCGTCCAGCGTGCCGCCGTTGCCGTTGATGGTCAGGCTCGATCCGGTATCGAGGTTGATCGCGTCCAGCACGCCGACCGGGCCGATCGAGCCGGAGATGTTGAAGACGTATTGCGTGTTGGCGAAGGCGTTGCTGCCGGTCGCGTCAATCGCCCTGATGTCTGCCCGCAATTGCGTCGCAGTCGTGATTTCATAGGTGGTGGCCGGCGTGAGCGAGACCTCCGTCGCCGTCCCGTCCGCCGACAGCACCGGCATCATCAGCGGGCGGCCGGCCAGGCCGCCGCCGCCGCCGGTCGCGAACGGCACATCGAGCGAGATCGTTGCCCCGCCCCCCATAACCGTCAGCGTCCCACCGGCCAGCGTTGCCGTGTCCGACGGGCCGTAGGCGATGGGAAGCACGATCGCTTCGTTGGTCGTGAACCCGTCGATGACACCGGCGAAGGCAAGTCCGCTGGTCCCGAGTTGCAGCGTCTGACCGTCCGGTGGCCCGAAATCGAACGTCGCGGCGGCGGCGACGGCAGCATTCACCTCGGCCGTGCCGCCATCGAAGGCAACGAAACTGCCGGCCAGCGCGTCGGCGGAATTGACCTGAAGGATGCCGCCGGCAAGGACGATCGTCGCGCTGCCGGTGGCATTCGCCGCGTTCAGTTCCAGCACGCCACCGGCGACATCGATCGATCCGGTGCCGACCGCATCGGCGGCGTTGAGGTCGAGCGTACCGCCGTTCAGCGTGATACCGCCGGTGAAACTGTTCGCCTGCGTCAGGATGACGGTGCCGGTCCCGCCAGTACTGCCGACAACGAGGCCGCCCGCGCCCCCGATCGGAAGACCGCCCGCCGAATCCGCGATGGAGGCGCCGACCGTCAGCGTCTGCCCATTCGGGGCGTCGAGCGTGACCTCCTGCCCGCCGCCCATGAACAGCGCCCCGCCGACCGCGTCGCCGGTGCCCGCGCTGATGGACCCCGCGGCACCGCCGGTGGCACGGCCGGCGCCGAGCGATCCGCCCTCGATGGCAAGCTGGCCGCCCTGCTGGACGAAAATGTCACCGCCCGCCGCCAGCCCGCCGCCCCCGCCAGAGGCGGCGACGCCAACCCCTCCGCCCGCGTGGCTCCCCGCCGCACCAGGAGTGATGCCCGCCACGCCGCCACCGTGGCCGTCCTGCGGCAGGACGCCCCCCGGCATTCCGCTTCCCGACCCGCCGGTGCTTGGAGTCCCGGTGATGCCGCCGGTGCCGAAATATCCGGCCAGGCTGGAGGCGCCGCCGGCGCCGCCCTGCGGGGTGGTGCCGTTCGACGTCGTGCCGCCGCCGGCACCGCCCGCCGCCGCATCGCCCGTGAACGTCACGTTGCTCAGCGTCGCCCCGGCGCCTCTCGCGATGAACAGCGCGCCGCCCAGCCCCGCCCCGCCACCGCCGCCGCCGCTCATGAAGCCGGCGCCGCCGGCGGCGCCCGCCGCCAGCATGTCGGACAGGGCCAGGTCATTGATCGTGACGCTGCCGGCATTGACCAGCAGCCCGCCGAATTTGCCGCCACCGTTCAGCCCGTTGCCGTTGCCCTCCACCGTCAGGCTCGCGCCCGTGTCGAGATTGACCGCGCGCGGATCGGCGGTTTCGGTGAAGCCGGCGGTGAGGTCGATGGTGTACGACGCGCCGGGCGAGGCGAGCACGCCGCCCGCGTCGATCGAGCTGAGGATCGCGTCCCACTGGCTCTCGTTGCTGATGGTATACGAATTGTTCACCATCAGCGCCGTGCCGGTGCCCCCCGGCATCGCGGCGACGATGAACGCCACGCCCGCCGGCCCGGCATAGGGCAGCTCCACCGTCGTCCCGCCGGAGACCACGTCGAGCGTGCCGCCGTTCAGGCTGACCGTCGCGCCAGCAACGAACGCGAGGCCCGGCAGATCGAGCGTGCCGCCGCCGTGGAACGCCTCGATGGTCTGCGGCAGGCTGAAGGTCGTGCCGCTGCCGGAGAGTGCTGCGGCATCGACCACCAGCGAACCGTACTCCAGGGTGATGCCGCCGGTGATGGTGGCCATCGCGTCGAGCACGACGGTGCCGAGGCCCGCCACCAGCAGCCCGCCGGCGCCGGCATTGGTGCCGGTACCGCCCACGCCGCTCTGATCGGCCAGCGCACCGGCGATGGTCAGCGTTTGCGCCGCGGCGGGATCGAGCGTGACGGTGTTGTTCCCTTGCAGGAACATGCCGCCGCCCCACGCGTCACCCGTGCCCCCGCCGGGGCTGCCGCCCGCCCCGCCCTGGACGCCGCCGGCGCCGAGCGTGCCGCCGGCCAGCGACAGCGTGCCGCCCTGCTGGACGAAGATGTCACCGCCGGCCGCCACACCGCCGCCACCCCCGCCGCCGGTCGGTGTGCCCGTCACCTTGCCGCGGCCGGCGCCGCCGCCAAAGTTGTTGGCATCGACCCCGCCGCCAGGACCGCCGCTGCCGCCCGTGCCTTTCGTGCCGGCACCGCCGGCGCCGCCGGTGCCGACGTGATCGGTCCCTGCCCCGCCCGCACCGCCGAGCCCGCCGCCGCTGCCGGCGACTTTTTTGGCGCCGGCGCCGCCCGCGCCGCCGGTGGCGCTGTCGGTCGAGAAAATCACCGCGTTCAGGCTGACATCGCTGCCAATGCCGACAAACAATGCCCCGCCCAACCCGGCCCCGCCGCCGCCCCCGCCGCCGCCATAGCCGGCCGTCGGCGTGCCGGCGGCACCGGCGCCGCCAACGTCCTTCATATCCTCCAGCGTCAGATCGCTGATCGCGATCGTCCCGGCCGTGGCCACGAAGCCCCGCGCGATACCCCCGCCGCTCAGCGTGTCGCCGTTGCCGAGGATGGTCAGGGTGTCGCCGCTCGCCAGATCGAGCGACGGCAGATCCGAGGCGAGCGTGGCGGCGCCGCCGGTGAAGGCGATGTCGAAGGTGTAGCCGACATTGCCGTAGCTCAGCGCGCCGCCGACATCGATCGAGGCGATGTCGGCGGAAAGCTGCGCCGCGTCGGTGATGGTGAAGATCGGGGACACGAGCGACAGTTGCGTCCCGCCGCCGGGCGCGGCCGAGAGGGTGACGCCGGGCAGCGCGCCGTTCACGGTCAGATCGACCGTGGTGCCGCCCTGCACCACCGCCAGCGCCCCGTTGGTCCCGACCGTCGCCACCGCGCCTGCGGAAAACACCAGATTCGGCAGGATCACCGTCGCGTCGGCCGAAACGTTGATCGCATTCGCGAGCGTGAGCGTCGCCCCGCTGCCGGTCAGCGCTGCATTG
>JAJZNE010000021.1 GCA_021847995.1 Pseudomonadota bacterium | reverse complement strand
AACCGCTCCCACTGCGCATCCGTCAAAACCCCAAATCCCGCATTCTCCATCATGCGCCAGATGTAGGTGCCGCATTCAGGCTATAACAGGGCCTAGTCCGGTGAAGCCCGTCACCGGGTCAGCATCGGACAAGGAGGCATCCAGCATCGACCCCTGCGACTCCGACAGCACTCCGCCCGCGGCGTCGAGCACACGCTCCTCGAACCGGCGCCGCGCGCCGTTGGCGACACGGGCCAGCTTTTCTTCAGCCGGACACTCGATCTTGAGTTCGAAGAACCAGGAGACCAGCCGCTCCGTCATCACACCCAGGCTCAGGCCGCGCGGGCACAACTCGGCCATTGCGAAGGCGGCGGCGTCCGCCAAGTCGTGCCGGGTCAGACGGCGGATCCCGAAGAATTCGAGGATCTCCGCGCGGTGCCGCCGCGAGGTGCGGCTCGACCACCGCCAGCCTGCTAAATCGCCGGGCTGCGTTCCCGTAGCCACCGCCAGTTGCTCGATCACGCCAGGCGGCAGATCGTCTGTGGCTTTGATGAACTGGCCAGTTTGCCGGTAGTGAACCAGCTCCGCTGCCGCGGCCAAGCGCGTCCCCGGATGCCGAGCGACGAGGAAGCCGTCCTCGGCAACGCTCAGCCGCCACCAGCCGGATGGGGCCGCCAAATCCGTGTCTGGTTCCAATGGATGTCTCCGGGCAATTCAGCTCGCCCGACATTCTGCCACTGAACGGCAACCGTCAAACGCATCAACCGTTCACGGTTCGTTCGAAAATTTGGCCGAAAATCGACCGACCGTGCATCTGGGCCTATCCTCTGTTCGCACTGCGCGACAGCGGCTTCGAGAGCACCGTAGTCGATCGCCGGCCGCTCGAACCGGCTGATCGGCGGCAGCGATGCGGGCGGCGGCCCATCGACCGGGTCGGCTTCGATCCGCCGCGGCCGGCCGCGGGGACGCCCCGGCTGCGGCCGGCGCGGCGCGGTCGTGCCGTCGCGCAACGGCGCCAAACCGGCCAGCCCGAACAGCCGCCGCTTCGCCCGATGCGTCACCTCCACCACGATCCCGTCCGCCACGAAGGAATCGAGCAGGCCTGTCGCGCCCTTGACCGACATGCCGAGCATGGCCGCGAGCGAGGTCGCGGAGAGCAGCGGCGCCGCCGCGAGGACATCGACGGCTGCCGCGGCGCGCGACGTGCTGCGCCGTCCAGCGACCCGGGCGCGGGCGGCCAGCCAGCCGCGTTCCAAATCCAGCAGCATCTGATGGAAGTCCCGCGCTTCGCGGGCAAGCGCGCCCAGAAACCTGTCTTCCCATGCGGCCGACCCGCCGGCCGGATCGGCCAGCAACGCGCGCGGTCCGGTCAGCGGCACCGGCAGGCGCAGCAGCCGGTGCGTCCCCCACAACCGGATCAGCGCAGCGCGGATAGGCGGCCGCGTGCCCCCCATCTCCAGCCAGCGCCGGACCTGCACCGCCGCCGACAGCAGCTTGCTGGATGACGGGCGCACGGCAAGGTGGCGCTCGGCGGTCTGTACCTCGCCTTCCTGATCAAAGTCGGGCGTGGTGATCCACTGATGCAGGCCAAAGGCGGTGCGGGCGGCCGCGAAGATCGCGCCGCGATCGACGATGTGCAGCGCGTGGTCCATGCGGAGCCGCAGCCCTTCGAGTGTCGCGGCGAGATGCCAGGGATCGATCGCCGCGCCATCGGCGGTGGCTTGCCGGCGAACCGCGTCAAGCCGGGCCCGATAGAGGAACGCCGGAGCGAGCGGGTGGGCGTCCAACGCCTGGTCGAGTCGGGCAATGGTGCCGGCCGCCTCCTCCAGCGCGCCGGCGCACGGGGGCAGGCTGAGGGACAAGGAATCCGCTGCGGACGACCCGTCCCGCATGCATCACCTCATAAGCACCAGCAGCATCATACACACGTACTTACCATATTCCGGCGTTTACTTCATACAACCGTTTTATCAAAATATCCTCCCCTCCCCTCCCCTCCCCTCCCTTCCCCTGCCCCGCACTCGGCGGGCTGCAGGCCACCTGGACGCGGCCTCGGCGCTCACGGCCAAGCGGACTTCCACCGCCTGCGCGGTGCCGCAGCGCCCCGCTTCTGGTGAACGGGCAAAGGAACCGCCCCGGCGCAGCCGAGGCGGGGGCAACGCGGCCACGCCTGCAAACGGCCGTTTCACGATGCCTTGTCGTTGTGTAAATCTGGCCGCCCGCCCGCGAAGGCATCAGCATGGCCAGCACCGGACGACCCTCCCCCGCGCCGGGACGGCGCATCGGCTACGCCCGCGTCTCCACCGAGGACCAGGGCACCGACCCGCAGGTGCGCGCCGCCGGTTGCGATGCCGTGCTCGAGGAACACGCCTCCGGCGCCGACCGCACCCGCCCCGTGCTCGCCCGCCTGCTGCGCGAGATCCGCCCCGGCGAGACGCTGATGGTCGTCCGCCTCGACCGCCTTGCCCGCTCGGTCGCCCACCTGCTCGCGGTGATCGAGGCGCTGGAGGCCAAGGGCGCGCATTTCCGCAGCCTGCACGACCCGATCGACACCACCACCCCGCAGGGCATGTTCTCGCTGCAGGTGCTCGGCGCCGTCGCCCAACTGGAGCGCGCGCTGATCGCCGAGCGCACCAAGGCCGGACTGCGCGCGGCCCGCGTGCGCGGACGGGTCGGCGGCAATCCGGGACTGCGCGCCGGTGACCCGGCGGCCATCCGCACCGCGCGTGCCGCCCGCAACCGGGCGCACTTGGCGGGCATCCTCGCCGGGCTCGACGCCTGGCTGCCGACGGTGCAGCGCCTGCGGCCGGCGCAGTCCTGGGGCGACGTGGTGCGCGTGCTCAACCGCGGCCCGTTCGGCCCCTGGAGCGTCGAGCGCCTGCGCCGGACGGTGAAGCGGCTGGTCGACGAGGGCCTGGTGGACCAGGCCCTGCTCGGCCGCGCTCCGCCACCCCGCCGCGACGACCGGCTGCTGCGCCTCGTCGCCGGCATCAAGGCGGCCGCGCCCGGGCGCACGCTGCAACAGATTGCCGCCCAGCTCGAAGCCATGCACGAACGCACCCCGCGCGGCGGCACGCGCTGGCGCGCCTCGTCGGTCAAGCACCTGCTGGACCACGCGCAACGGTGCGGCCTTCTGACGACCTAGCCCGGCTCCCGGACCAGACTCCGCGGGGGGCCGAAGGACCGATGAAAACGGTACGCCCTTCATCGGCCGATGGGCCCGGTGCGGTGAACCGCTGATTCAGGTACGCGCGCGGCCGCTGCGCCGATGACCGGGGTACGCGACTCGCGTCCCATGCCGATGCAAAGGGTACGCATTCCTAAGAGTGATTCCTAACAGCCTTCCGAAGGTTTGCCTCGGCAGCAGAAAACTGTACGGTTTTCATCGGTCGACTTGCGATTGGGAGCGTCATCGGCGCTGATTTGCGCAAATCGCTCCCCATGCGCGCCCCGTTGTGGTAGCGGTCTGGCACCGTGACCGGATGCGAGTCGCGCAGGAGAAACTGCAGGTGCCCCCTCGCCCGCCCCTCGGCCAGCAGATCCACCTCGCGCTTGTTCAGCGCGGACCCGCGGCAGCGGTCGAGATCGCGCGCGAGATGGGGCAGCCCGACCTGTTCGACCGGGTGAACGCAATTGCCGGCGAACCCCCCTCCCCCAGCTTCCTGCATTCCGCGCTCTGCGCCATGTCCCTGCCCGTCCGCCGGCCGGCGGACGAGCATTCGCCGATCATCCGCCAGGACGGCCAGTATACGCTGGTCATCCGCCCGAAACCGGTGATGGAGACGGTCAACGGCCAGCAATCGCTGCGCAGCCTGGGCGTGCCCTACGGCTCGTTGCCGCGGCTGGTGCTGATCCACATCATGACGGAGGCGGTGCGCTCCCGCTCGCGCCATATCGTGCTCGGCCGCACCTTCACGGACTGGATGCGGCGCATGGGGTTCCGTACTATCAGCTACGGGCCGCGCGGCTCGGCGACCCTGATCCGCGAGCAACTCGACCGGCTGCTGGCCTGCGAATGGATGATCCGCTGGGAGAACACCGACAAGGAAGGAACGCGCGAGTTCGCCATCAAGGAGATCAAGCTCACCAACGAATATGCCGGCATCGACCGGAGCGGCGGCGCGTTCGTGCGCGAGATCGTCATGACGGAAGGATTCTTCGACCATCTGCGGGAACACGCGGTGCCGCTGAACGAGCACGCGATCCGGCAGTTGCGCGATTCGGCGACGGCGCTCGACCTTTACACGTGGCTTGCCTACCGGCTGCCGCGCATCAACGCCAAGCGGCCCGCGGCCATCAGCTGGCAGCAACTGGCGGTGCATTTCGGCAATGACGGCCGCAACATCCGCAAGTTCCGCCAGACCATCCGCGACGCCTGGGAGCGCCACGTGTCTGCGGTCTACCCCGAGGCGCGGGCGGATTTCGACACGTCGGTGGTGCGCCTTTATGCCTCGCCGGCGCCGCTGCAGCAGAAGCTGGTCGTGGTGCCAAGTCTGGCGGCGCCGGCCGATGATAAGCGTACGCCGCCCGGCCCAGCCACGCCTGCAGGCGCCAGGACGGGGGCGGGCATCGCCCCTGTCTTCCTTGCGGCGCTTGCCGAGGCCCTCGGGCCGGCGGAGGCAAGGGCATGGCTGAAGGACGTGACGCTCGAAGAAGGCGGGGAGGGGTGGGAACTGCTGACCGCCACCGCCTTCGTCGCCCACTGGATCGCCAGCCGGTTCGATCGGGCGCTGGCGCAGGCGGCGGCAGCGGCCAGGCTGGACCGCGTTCCGGCCGTTCGGCCGCGCGCGCCGCGCCGGTGAGCGGGCCGATGCCGGGTCGGTAAGTCATGGATCTGTCCGGAACCACCACGAATATCGCCGATCTTTATGCACGGTCGCTGAACGTGCTGGAATCGCTGCGCGCGCAGGGCGCGCGGGGAGGGCAGGCGGAGCGACAGGCGCCGCGCTTTCCCATCACCCGTGCGGCCGAACTGGTCGGCCGCACGAGCGCCGCGGTCCGCGAGGCGGAGAAGGACGGGCGGCTGCCTTCGGTGGAGCGCACCGCGTCCGGCCGCCGGGTCGGCTACACGCTGGCCGAGATCAACCAGATGCGCGGGGTCTTCGGTACCCGGCCCTGGCGCGGAGAAGGCGACCCGCTTTCGGTCATCGCGGTGCAGAACTTCAAGGGCGGCGTCGGCAAATCCACGCTGTCGGTGCATCTGGCGCAGTATCTCGCCATCAAGGGCTACCGCGTGTGCCTGATCGACTGCGACAGCCAGGGATCGAGCACGGCGTTGTTCGGCTACGTGCCGGACCTCGACATCACCGAGAACGACACCCTGTACCCGTTCTTCCGTCATGCCGAGATGACCAGCCTGGCTTACGCCGTGCGGGAGACGCATTGGGATGGGCTCTACCTGATCCCGTCCAATCTGAAGCTCTATTCCTCGGAGTACGAACTTGCGGCGCGGGTTGCGCGGGCGGAGCCGGAACTGCTCAACCGCTTGGCGGAAGGGATTGCCTCGATCGGCGACCATTTCGATGTGGTGATTCTCGATCCGCCGCCGGCGCTGGGGACGATCTCGCTGTCCGTCATGCGGGCGGCCAATGCGTTGATCGTGCCGATCCCGCCGACCGTGGTGGACTTCACCTCCACGACGACGTTCCTGGCGATGCTTTACGAGACGATGCTGACGCTGGAGGAGCGGCGACTGCCGATCGACCTGCGCTGGATGCGGCTGGTCGCGACACGGGCAGACGAGCAGAAATCCATGCAGCGGGAGCTGCTCGGCCTGATGCGCAACCTTTTTGGCGACACGCTGCTGCGCACCGTGCTGAAGGACAGCGCCGAGATCGATAACGCGTCCGCAAGGTTGATGACGGTCTATGAGCTGGACCAGCCCGTCACTTCGCGCGAGACGCATCTGCGCTGCCTGACCTACCTGAATGGCGTCAGCGCCGAGGTGGAAACCCAAATCCGGCTGACCTGGCCGAGCCAGGTCGGGAAGCTGCGCGCCGAAGGCATCCTGTAGTGCCCGGTTGCAGGCCTGCAACTCGGAGATAAGTATCCGGAAGAATTGAGGAATTCGGCATGGCGACAGGCAATCGGGGTTTCGCGCAAGGGCTGACCGGCAGCCTGGCCGGCACGGCCACGCCCAACGCGGCTGCCGCCCGGTTGCCGCCCCGCACCGGAATCCTGGGCAACCGCGACAACCGGCTGGCGGAGCTCGCTGCGGGCAACACCGTGACGCGCGTGCAGGAATTCGTCGACCCGGCGATCTGCCGCATCTGGCCCGGCCACAACCGCGACTATGCCGCGCTGAACGAGGAGACCTGCGCCGACCTGATCGAAAGCTTCCGGGCACAGAAGCGGCAGGAAGTGCCCGCCATCGTGCGGCGGGTGACCGATGACCCGCAGCATGCCTTCGAGGTGATCTGCGGCGCGCGCCGGCATTGGACGGCAAGCTGGATGCGCGCGCATGACGACCCGCAGTTCCGCTTCCTGATCGAGCCGCGCGAGTTGACGGACGAGGAGGCCTTCCGCCTCGCCGACCTCGAGAACCGCAGCCGGCGCGATCTGTCGGATTATGAGCGCGCGACGGATTATGCCCGCGCGATCGACCGCTACTACGAAGGCAGCCAGCAGCGCATGGCCGAGCGGCTGGAAGTGGGCAAGAGCTGGCTCAGCCGCTATCTGGAACTCGCACGGCTGCCGCCCGGCATCGTCGCCGCGTTCGGCTCCCCGCACGTCATCGGCATCAGCCACGGTGCGGCGCTTGCCCCGCTGCTGCGGGTGCCGCCGCAGCGCGAACGGATCCTGGCCGAGGCGGAGGCTCTCGCCGCCGAGCAAGCCGCGCTGGGCACGCGCGGCGAGCCGCCGGTTCCGCCGCCGACCGTGCTGCGCCGCCTCGCCGCCGCGGCGAAGGGCCCGGTGCGTCCGGCACGCGAAGCCGCGGAGTGCGTGATCCGCGATTCCGACGGCACCATCGTCGCGCGCGGCCGGAAGGCGGGCAGGGGAGGGGTGACGCTCAGCGTGCCGGGATTCGCGCGGCTGGACCGCGACGCAGTCGTCCAGGCGCTTGCCGCCATCGTGGATCATTTCAAGGCGCGGTCGCGCTGACGCCCGGAAGGCCGCTTGCGCACCCCGCGCGGCGACAGCCGGCCCAGGGATCAGCCGATCGCCGTAGTGCTTTCCGTTCGGATGCCGAGGCGTGCCGCAACCCGCTCCGCCGTGTGTTGTCGGGCGGCGGTGATGGCGGCAAAGCGATGTCGAGCGGCGGCCACGATGGCGGGTGGTGCGGTTGCCGGCGTGCCGCAGTTGAAGGGTGGCTCGGGCGCGTAGGCGATCTGCAGCTGGATGGCTTGCGCCGCTGCCGTGCCGCGCAGGTCGGCAGCCAGGCGGAGAGTGCCGTCGATCCCGGCGGTGACGCCGGCGGCGAACAGGAACGGGCCATCCGCGACGACGCGGGCGTTGACAGGAATGGCACCGAACAACGGCAGCAGGTGGAAGGCCGCCCAGTGCGTCGTGGCCCGGCGCCCGCGCAGCAGCCCGGCGGCCCCGCAAAGCAGTGCGCCGGTGCAGACCGAGAGGATGCGCTGCGCGCCCGCGGCCTGCCGGCGCAGCCAGTCGAGCAGGAGGGCATCGTCCATCAGCGCCTCCTGGCCGGCGCCGCCGGGGATGTGCAGCACGTCGAGCGGCGGCGCCTCGGTGAGCGTCGCGTCCGGCAGCAGCCGCAGCCCGTTCACGTCGCGCACGGGCGCGGTGGTCGGGGCATAGAGCCGGTGGGTAACGTTCGGCAGGCGCGCGAGCACCTCGAAGGGGCCGGTGAGGTCGATCTGATCGATGCCGTCGAACAGCAGCGAGCCGATCGCGAGCGGGGTGCTAGGCGGGATCATGCGTGCCTCGGGCGAGGTGGACAGGCGGAGGCTACCGCGGCAGGCTGTGGCGGAGATGCCAAAGGTCCCTCGCTTTCCGCCAAGTGCGCCGCGCCTCGTCATGGTGCTCGCCTACCCGGCGGTGCAGCTGCTCGATGTGACCGGCCCGCTCCAGGTGTTCGCGACGGCCAACGACCTGATCAGCAAGTCCGGCGCCGCGCCGCCCTACGCGCCGCAGGTCGTTGCGCAGGACGGCGCGGCGGTGACCGCTTCGGCCGGCGTGATGCTGGGAACCGCACCGCTGCCGCGGGAGGGGGTGCCGATCGACACGCTGCTGGTGGCGGGTGGGCCGGGCGTTCACGCGGCGGCAGCCGACAACGCGCTGGTGGCGTGGCTGCGCGAACGCGTGGCGACGGCGCGACGGACCGCATCCGTCTGCACCGGGGCGTTCCTGCTTGCTGCCACCGGCCTGCTGGACGGGCGGCGGGCGGCGACGCACTGGTCGCACTGCGGCGAACTGGCCCGGCGCTTCCCGCGGGTGCGGGTCGAGAGTGACCCGATCTTCGTGCGTGACGGCAGCATCTGGACCTCCGCCGGCGTCACGGCCGGGATCGACCTAGCGCTGACGCTGGTCGAGGAGGATCTGGGGCGGTCGCTGGCGCTCGCAGTCGCCCGCCAGCTGGTGGTGTTCCTGAAGCGGCCGGGAGGGCAGGCGCAGTTCAGCACGGTCCTGGCGCTGCAGGCCACCGAGGATCGGTTCGGGGCGCTGCACGCATGGATCGGCGCGCACCTGGCCGACGCGATCACGCTGCCCGCGATGGCGCGCCAGGCGGGGATGAGCGAACGCAGTTTCAGCCGGCATTACATTGCGGCAACGGGCATGACGCCGGCCCGGGCGGTTGAACGGCTGCGGGTAGAGGCTGCGCGACGGCTGCTCGTGGACACGCGACTGCCGATCAAGCGGATCTGCCGGCAATGCGGGTTCGGGTCAGAGGAGACGATGCGCCGCAGCTTCCTGCGCGCGCTGGCGACCGCGCCACAGGATTACCGGTCCCGTTTCGGGGCGTGATGAGCTGGTACCCGCCGCAAGGCCGGCGGGGGACGCAGCGAAATGGGTAACAGCATGGAAGCAATAATTTTTTTCACTGC
Organism: Pseudomonadota bacterium; assembly: GCA_021847995.1. Taxonomy (GTDB): domain Bacteria; phylum Pseudomonadota; class Alphaproteobacteria; order Acetobacterales; family Acetobacteraceae; genus JAFKFJ01. The sequence goes on along the minus strand of JAJZNE010000021.1, from coordinate 15,130 downwards.
AATGTTGATTCTATACCGCTTATCGGCGACTTTGCTGGGCGAAAGCCTCGCAGGCCTGCCGAGGATCGTGCTGTTGCGTTAAATGATCGGCATGGCCGTTGCCTTCGCCGACTGGAGGGTGAAAGGTGGCACGGGGCCTCGCCGACGACGCTCTGGGGCTTGCCGGGATCGGCGGGTGGGATCTCGATATCGGTACCGGCCGACTTGCCTGGACCGCGCATATGTTCCGCCTGCACGGGCTTGCGGTCGGCGATCCTCCGTCCCCCGACGGCGCACTCAGCTTCTATCGCGCCGACGCTCGCCCGTTGCTGAGCGCGGCACTGGCGCGGGCCATCGCGACCGGAACGCCCTGGGAGCTTGAGCTGCCGCTGGTCCGGGCCGACGGCGAGACGATCTGGGTGCGCTCCAGCGGCCGCGCGCTGCAGACCGATGCCCGCACGGCGCGGCTCGTCGGCGCGCTGCAGGACATCACGGCGTGGCGTGCACAACGCCAGCACGAGGCCCGCCTGTCGATCATCGCCAGGCAGTCGGTCAACGCTGTGGCACTCCTCGACCGGGAGGAGCTGACTGAATGGGTCAACGACGCCTTCACCCGCCTCACCGGCTACACGCTGGACGAGATGCGCGGCCAGCGGCCCGTCGATGTGCTGAGCGGCCCGAAAACCTCGAAGGCCGCCCTGCGGACCATGCGCGAGGGGATTCGGTCGGGGAGCGGGTATCAGGTCGAGGTCGTTCAGTACGCACGGGATGAGCGGCTGTTGCTGCTCGCCCTGCACTGCATGCCGCTGCAGGACGAGGTCGGCGGCCTCTGCGGCTTCGCTGTCATGGCGAGCGACGTGACGAGCCGCCACGAGGCGGAGGCGCTGGCCGCGCGCGAGGTGGCAGAGCGCACCCGCGCCGAGGCGCTGCTGCGCGACATGCTCGACACGGTGCCGGACGCGATCGTCCTGTTCGACGCCGATGAACGACTGCTGCAATGGAATCGCGGGGCGGAAACCGGCTTCGCCAAGAACGCCGGCGTGCAACTGCGGGTCGGCATGACGCCGCAGGACGTGTTCCGCACTGCGGCGGCCTCCAGCCCCTCCGAGGACAAGGGCCGCTCGGAAGAAGAGCATCGGGCGTGGGTAGACCGCCGCGTCGCCGCGATCCGCTCACCCCGCAGCACGCAGACGATCAGGTTCAGCGACGGCCGGCGCTTCGTGCTGCGCTGCCGTCGTTCGCCGGCGGGCAACATCGTCGCCATCTACTCCGACACCACCGCAATCCATCGCGCGCAGGATCTGCTGCGCGACATCCTCGATGCCATTCCCACTGCGGTATCGGCCTATGATGCTGACGAGCGGCTGATCCTGGCCAATGCCATGCACGACGAGATGCTGCCCGAGTTGGTGCCGGTGATGACCCCGGGGCGCACGTTGCAGGAGATTTTGCAGTTCGCCACCGACCGCGGCCTGGTTGCCGATGTCGAGCCCACACCGGAAGAGCGGGCGGCCAGGGTCCACTCAAGCCTGACCCAGCACCGCTCGTTCGAGACGAGCGGGCAGCGTATCACCGCGCTCCCCAACGGCCATTTCGCGCTGGCACGCAGCCGGCGCTCGCGCAACGGCAACCTGGTGCTGGTGCGCACTGACGTGACTGAACTCAAGCGGACCGAGGCGCAGTTGCGGCAGCGGGCGGAACGCGATGTGCTGACCGGCCTAGCCAACCGCGCGGCGTTCCTCCCGGCGCTCGATCAAAGGCTGCAGACGCTGGCGGGGCTGGGCATGGGCGGCGCGCTGATGCTGCTCGACCTCGACTACCTCAAGCAGATCAACGACACGCTGGGCCATGACATCGGCGATGCGCTGCTGACCGAGATCGCCCGGCGCCTGCAGACGCTCATCCGTCCCGGCGACATTGCCGCCCGGCTGGGCGGCGACGAATTTGCCGTGCTGCTGGCCGGCCCCGCCGACCGCTCCTCCTCGGTGGACCGGATAGAGCGGATGGTCGAAGCGCTCGGCACACCGTTCGAGATGGCCGAGCGGAACCTCTCGGTCAGCGTGTCGGTCGGCGTAAGCCATTTCCCCGTTGATGGCGAAGATGCGCCGACGCTGCTGAAGCGCGCCGACCTCGCCCTTTATCAGGTCAAGCGCAACGGCCGTGGCCGCTGGATGGCATTCCGCCCTGATCTGGCGACGGCGCAGGCACGGCGCACCTCGCTCGGCGAAGCGCTTCGGGACGCGCTGCGGGCGGATGCCATTCAGGTTGCCTTGCAACCGACGCGCCGGCTGCGCGGTGGCCATGCGGGGTTCGAGGCGCTGGCGCGTTGGCACGACGGCCAGGAATGGGTCGCCCCGGCCGAGTTCATCCCGGCGGCCGAGGAAAGCGGCCTCATCATCCCCCTCGGCTACGCGGTGATGAATGCGGCGCTGGCACGCGCGCGGCAGCTGCGTGACATGGGGCTGGACCCGGGCCGCATCGCCGTCAACGTCACCGGGCCGCAACTGCTCGATCCGCAGTTCCGCGAGGAAACGCTCGCCGCCTTGCGCCGGTACAGGCTGCAGCCGGAAACCGTGATCCTGGAACTGACCGAAACCATCCTGTTCGGCCGCGCGGCCGCGCGGATCGAGGGCGTGCTGCGTGAACTCAGCCAGTCTGGCATCACGCTGGCGCTCGACGATTTCGGCACCGGCTACGCCTCTCTTGCCCATCTCGCACGGTTGCCAATCGACCAGCTCAAGATCGATCGTTCCTTCGTCGCGGAAGTCGGCAAGAGCCCGGCAAGCGAGGTGATCACCCGCACCGTCATCGGGCTCGCGCGCAACCTTGGCATGGAGTCTGTCGCCGAGGGCATCGAAACCAAAGGGCAACTCGCCTTCCTCAACCTTGCCGGCTGCGATGTGGGCCAGGGCTACCTGTTCGCTCGCCCCCTGCTGACCATGCACGAGACTGTGGCCTATCTGCAGTGACGCCCCAGCAAGCCGCTGCGACAGGGCGTCCCGGCCCTTGAGTGACCCGTCCCAACCGTGGCGCTGGCTGAGCCGCACCCGATGGCGATGGTTCTTGGTCAGTCCTGTTGCGGTCAGGATCTCATGCCCCCGCTCATTGCGGTTCAACGATATTGGAATGGAAGCACTCTGAAAGCCGGCATGGTCTTACCGGAAGGAATCGCGCGCCTGTGGATGGCGTTCGAAAATTGCTATGTGCGGCGCCGGTGCTTGCGAAGCCGCGAAGATGCGTTGCCGCGGCCATGTCATCCTCTGCGCGGAACCCTGCCAGGGCAACCCGTCAGCCGCTCTCGTTCGAGGGCATCCACGGCTTCCTGTCCACGCTGTTCGGCGATGACCTGCACACGAGGCGGGTGAAGTCGGTGGCGGAGGCGACGCCCGGGGTGATCCAGTCGGTCTCGCTGGCGCTCGGCCTGATCGGCCGGGGCCCGGCCCTGGCGCGCGGACGGCCGACCAGGCACGCGGTCAGGCAGGTGGACCGCTTGTTGTCCAACCGCGGGATCGAGGTCGATGGTCTGCTGGTCCATTGGGTGCCCTACGTCGTCGGCACCCGCGGCCACATCACGGTCGCCCTGGACCGGACCAGCTTCGTGGCCGTCGATCAGGCGACGCAGAGGAACCGCCGCAACGGCTACGAATATCAGGCGCCGGTGCGCCTCGCCCAGGTGCTGTCCGCCGAGGTGGGCGTGCGCGTCGTTGCGCGTTCCGACGCAAAGCAGCCGGGCATTCCGATGGAAGCCGGCCGGTGATTCCGACGCAAGCCAGCCACCCTTAAGGGGTGAACGGCGCGACCTGAGGGCAGTCATCAACCGACGGCAGGCTGCTTTCCCACAGCAGGGGAAGCGCCATGCCAGCCGAGAGACTGCCGATGCGTCAGGTTCGAGAGGTCCTTCGTCTCAAGCACGTCTGCGGGCAGAGTGCCCGGCAGATTGCCGCGGCGGTGGGGGTCAGCCGCTACACGGTTGCCGAGTATCTGCGCCGGGCTGGGGTGGTGGGCATCACCTGGCCGGTGCCGCCGGAGTTCGACGACGCGGCGCTGGAGCGCAAGCTGTTCACGCCGGCGGGCATCATCGCGCCGGAGAAGCTGCGCCCGCCGCCGGATTGGGCGCGGCTCCATGGCGAGTTGCGCCGTCCCGGCGTGACGCTGCTGTTGCTGTGGGAGGGTTGAGCTGCGCAGCAGATCAACCGGGCGGGGCAGCCGGAGGGCTGCGGCTACAGCCGGTTCTGTGACCTCTATGCCGCGTGGCGCGGGCGGCTGTCGCCGACGATGCGGCAGAGCCATCCTGCCGGGGAACGGCTGTTCGTGGACTATGCCGGGCAGACGGTCGATGTCATCGACGCGATCGCCGGTGAGGTGCGGGCGGCGCAGATTTTCGTTGCCGCCCTTGGCGCCTCCAACCTGACCTATGCGGAAGCCCGCTGGACGCAGGGGCTGGCGGACTGGCTTGCCTGCCACGTCAACACGTTCGCCTTCATCGGTGGCGCCGCGCGGCAACTGGTGTGCGACAATCTCAAGGCGGGCGTCACCGCGACCTGCCGCTACGAGCCCGGGATCAACCGCAGCTATCAGGACCTGGCGGCGCACTACGGCACCGCCGTGGTGCCGACGCGGGTGCGCAAGCCGCGTGACAAGGCCAAGGTCGAAGTCGCCGTGCAGGTGGTGCAGCGTTGGGTGCTGGCGCGGCTGCGACATCGCCGCTTCTTCTCGCTGGCCGAACTGAACGCCGCGATCCGCGACCTGATCGCTGACCTCAACGCCCGCCCGATGCGCCATCTCGGCACCAGCCGTCGTGCGCTGTTCGAGGCGATCGAGCGCGCCGCCCTGCTGCCGCTGCCCGGCGAACCGTATGTCTATGCCGAATGGCGGCGCTGCCGTGCGGGCATCGATTGCCACGTCGAGGTGCACGGCCACTGGTATTCCGTCCCCTCCCGGCTGGTGCGCGAGGTGATCGAAGCGCGCATCACCGAGCAGACCGTGGAGCTGTTCCACCGCGGCACCCGCGTCGCCAGCCACCTGCGCAGCCCGCAGCGCGGGCGGCACACCACCACGCCCGAGCACATGCCCAGCGCGCACCGCCGCTACGCCGACTGGACGCCGGCGCGACTGATGCGCGAGGCGACCGCGATCGGCCCGTCGACGGCCGCCCTCGTCGAGCGGATCCTGCACGCCAAGCCGCATCCCGAACAGGGTTTCCGCGCCTGCCTCGGCATTCTGCGGCTGGTGCGCGCCTGGGGCGCCGAGCGCGTCGAGGCCGCCTGCCAGCGCGGCATGGATATCGGTGCGCGCAGCTACAGCTCGATCGTCCCGATCCTGCGCAACAACCTCGACCGGGCCTACCGCCCGCAGCCGGTGCCGGACGAACCGCCCGTCCAGCACAGCAACATCCGTGGCGGCCGCCACTACCATTGAGGATCGGCCTGGCCCGCGGCGACGGTCGCTATGCCCGCATGCTCAAGAGCCTCGCGCGGGTGAACCTGCTGATCCTGGACGACTGGGGCATCACTCCATTGACCGCCGAACAGCGCCGCGACCTGCTGGAGATCGTCGATGACCGACACGGCCGCGCCTCCACCGTCGTCACCAGCCAACTGCCAGTCGCACACTGGCACGAGCACATCGGCAACCCGACCATCGCCGAGGCCGTGCTCGACCGCTTGGTGCATACGGCGCAGCGCATCGACCTGAAAGGCGAGTCATTGCGCAAACTGCATGCCGGGAAGGCCGCCAAGCTTGACGAGGCAACCGCCTCCTGAGCCAAATGCCAACGCCCTCAGACCGCGCCACCGCCCCGGCCGGCTTCCATCGGAATGCCCGGCTGGCTTGCCTCGGAACAGGTGGCTGGCTTCGGTCGGAATCGATGGCTGACTTCGTCGGAATCCGCAGTGGCGGATCGCGGCTTCGGCGGCCACAAGCTCTATCAGGTTCTGATCAAGGAACGGAAATTCGACTACGTCATCCGCTTCCGCGGCGACATCCAGGTGATTGCCCCGACGGGGACGTGCGCGCGGCGGCGATGCCGGCGTCAATCGACTATCAATGCGGCCCGCGGCGGATGTTGGGTGCCTGCTGGGCGAAGGCGACGACATCCAATGCCAGTGCAGAGAGATTGAACGGGACGTGCGGTTGCCCCACGCTTCTCGTTCCAGCAAAGAGCCGAAGGGCGTCAAGCGGCGATACCACCCGCGGGGGGCCGAATTTCAGGATATGTCCCCGCGTGTACCGGATCTGCAGATCGAGATATATCCCAGACATGCAGAACTCCACATGACCTTTGGCAAGAACCTGTACCGGCGCCCCCAGGCCGCGGCTCGCTTGCAGATAGGCCTGACGATAGAACGCATAGAAATCCTGACGGTATCGGATCAGGCCGGCGACAACTGGATCCGGCAGGATGCCATAGACGCGCAGCGTCAGGGCGACGCCAAGCTCCATCATGTGGTCATATGAATAGCGGGCAAGCCGACCCGTGCCGAGGCCGGTCTCTCCGCGTACGAAGGGAATTCCGAGCTTGCGCAGAGACTTGATGTAGTAGTTGAATGTCTGCGGGCTGATGCCGTCGCTGAAGCCGAGGGCGCCGAACACCCACAGCGCCCGGCCATGGGTCAGCTGGACGTTCGGAAGGACGTCATCAGGCCGAACCTTGGTGATACGGCGCGCATTGTGCTTCATCGCCGGTACCTTTGGACCTGCTGCGGCCCTGTATGTGTGTCTCCCTATGTTTCACGATGCGACCGCGCGCCGCGGTGCCTTGTGCCGGGCCTGACCATCAGCCCTTGCGCACACGCTCGCCGCCGCCGTGGCGCTGGGCGCGCCAGCATACGATGTGCTTTGTCGGGATCATGGTATCAAGCACCTTGAGCGCGGCCTGCGCCACCTCCGGCCGGTCGAAGAACTCGACGACGATCGGCAGATCGACGTTCAGGCGCAGCAGGTCCGCCGCATGCACCTCGCCGCTGTCGCCAAATCCCGCGATGCCGCGGAACACGACGACCCCCTGGACACGATGCTGGTCATGCAACAGGCTCAAAACCTCCTGCATCAGCGTCTTGCGTTTCCCGTGCTCGGCCTCGCGGAGGTAGATGCGCACAACCAGCACGTCGTCCATCTTCGTCCTCCCTACCTAAAGGTTTCGTGCGATATAGGCACCGGCGAAGGCACCGGCGAAGCCGATCCCGACCGACAGCACCACGTACAACGCCGCCTTCAGCGCCTCCCCCTGTTCGGCGAGCAGCAGCGTTTCCATCTCGAAGGTCGAGAACGTCGTGTAGCCACCCAGCACGCCGGTCAGAATGCCGGCGCGGATGGCGGGCGGGACGGTCAGCCGTTCCAGCGTCTCGATGAACAGGAAGCCCATCAGGAACGCGCCGAGCACGTTGATGCTCAACGTCGCATAGGGAAAGTCGCGGCCGTAGATGGCCTGGACGAGATTGGTCATGGCGTAGCGCGCCCAGCAACCGAGCGTGCCGCCGATCGCGATCGCCAGATAGGTCTTCATCTGCCGCGCGCCCTCAGCCGCCGGGGGACCACAGGGCGAGGCCGAGGATCACCACCAGCAGCATCCCGATCAGCGCGAGATAGAAGTTGAGGTGCCCGGATTGCAGCGGCCGCAGGCGCTCCGCGGCGCGGCGCACAAGGCGGATCGCCGGCGCGAACAGATACGGGCCGAACACCGGCGCGACCTCATGCGTGAAGGCGAGGCGGGTGACGAAATACTCCCGCCCCCGCGATTCCCGCGTCGTCTCGATCCGTGGCCGGTAGATGAAGCTGTAGAAGGTGCGCAGCGCGTTCGAGAAGGTCAGCGCCGTCGTCGCGGTGCGCTGCGGGTCCGGATGCGATCCGCCGTACCAGACCGGCACGCGCCGGACCGCGTGCCGCCGCCCGAGCAGCAGCAGCGAGGCCGGCAGCAGCGCCAGCAGCGGCATGACGATCACCAGCAGGCTCGGCGAGATGAAGGCGAATGTGGCGGTCAGCGGCACCAGCAGCAGCCCGTCATGCATAAGCTGCGGCGCATGGCTGCCGAACTGCGTGGCGGCGGCGCCGGCCAATGCGGGAAGCCAGGCCGGCATGCCGACCGCCAGCGCCAGCACGGTCGCGCCGAGCAGCCCCACCGCGGCCGTGGTGCGCGCCGGCGGCACCGCCGCGATCTGCGCGCCACCGCCGAACAGACCGATGCCGAGCACCTTGACGAAAGTTGCGAACGCGACCGCGGCGGTCAGCGCGAGGCCGGCTCCGGCCAGGGCGAGCGTGAGGCGCCCCGCCAGGTCGGGCAGATGGAAGCCCTGGAAAAGCGTCTGGAAGACATACCACTCGCTGACGAAGCCGGCCTGCGGCGGCATCGCCGCGAGGCTCATCGCGGCGAACAGCGCGCCCAGGCCGAACACGAAGGAACTGCGCCGGGCGATCAGCGCGTGGCCGATTGTGTAGCTGCCGGTCGCCTGCAGCACGCCGTCGGCGGTGAGGAACATCGCGCCCTTGGCGAGCGCGTGGCCGGCCATGTGCAGCAGCGCGACCGTCCAGGCGAGCCCCGCGAGGTCCGGCAGCATCCCGTCGCGGAACAGCATCGACGCACCCAGGGTCGCGACCCCGATCGCCGCGTTCTCGGCCGAGGAGAAGCTGAGCAGGGCGCGCCAGTCGTCCTGCTGGAAGGCGTACAGCACGGCCAGGATGGCGCTGAGCACGCCGATCGCGACCACGAAGATGCCCATCCCGTACAGATGGTCCAGCGGCAGCCAGTCCAGCAGGCCGCGGCTCAAGCCAAAGAACGCGGCGTTCAGCACCACGCCGGACATGATCGCGCCGGTCGCGCCGCTGCCCGCGCCATAGGCGCCCGGGAACCACTCGTAGAACGGCAGCAGGCCGAGCTTGGCGCCGAAACCGATCACCAGCAGCACCCCGATCAGGTCGCGCAGCCAGACCGGCAGCCCCGCCGCGGCGCCCACGAAGCCCGCGAACCCGAGGCCCTGCGCCGGGGCCGCCAGCAGCAGCACGGCGACCAGCAGCGCGACCGCGCCGACCTCCAGCAGGCCGAGCATGAACAGCACCGGCATCCCGGGGGCTGCGGAGCGGCGTTCGCCCAGGATCATGACCGCGCCGCCGAGGCTCATCAGTTCCCAGGACAGCAGGAAGAAGCCCGCGTGCTGCACGCCGAACACGCCGAGCGCGCCCAGCAGGCTGAGCGCCGCGCCGAAGCACCAGGGGCCGCGGGCGCCCCGCTCCGGCGTGCCGAGCCAGCACGCGAGCATCGCCGGCACCAGCCCGAACCCCATCAGCCACAGCGCCTCCGGCGTCAGACGGAACAGGGTCGCCTCGGTGGTCATGCGGAGCGGCAGGGAGACCGTCGCGGTCGCGTCCGGCAGCGCGACCAGCGCGGCGGCGACGGCGGCGATGCCGCCGGCGACCAGCGCCGCCCGCGCCAGCGCCGCCCCGCCGCGGATCAGGGTCAGGACGCCGGCGGCGACCCAGAGGAGCGCCGCGACGGCCAGCAGCTCATTCGCCAAGGCGCCCTCCCCTGGCACGTTGCGGCATGCGGCCGAGGAACATCAGCAGCGCCGCGATGATGGCAGCGGGATTGGGTGGGCAGCCGGGCAGGAACACATCGACCGGCAGCACGCCCTCTAACCCGTTGCCGCAGGCAGGCCCCCCGCCGGCGATGCCGCCCGAGACGGCGCAGGTGCCCACCGCCATCACCCAGCGCGGCTCCGGCATCGCCGCGTAGGTGGCGCGCAGCGGTTCCAGCATGGCGTGGGTGACCGGCCCGGTGACGAGCAAGAGATCGGCAAATCTCGGCGAGGGCGTGAAGAAGATGCCGAGCCGGTGCAGGTTGTAGAACGGATTGTTCAGCGCCTGCAGTTCGGACTCGCAGCCGTTGCAGGAGCCGGCATCGACGTGGCGGATATGCAGGCTGCGGCGGAACGGCCGGCGCTGGCGCGCGGTGCCGGCCGGCAGCGGGGCGGACTCCGGCTCCGCCGACCAGACGAGATCGGCCCGATCGGTGACGCCGAACGCCCAGTCGGAGGAGGTGCGCATCGCGCCGGTGGGACAGGCTTCGGTACAGAGCTGGCAGACCACGCAGCGCCCGTAATCGACGCGCAGCCCACCGTCCGACCGCACCGTGATCGCCGCAGTCGGGCAGGCCTCGGCGCAGTCGCGACAGCCGTCGCGGCATGATGCGGGATCGTGGCGCGGCATGCCGAGCACGCCGTCCTGTCCGTCCGGGGCGCCGGGGCGTGGCCAGGATGTGCTGGCCTTGCCTTCCGCGAGCCCGATCAGGGTCCAGAGTGCCATTCCCCCCTCCCTATCGCGCGCAACCGGACACGGTGAGGCCGAAGCTCGCCTCGTTGATCGCGTAGTCCATCATGTTGGTGTCGTGGACGGTGGACGGGAACACGCGCCAATTGGAGAACGACGGCGACTTCACCTTCACCCGCGCGAGCCGCCCGTTCGCATCGAGATGCACGGCATAGAACAGCGAGCCGCGTGGCGACTCGCTCCAGCCCAGCCCCTCGGCACCGGGCTGCGGCGCGCACGCGGCGTGGACCGGACCGTCCGGCAGCAGCAGCAGCACGCGCTGCATCAGCACGAAGCTGGCATCGAGTTCCTCGATGCGCACGCGCTGGCGCGCGTAGCCGTCGCCTTCCGCGCGCACCGGCACGGTCAGCGGCAGGTCGGCATAGGCGGCATAGGCATGGTCGCGACGGAGGTCGCGGTCGAAGCCGGATGCGCGCTGAATAGGCCCGGTGGCGCCCTGGTCGAAGGCGACCTGGTGCGGCAGGACGCCGGTGGTGATCAGCCGGTCGAGATGGCTCTCCGAGGCTTCCAGCCGAGTCGCGTAGCGCTCCACCTTCTCGCGCAGGCGTTCGAGTTCGTCGGCAAGCCAGTCGCCCGGTGCCAGATCGCGGCGCAGCCCGCCGGGCGCCAGCAGGCCGCGCAGAAAGCGGCTGCCGGTGAGCCGCGCGTTGATCTGCTTGACGCGCTCCTCCAGCAGCTTGCCCTCGGCATCGGCCACCTTGAGCGTGGTCGTATTGGCGAGATGGCCGAGGTAGTGCAGATGGTTGTAAAGTCGCTCCAGCTCGGCGAGCAGCACGCGCAGCCAGCACGCGCGCACCGGCACCGTGCAGCCGCACGCGGCCTCGACCGCCTGGCAATACGCCAGCGCGTGCGCGACTGAGCCGACCGCGGAGACGCGTTCGGCGAGCACGACTCCGGTGCCCACGTCACGTCCCTCGAAAAGCTGCTCCATGCCGCGGTGCTTGAAGAACAGGTGCGGCGCGTAGTGGATGATCTGTTCGCCGATATAGAGGAACGTGAACTCCGCCGATTCGAGCACGTCAGCGCGCACCGGGCCGAACGGCAATTGCTGCACCGCCTCGGCATCCACGGCGGGGAGGTTGCGCCGTCCATTGCCGTTGGCCGTGCCAGCGCCCTGCAGGACCAGCGGTAGCGGCTCCGGATGGCCCGCGAAGCGCAGGCCATAGAGGTCGGCCGCCTCCCGCTCGTACCAGCCGAGCAGCGGCCAGATCCTGGCGAGACTCGGCGGATCCCCGTGCGGCCGGCAACGCCAGATGACGAAGCGGCGCGGCTCGGCCTCGGCGAGGTAGCGGAGCTCGGGCGTGCCCTCCTCGGTCTGCCACGCGTACATCATCTGCATGCGGCCACCTGCATGCAGCACAGTCTCGGCGTGTTCGTGCAGCCGGTCCTGCGGCACATCCTGCAGCTCGGCACCGCTCATGGCGCGGCCCCCGCGAGGGCAACAGTGCCGCCCAGCGCATGCGCAATGGTGGCGAAGTAGCTCCACAGTACGTCCGGCCACCACAAACCCAGCGCGAGCAGCGGCAGCAGGGCGCCCCACATTGGCACCACGCACCAGAGGCTGATCTGGCCCGACGGCACCCGGTCGGCGGCGGCCGGCTCGAAATACATGATGCGGAAGTGATTGAGGAAGCCGATGAAGATCACGATCAGCAGCACCGCCATCAGCAGCGCGGCCCAGACGGCGGAACTGCGCATGCCCGCCCGCAGGATGGTCAGTTCGCTCGCGAACAGGCCGAACGGCGGCGCGCCGGTGATGGCGACCGCCCCGGCCAGCCACAGCGCGCCGAAGGCCGGGAACCGGCGCGCGACCATGCGGATGCCGCCGATATTCTTGGTGCCGTAGCTGCGCATCGCGCTGCCGGCGCCGAAGAACATCAGCGACTTGTTCAGCGAGTGGTTGAGCATGTGATAGAGCGCCCCGGCGATGCCGAGCGGGCCACCGAAGCCGAAGCCGAGCGCGATAACTCCCATGTGCTCGACGCTGGAATAGGCCATCAGCCGCTTGATGCCGCGCTGGCGCACGATGAACAGTGCGGCGACCAGCAGCGACACCGCACCCAGCACCACCAGCACCGCGCGCGGCAACGCGCCGATCCCGGCGGCATCGACCACCGCGAGATAGCGCACGATGCCGACCATCGCCGTGTTCAGCAGCGCGCCCGACAGCAGCGCCGACACCGGTGCCGGACCTTCGCTGTGCGCATCGGGCAGCCAGGTGTGCATCGGCGCCAGCCCGACCTTGGTGCCGTAGCCGATCAGCACCAGCAGAAAGGCAAGCAGCAGCAGCGCGTGGTTGGCGCGCGGCGCCGCGTCGCGCAGCGCCGCCCAGGTCATGGCGTAGCTGGGGCCGAACACCAGCGAACCCGCCCAGTAGAACAGCACGGTGCCGAGCAGGGCGAGGCTGATACCACCGGACACCACGATGATGTATTTCCAGGCGGCCTCGATGCTTTCCGGCGCGTGCTCGAAGGCCACCAGGAAGGTGCTGACCAGCGTGGTCAGCTCGATCGCGATCCAGTAGACACCGGCGCTGTTCATCAGCGGGCCGACCAGCGTCGTCAGCGCGAAGCCGGCGAACAGCGCGTAGAAGCGCGACAGGCGCCGCGGCTCGTCCAGCAGGCGCATGTAGCCGACGGCGTAGATCGAGGCGAGCAGATAGACGACGGCAGCGCACAGCACCGACCAGGCGCCGAGGCCGTCGAGGATGATGTAACCATGCCAATAGACCTGCGGCCCGCCGCGAACCGCCACGAGAAGCAGGATGGCTGCCGGGAACACAATGGCGCTGGCGACGAGGTTCAAGCCCTCCGCAACTGCCGCGCGGCGGGTCAACAGAATGAGTACGATCGCCACTGCCGGCGCGAGGGCGATCGCCAGGGCGAACCCGCCCGCCATCATCCCACCAGCCGCCGCAGCGCGAGGCTGCTGGTGGTCCCGACATGCGTCTGCAGATACTGCACCAGCAGACCGAAGCAGGCGACGACGATCAGCAGGTCGAACAGGATGACGATCTCGACCAGCAGCGGCATGCCCGGCACCAGGATCTGCGCGCCGAGGAAGATGCCGTTCTCCAGGACCAGCAACCCGAGAATCTGGCTGATCGCCTCATGCCGCACCGTCAGCATGAGGAAGCCGATCAGCTTCATCGACAGCATCACCGTCAGTGCCAGCACGACGATGGTGCCGGAAAGTCCCAGCTCGGCGCCGATGCGTGCCGCCACGGTCAAGGCAAAGACGACGGCCATTGCGCCGATCACCAGGCTGGAACTCGCCTGGAGAATGACATGGACCTCGCGGGCGATGTTGAGCCGGTGGATGATGCGGAAGATCAGGTAGGGCAGGAACAGCCCGCGGAACAGGAAGGTCAGGATCGCGATCAGATAGAGTTCCGGGTAGTTGCCGTAGTAGCCGACGGCGGCGGACAGCGCCGCGATCAGCCAGGACTCGGCCGCGAAGGCATAGAGATAGTGCCGGATCCAGCGTGAGCCGAGCATGATGAAGGCGAGCAGCAGACTCGCGATGGCCATCAGGCTGAACAGCGAGGCGGCAAGCGGATCGAGATGCGCGGCCAGCATGGCGGTTATCCCAACTGGGTACCGATGATCGCCAGCACCGCAAGCAGGAACGAGGCAGCCAGCGGTTCCTTATAGCTGTAGAATCGAAGGCGTGATTGCGTGGTATCGACAAACACGACCACGCAGGCCACGAGCAGGAATTTCAGCATCAGCGCGATTGTCGCCCCAATCACGCCGAGCACGGTGCCGCGATAGGACAACCCCCAGGGCAGGGTGAGCACGTTGCAGAAGATCGTGTACAGGATGAACTGCTTCATCATCGATCCCCAGCGCAGCAGGGCGAGCAGCGGACCGGAGTATTCGAGGATGCGCCCCTCCTCGATCATGTACACTTCGATATGCGTGTTGGAGTGGATCGGCAGCCGGTCGGTTTCCACCAGCAGCAGCACGAAGAACGCCGCCACCAGGAACAGGTGCGTCGGACTCCAGTACACGGCGGGTTGTGCCACCAGCAAATGATTGACCACGAACGGCAGCATCGACTTGGCGAGCAGCGTGATGCCGACGAACACAAGGATAAGCGTCGGCTCTGCCAGGATCGCGACCATCACCGCGCGGCTGGAGCCGATGCCGCCATAGGCGCTCGACGTATCCAGCCCGGCCAACGTGATCATGAACGAGCCGAGCGTGAGGATCAGGCCGCCGCCGAGAATGTCCCCCATGTCGGAGAGCGGCAGCGGATAATTGGTCAGCACCGGGATCAGGATTGGCACGGTCAGCATGCAGGTGAACGCCACCAGCGGCGCCGACCAGTAGAGCCAGGACGCCGTCTCGGGCACGATGGTCTGCTTGTGGAAGAGTTTCCACAGGTCGCGATAGGGCTGGAAAATCCCCGGCCCCCGCCCACGCTGCACGCGCTCCTCAAACTGCAGAATGCAGCCCTGCAGCAAAGGCGCGAGGCACAGCGTGACGAGCACCTGCGCGATCTGCAGGAGGATGTCGCGTGCGCTCACGGCAGAGCCCTCCCTGAACAGTGGCAGGGGCCGGCAGGCCGGTAACGTTGCGCTGTGATTGCGACAGACAGCATACAACCCCTCCGTTGTCCTAACGGATCACGGAGGAGTCATCAGCCCTGAGGGCGGTTAAAAGGCGGACTCCATCGCCGAATTTGAGGCTACTCAGGTGTCCTCGCCCTTGTCAATCGGCGTTGTGTGGCACAGGGCTCCGAACTCATGTGACAACGGGTGACAGCGCGACGTTTCGTCGATTCGATGCGGCTATCCCGATTCGGAGCCGCCTCCATGTGCCCGCTTTCA
>JAJZNE010000106.1 GCA_021847995.1 Pseudomonadota bacterium | reverse complement strand
CTTGCGGAGCTGGTCGTCCGAGTAGCGGCCCCGCGGCCGGCGGGCCCGGAGCCGGCGGAGCGGCCCTGCTGGCGGGCTGGCGGGGCGTCTCGGTGCCGTAATGTTGCGCCATGTCCGACACCCCCGACCGTATGCCCGGCACCCCTGACAGCGCCGCCGCCAACGCCGCCGTCTGGCACTCTGCCGACCCCGCCGCCGCCGCCGCCGGCGGCGGCAAAGCGCACGGCGGAGATGACGCTGCAGGAGGGCAACAACGCCCTGGCGCGCCACGACTATGCGGCGGCCGAGGCCGCGGCCAGGGAGGTGCTCGCCAACGGCAAGGGACCGCGCGCCACCGATGCGCAGTTCCTGCTGGCGCAGGCCTATGCCGGGCGCAAGGACTATTCCGCCGCCGCGGTCGCCTTCGATGATGCTTATAATCGCAACCGCGTCGGCAGCCATGCGCCGGACAGCCTGCTCGGGCTCGCCAATGCGCTGACCGCGATCAACGAGAAGCGCGCCGCGTGCGAGACGCTGGACAAGCTCCGCAGCGAATTCCCCACGCCGCGCGCCGACCTCAGGGAAGCGATCGCACAGGCGCGCCGCAGCGCCGCCTGCCACTGAACGCCGGCCCGCCGGCCTGCGCGGCGCTGGACGCGGCAGCCTTCGCCGCCCTGCTTGCCCCGCTCGGCCCGTTCGAGCCGGCGCCACGCCTTGCCGCCGCAGTCTCCGGCGGTGCCGACAGCATGGCGCTGGCGCTGCTGGCCGCTTCCTGGGCGCAGGCGCGCGGGGGCGATCTGCTGGCGCTGGTGGTCGATCACGGGCTGCGCGCCGAATCGGGCACCGAGGCGGCGCTGACCCTGCGGCGGCTGGCCGGACGGGGGATCGCGGCGCGGCTGCTGCGCCTCGACGGGCTGAGGCGCGGCAGCGGGCTTGCGGCACGGGCACGGACGGCACGCTATGCCGCGCTGAGCGCTGCCTGTGCCGCTGCCGGGCGGGTGCATCTGCTGCTCGGCCACCATGCCGGCGACCAGGCGGAGACGCGGCTGATGCGCGAGGGCGCCGGCAGCGGCGCGGCGGGGCTTGCCGCCATGCCGGCGCTGACCGAGACCGCGGCGCTGCGGCTGCTGCGCCCGCTGCTGACGGTGCCCAAGGCACGGCTGTGTGCGACATTGCGGTCGGCCGGCATGGCGTGGGTGGAGGATCCGTCGAACACCGACCCGGCGACGCTGCGCGCCCGCCTGCGCGCCCGGCTGCACGCCGACCAGGCTGCGCCCGGCACTGCCGCGCCGGCAATCCGCGCCGCCTCTGCCGCCGCCGTCGCCGGCCATGCCCGCGCCTGGACGGAGCATGCCACCGCCGCTTCCCTCGCCCGGCGCGCCCAACTCTCGCCGCTCGGCTATGCTCTGCTCATGCCCGGCAAGCTGCCCGCCCCCGCGTTCGGCGCACTGCTGCGCATGCTGGGCGGCGCCGACTGGGCGCCGGCCTCGGCCAGCGTCGCCCGGATCGCCGCCGCCCCCCGTCCGGCAACACTGGGCGGCGTGCGGCTGCTGCCGGCGGGGCGGCTGCTGTCCGGCGGCTGGCTGCTGGTGCGCGAAGCCGCGGCGATCGCCCCCCCGGTGCCGGCGCGGGCCGGCACGATCTGGGATGGCCGCTTCCGCCTGCTGGCCGCAGCGCTGCCGCCCGACCTCACCGTCGGCGCGCTGGGGCCGGCGGCAGCGCAGCTGCGCCGGCACTCCAACCTGCCGGCGGCCATCCTGCGCACGCTGCCGGCGCTGTGGCGTGCGGGAACGCTGGTCGCGGTTCCCGCTTTGAGCTATCCTGATCCCTCATGGGCCATCGCATGCCGTTTCGCCCTGTTTCCGCGCCTGCCCGCCGCCGCCGCGCCCTTCGTGCCGGCGGCGGAGGAGTTGCGCGACGCGATGGCGCCACGGGGATGCGCTTTGGCGCCGGACACCCTATGTTGAGGCGTGAACGATGGCGGGCGCCATGCCGCCCCCGCCAGACCGGCGGGAGGGAGAAGCGGCGGCCATGAGACGATCACGGAGAGGCAGGACGACGGCACCCTCACTGCCGCACAAGGACGGAACGGCCGGAAGCGGCCAGGGAACACGATGAGCAATTTCGGCCGCAACCTCGCGCTCTGGGTCATCATCGCACTGCTGCTGGTGGTGCTGTTCAACCTGTTCCAGCCCGGCGCCGGGCGGGGCGCCGACACGCAGATCGCCTATTCCGACTTCATCGGCGAGGTCAACGCCGGCCGCGTGCGGGAAGTGGCGATCCAGGGCCGCACCGTCACCGGCCACCTGACCGACAACCGCACCTTCCAGACCTATGCGCCGGAAGATGCGACACTGAGCCAGCGCCTGATCGACAAGGGCGTGCGCGTCATCGCCAAGCCGGAAGAAAGCGATGTGCCGCCGCTGCTGCACATTCTGCTCAACTGGTTCCCGATGCTGCTGCTGATCGGCGTGTGGGTGTTCTTCATGCGCCAGATGCAGGCCGGCGGCGGGCGGGCGATGGGATTCGGCAAATCGCGGGCGCGCATGCTGACGGAGAAGCAGGGCCGCGTGACGTTCGAGGATGTCGCCGGCATCGACGAGGCCAAGGGCGAGCTTCAGGAAATCGTCGAGTTCCTCAAGGATCCGCAGAAATTCCAGCGCCTCGGCGGCAAGATCCCGAAGGGCGTGCTGCTGGTCGGGCCGCCCGGCACCGGCAAGACCCTGCTCGCCCGCGCCATCGCCGGCGAAGCCAACGTGCCGTTCTTCACCATATCCGGCTCCGACTTCGTCGAGATGTTCGTGGGTGTCGGCGCCAGCCGCGTGCGCGACATGTTCGAGCAGGGCAAGAAGAACGCTCCCTGCATCATCTTCATCGATGAGATCGACGCGGTCGGCCGCCACCGCGGCGCCGGCCTGGGCGGCGGCAACGATGAGCGCGAGCAGACGCTGAACCAGATGCTCGTCGAGATGGACGGGTTCGAGAGTAACGAAGGCGTGATCCTGATCGCCGCCACCAACCGCCCCGACGTGCTCGATCCCGCCCTGCTCCGTCCCGGCCGGTTCGACCGCCAGGTGGTGGTGCCCAATCCCGACGTGAACGGACGCGAGAAGATCCTGCGCGTGCATATGCGCAAGGTGCCGCTCGCCTCCGATGTCGATCCGAAGACGATCGCCCGCGGCACGCCCGGCTTCTCCGGAGCCGATCTCGCCAATCTGGTGAACGAGGCGGCACTGCTCGCCGCGCGCATCGGCAAGCGCGTGGTGGCGATGGCGGAGTTCGAGAACGCCAAGGACAAGGTGATGATGGGCGCCGAACGCCGCTCCCTGGTGATGAGCGAGGGCGAGAAGCGGATGACCGCCTATCACGAGGGCGGCCATGCGCTGTGCGCGCTGCACGAGCCGGAATGCGATCCGGTGCACAAGGCGACGATCATCCCGCGCGGGCGCGCCCTCGGCCTCGTCATGAGCCTGCCGGAAGGCGACCGCTACTCCAAGAGCAAGTCGAAGCTGCTGGCCGAACTGACCATGGCGATGGGCGGACGCGCGGCGGAGGAGATCATCTTCGGCAGCGACAAGGTCTCCACCGGCGCCGGCGGCGACATCAAGGCGGCGACCGATCAGGCGCGGCGCATGGTCACGGAATGGGGCATGAGCGACAAGCTCGGCATGATCGCCTATGGCGACAACAGCCAGGAAGTGTTCCTCGGCCATTCGGTGACGCAGAACAAGAACGTGTCGGAGGCGACGGCGCGCGAGATCGACGCCGAGATCAAGGACATCATCGACAGCGCCTATGCCCGCGCCAAGCGGATCCTGACCGACAACCTGGAGGAGCTGCACCGCCTCGCCCGCGGGCTGCTGGAATACGAGACGCTGAGCGGCGACGAGATCCGCACCGTGCTGCGCGGCGAGCCGGTGATCCGCAAAGTGGTCGATGAGCCGGCGCCGGAAAGCCGCCGCGCCTCCGTCCCCGCCGCCGGCCGCCCGCTGCCGCCGGCGCCCGGCGGCCTCGGCGCGGCGCCCCAGCCGGGTTGATCGAACCGCTCGGCCTGCTCCACGGCCCAGCCGCCGCCGCGGCGGTGGCGGCCGGGCAGGCGGCCTTCCTCGCCGGCGGCCCGGCGGCATTCACCCTCGTCCGGCTGCCGCAGGACGGGGCGATCATGCCGGTCTCCGGCATTCCCGCGTCACTCCATCCGGCCCTGCTCCACCTCGTCGCGCCGCCGCCGCCCTGGGCCGGCCTGCCGGCGGACCGGCCCTGTGTGATGGGCATCGTCAACGTCACGCCGGACAGTTTCAGCGACGGCGGGCGGCATCTGGCGGCCGAGGCGGCGGTCGCGGCCGGCCGCGCGATGGCGGCGGCGGGGGCGGACGTGATCGACGTGGGGGGCGAGAGCACCCGCCCCGGTGCCGCCCCGGTGCCGCCGGCGGAGGAGCAGGCGCGCGCGCTGCCGGTGGTGCGGGCACTCGCCGCCGCAGGCATCGCCGTCTCCATCGACACGCGCAACGCCGCGACGATGGCGGCGGCGCTGGACGCGGGGGCACGCATCGTCAACGATGTCTCCGCCCTCGGCCACGACCCGGCGGCGGCGGCGCTGGTCGCGGCACGCGGCTGCCCGGTGGTGCTGATGCACATGCGCGGCACGCCGGCGACGATGCCGCATCTGCTCGCCTACACCGATCCGCCCTGGGACGTGGTGCGTGAACTCGGCGCGCAGGTCGCGGCCGCCGAGCGCGCCGGCATCGCGCGGTCGGCCATCGCCATCGATCCCGGCATCGGGTTCGCCAAGGGCACGGCGCACAATGTGTCGTTGCTGGCACGGCTGCCGGTGCTGCTCAATTTCGGCTGCCGGCTGGTGGTCGGCGTGTCGCGAAAGGGCTTCATCGAACGCATCGCCGGCGCGGCAGCGCCACACGCGCGCCTGGGCGGCTCGCTCGCCGCCGGCCTAGCCGCCCTGCTGGGCGGGGCCGCCGTGCTGCGGGTGCATGACGTGGCCGAGACGGTGCAGGCCGTGCGCGTCTGGCAGGCGATCCTGTCGGCCTGATGCGCGCCCGGCCGCTACGACGCGCGCTCGGGCGGCCCGAACCGGCAGCGGATGGCGGCGATGGTATAGGCGGGGTGGACCGCCTGCCACGCCGCGGCGACCTGCTGGCCGAACACCGAGCAGGCGCTCATGCCGGCGTCCTCCGGCAGTTCGGCCGGGAATTCCCGGCATTGTGCCGGGTCGCCGTGCAGACATGCCAACAGGATCAGGGTCGTGAACACCGGCGTCTCCCCACTGCGACGGTCCGGAGCAGCCAAACCTCTCTGAACCAAATCCCATAGCAACTTCGATACCGGCCATGCCTGATACAAATGCACCAGACCGCCCGCAGCATGGTCCCTTGGCTTGCGGTGGCCGTTCTGCTTGAGGATGGTCGCGATCCACCGACGGAGCCGACTGCATGACCCCGACGCGACGCCTGTTCGGCACCGACGGCATCCGCGGCACTGCCAACACTGACCCGATGACGGCGGAAACCGCCCTCTGTCTCGGCCAGGCGGCGGGGCTGCTGTTCACCCGTGGCGCGCACCGGCACCGCGTCGTGATCGGCAAGGACACCAGGCTCTCCGGCTACATGCTGGAACCGGCGCTGACCGCCGGCTTCATCGGCGCGGGGATGGACGTGGTGCTGGTCGGCCCGCTGCCGACGCCCGCGATCGCGATGCTGACGCGCAGCCTGCGCGCCGATCTCGGCGTCATGCTCTCGGCCAGCCACAACCCCTATGAGGACAACGGCATCAAGCTGTTCGGGCCGGACGGGTTCAAGCTGTCCGACGCGACGGAGGCGGAGATCGAGGCGCTGATGGCAAGCGACCTTGGCGGGCGGCTCGCCGCCCCCGGCCGGCTCGGCCGGGCGTCGCGGCTCGATGACGCGGCGGGACGCTACATCGAGGCGGCGAAGGCCTCGTTCCCGCGCGGCCTGCGGCTCGATGGGCTGCGCATCGTGATCGACTGTGCGCACGGCGCCGCCTATCGCGTCGCCCCGACGGTGCTGTGGGAACTGGGGGCGGAACTGATCCCGCTCGGCACCGCGCCGGACGGGTTCAACATCAACCGCGGCTGCGGCTCGACGGAGCCGGGGGCGATGTGCGCGGAAGTACGGCGGCACGGCGCGCAGCTTGGCCTCGCGCTCGACGGCGACGCCGACCGGCTGATCATCTCGGACGAGACCGGGACGGTGATCGACGGCGACCAGATCCTGGCCCTGATCGCCCGTTCCTGGCAGGCGGCCGGCCGGCTGCACGGCGGCGGCGTGGTGGCGACGGTGATGTCCAATCTGGGGCTGGAGCGGTTCCTCGCCGCCGAGGGCCTTGCCCTGCACCGCACACGGGTCGGCGACCGTTACGTCGCCGAGCGGATGCGGGCGGAGGGGCTGAATGTCGGCGGCGAGCAGTCCGGGCACATGATTCTGTCGGACTACGCAACGACAGGGGACGGGCTTCTGGCGGCGTTGCAGGTGCTGGCGGTACTGGTGGAGCAGGACCGGCCCGCCAGCGAGGTGCTGCGCCTGTTCGCGCCGCTGCCGCAGCGGCTGCGCAGCGTGCGCTATGCCGGCCCCTCCCCGCTCGCCGCAGCCACGGTCCGCGCCGCGATCGCGGAGGCGGAGGCGGCGCTCGCCGGCACCGGCCGGCTGCTGATCCGCCCGAGCGGGACGGAGCCGGTGGTTCGGGTGATGGCGGAGGGGGAGGATGCGGCGCTGGTCGAGCGGCTGGTGGACTTCCTGTGCGCGCGCATCGCGGAGGAAGCGGCGGCAGAAGCGGCGTAAGGGTTCCTGGCGCCGCCCTGCCCGCCCAGGTCCGCCGGCGGCACCGACAGCGGGGCCGGCCGATACAGTGGTAAGGCGGCGCGGCGCTATGCCGGCGGCGCCGTTTGGCTCAGGGCATTGTTTGGTTCAGGGCATTGTTTGGTTCAGGGCATTGTTTGGTTCAGGGCATTGTTTGGTTCAGGGCATTGTTTGGTTCAGGGCGTTGTTTGGTTCAGGGCGTTGTTTGGTTAAGGGCATTGGACAGCTGTGCCAGTGCCGCAAGGACCGCCGGCGCGGCCTCCAGCAGTTCGGCCGCGTGCAGCCGCCTGCCATGTGCGCTCCGCACTACCCATTGTTTCGGCGTTTCATAGGCGATGGCGTCCGGCACCGCGGCGGCAACGGCGATCGCGAACGGGCGGATCTTCGCCTTGTGCGGTCCGATCATCCAGGGCAGGCAAATGTCGCCATTCGGCTCGATCCCGAACGCCAGCACGGGGCCATCGGGCGCCGGCACGCGCAGGACCACCACCTCGCGCGCGCCCCAGTTGATCCCGCCGATCGCGGCTTGATCGAGAAACGCCCGCAGACGCGGGCCGAGATTCGGGTGGGCCGCGTCAAAGGCCGCAAACCACGCCTCGGCCGACCTGTCGGCCACTGCTTCAGGCATGGCGGGGCGATACAAGCGCAGCCGCCGCAACCCGTCCCATCCGTTCAAAATTGGCGCACGTTCGCGGGGGTCGCGCAGACCGTATTCCTCCAGTCGCCCATCGCCGCGCCCGAAATTGCACGGCCAGCATGTGGTGACGAGGTTGTCCGGCGTGCTGTGGCCGCCCCGTGAATGCGGAACGACGTGGTCGATCGACGCCGTCAGGGCAAGGAAGGCGGCATGCTTTGTGCGGTCCGGGCCTTTCCAGGGAATCGCACCGGGCAATGCTCTGCGCATGGCGTCGCGTATCGACGGTTCGATGACGCGGACCCCGCAGAAGCGGCAGTGCCAGCCGTCACGCGCCAACACGATGGCCGTCTCGGCCGCACCCGGCATGCGCTTCGGCACCCGGCCGGCGGTCGCATCAGCGATGATCGTGCAACGCTGAGGGATCGCCGGCCATCGCCCGCCCATGACATCGAGCGCGAATGCGCGCAGGGCCGGCATGTCGGCCTGGCGGATCCGGTCGCGGGCAAGCTCTGACATGCCGGCGAGAAGCGCGTCGGCAGCCTGTTCGAGCAGTCCGGCGGCGAGTTCTGCCTCCGGGATCGGCACGGCGAGGCACGCTCGCTGGCCCAGAAAATCGCTTGGCGCCGCCATCCGGTTCCTCCGTCGGAGATGACCGACACCGCGGACGGTACCGCAAATTCGTTCCGAATGTCAACAGAACATCGTGTCAGGTAATGCCGGATCATTATCATCCACCGCGGCCCGCCTACCGCTGCGCCATCGCGATGTAGTTCACCGCCGTCTCCCGCCCCGTCCGCCAGAAGCCGCGCAGCGGGTCCGGCAGCAAGCCGGCCAGATCGGCCAGCCGCAGGCCGGCCGCACGCAGATGCGCGTCCAGCTCCGCGGGCGTGACGAAGCGGCGCCAGTCATGCGTGCCGACCGGCAATAGCCGCAGCACATATTCCGCGCCCAGCTTGGCAACGACGAAACTCCGCCGCGTGCGGTTCAGGGTCGAGACGAACAGCAGGCCGCCGGGTGCGAGCAGCGCCGCCAGCACGCGCAGGAACGCCGCCGCATCGGCGACATGCTCGATCACCTCCAGCGCCGTCACCACGTCGAACCGCGCGCCCTCGGCGGCCAGCGCTTCGGCCGTCGCGGCGCGATAGGCGAGCGGCAATCCCCGCCCCGCCGCATGCCCCTCCGCCGCCGCCAGCGCCGCGCCGGCGACGTCGATGCCGAGCACGTCGCAGCCGCCCCGCGCCAGTGCCTCGGCGGCAATCCCCGCGCCGCACCCCACGTCCAGCAATCGCACCGGCCGCTCCCCGAAGCACGTGCGCACCCGCTCCGTGATCCAGCCGATCCGCGCCGGGTTCATCCGGTGCAGCGGGCGCATCGGCCCGTCCGGGTCCCACCAGCGACCGGCCAGCGCATCGAACCGCGCCACCTCCGCCGCGATCACGCTGCCGCCCTGCGCCATTGCCATGTTGCTGCCCTATCCGTGCCCCGGTATGTGAGCCGCGCCCACGCCTGCCTGCAACCGCGCCCGGAAGACGCCGCGACCCATGGCCCGCATCGTGATGAAGTTCGGCGGCACCTCGGTCGCCGATCTCGACCGTATCCGCAACGTCGCCGCCCGCGTCAAGCGGGAGGTCGATGCGGGCCACGAGGTCGCGGTGGTGGTCTCGGCGATGGCTGGCGTCACCAACCAGCTCGTTGCCTGGTGCCAGTCGCTCTCGCCGCTGCACGACGCGCGCGAATACGATGCCGTGGTGGCGACCGGCGAGCAAGTCACCGCCGGCCTGACCGCGATCGCGCTTCAGGAACTCGGGGTGGAGGCGCGGTCATGGCAGGGCTGGCAAATCCCGCTGCTGACCGACGGCGCGCACGGCAAGGCCCGCATCGACCGCATCGAGGGGGCGGAACTGATCCGCCGCATGCAGGCGGGGCAGGTGCCGGTGGTGGCCGGGTTCCAGGGAATCGGGCCGGACCATCGCGTCACCACCCTCGGGCGCGGCGGCTCGGACACCTCCGCGGTCGCGCTCGCCGCCGCGCTGCACGCCGAACGGTGCGACATCTACACCGACGTGGACGGCATCTACACGACCGACCCGCGTATCGTTGCGAAGGCACGCAAGCTCGATAGAATCGCCTATGAGGAGATGCTGGAACTCGCCTCCGTCGGTGCCAAGGTGTTGCAGACCCGCAGCGTCGAACTGGCGATGAAGGAACGGGTGCGGGTGCAGGTGCTCAGCAGCTTCGCCGACACGCCCGGCAGCCTGGTGGTGGATGAGGATGAGATCGTGGAAAAGGCAGCAGTCGCCGGCATCGCCTATTCGCGGGAGGAAGCGAAGCTGACCGTCCGGCGCGTGCCGGACCGGCCGGGCATCGCCGCCGCGATCTTCGGCCCGCTCGCCGCGGCCGGCATCAATGTCGATATGATCGTGCAGAACATCGGCGCCGACGGCCTGACCGACATGACGTTCACTCTGCCGCGCGCCGATCTGCCGCGCGCGCGCAAGGTGCTGGACGGGGTGCGCGCCGGCATCGGCTTCGCCGAACTGCTGGCCGATGCCGATGTCGCCAAGATCAGCGTCGTCGGCGTCGGCATGCGCAGCCACGCCGGCGTTGCCAACACCATGTTCCGCACGCTGGCCGAGAAAGGCATCAACATCCAGGTGATTTCCACGAGCGAGATCAAGGTCAGCGTGCTGATCGGCGCCGAATACACCGAACTCGCGGTGCGCGCGCTGCACACGGCGTACGGCCTCGATGCCGCCTGACCACGCGCCCGCCGGGGAGGAGGAAGAAGCGCGGCTCGGCACGGCGCGCGCGACGCTGACGCGGCTCTGGGCACGCGGCAGCGAGTTCCTCGGCTGCCGTCACGCCATCATGGGCGGCGCGATGAGCTGGGTGAGCGAGCGCAATCTGGTCGCTGCCATCAGCAACGCCGGCGGCTTCGGCGTGATCGCCTGTGGCGCGATGTCGCCCGCTCAGCTGGAGGCCGAGATCGCCGCCACCCAGGCACTGACCGCACGGCCGTTCGGCGTCAACCTGATCACCATGCACCCGCAGCTTGACGATCTGGTGCGCGTCACCCTCGCCGCGCGGGTCGGCCATGTCGTGCTGGCGGGCGGGCTGCCGCCGGGCGGGGCGGTGCGCGCGGTGAAGGATGGCGGCGCACGCCTGATCTGCTTCGCGCCGGCGCTGGTGCTGGCACGCCGCCTCGTGCGCGCCGGCGCCGATGCGCTGGTGATCGAAGGGAGCGAGGCGGGCGGCCATATCGGCCCGGTGTCGCTGGTCGTGCTGGCGCAGGAGATTCTGCCGCATCTGCGCGATGTGCCGGTGTTCGTCGCCGGCGGCCTCG
The DNA here is from genome assembly GCA_021847995.1 of Pseudomonadota bacterium. GTDB lineage: Bacteria > Pseudomonadota > Alphaproteobacteria > Acetobacterales > Acetobacteraceae > JAFKFJ01. The sequence goes on along the minus strand of JAJZNE010000106.1, from coordinate 71,483 downwards.
GCCGCGGTGAGGCGATCGTCGCATTCCTGAAAATGGGCGCCGCCGGCGCCCAGCTCGGCACCCGCTTCGCCGCCGCGACAGAAAGTATCGCCCATCCGAATTTCAAGCGCGCCATCATCCGCGCCGCCGCCCGCGATGCCGTGCCGTCGGTGCAACTGGACGAGCGCTTTCCGGTGATTCCCGTGCGCGGGCTTGCCAATGCCGCAACCAGGCAATTTCTCGCGCATCAGGCGGCGACGCGGGCGGCGTTCGAGGCGGGCGAGACGACGCGCGAGCAGGCACAGCTTGCCATCGAGCATTTCTGGGCCGGCGCGCTGCGCCGTGCGGTGATCGATGGCGACGTGGAACACGGCAGCGTCATGGCGGGCCAGTCGGTGGGCATGGTGACGGCGGAACAGCCGACCGCCGCCATCATTGCCGAGCTGGTGGCACAGGCCGTCGACGCACTCGCCGCCCGCGACGCCTGAACGATGGTGTCGGCACCACGCCGCCTGCTCGCCAGGCTGCGGGAATTGATGGCGACCAGCGCCGCGCCCGCCGCCGAGGTGCCCCACCTGATCGCCGCTGAGCTGGTGACCGAGGTGTGCTCGATTTACGTCCTGCGTCCCGGCGACATCCTGGAACTCGCCGCGACCGAGGGATTGCGGCCGGAAGCGGTGGGACGGACGCGGCTGCGCGTGGGAGAGGGCATCGTCGGCCTGGTCGCGGCGACCGGCCAGCCGCTCAACCTGCCCGACGCGCAGAACCATCCCCGCTTCGCCTACCGTCCGGAAACCGGAGAGGAGAAATACGCCTCCATGCTCGCCGTGCCGGTGCGGCGCGCCGGGCGCACCCTGGGCGTGCTGGCGGTGCAGAACCGCGCACCGCGCCGCTACGATCAGGATGAGGTCGAGGTGCTGGAGACGGTGGCGATGCTGCTCGCCGAGAAACTGGCGACCGTCGCACCCGGCGACAGTGCCGAGGCGGGCGTGGCGGGGACGGTGGCGCGGCGCTTCACCGGCAGCGTCATCGTGCCCGGCATCGCGATCGGCCCGGTGGTGCGCCACGACCTCGCCGCCGCGCCACGCCGCATGCTCGCCGACGACCCGGAACAGGAACTGCTGCGCTTCGCCGCAGCGGTGGACACGATGCAGCGCGGCCTCGACGAACTCATCGCGGACCGCCTGCCGGACGGCGAGGGCCCGCGCGAGGTGCTGGCGGCGTACCGGCTGGTGGCGGCCGATGCCGGCTGGCTGCGGCGCATCGAGGATGCGATCCGCGGCGGGCTGTCGGCGGAGGCGGCGGTGCATCGGGTGGGCGGCGAACTGCGCGACCGCATGCGCCGGATCGTCGATCCCTATCTGCGCGAGCGCCTCGCCGACATCGAGGACATGATCGGCCGGCTGTTGCGCGCGCTGGATGGCGAGGCGCCATCGGCCCCGGTGCCCGCCGGCGCCATCCTGCTGGCCCGCCGGATCGGGCCGGCGGAACTGCTCGACTGGCAGGCACGCGGGATCGCTGCCCTGGTGATCGAGGATGGCAGCGCCGCCGGCCATGCGGCGATCGTCGCCCGCGCCCTCGACCTGCCCACCCTCGGCGGCGCACGCGGCGTGCTGGAGGCGGCGGAAAACGGCGAGGAGGGGCTGCTCGACGCCGACGAGGAGCTGTTCGTGCTGCGCCCGGCACCGGAACTGTGCGCCGCCTATCAGCGTGAACTGGCGGCGCGGCGCGAGCGCCATGCCCACTGGACGCTGCTGCGCCACCGCCCGGCGACCACCGCGGACGGCTCCCGCGTCTCCCTGATGCTCAATGTCGGCCTGCCGCTCGAACTGCCGCAACTGGATGCCACCGGTGCCGACGGCATCGGCCTGTTCCGCACCGAGATCGCCATGCTTGCGCGTGGCGCCCTCAGCGATGTCGCGGAACAGCAGCAGGTGTACGCGCGGGTGCTGGATGCCGCCGCCGGTCGCCCGGTGCTGTTCCGCACACTCGACCTCGGCGGCGACAAGCTGCTGCCCGGCAGTGCCCCACCGGCGGAGGAAAACCCGGCCATGGGCTGGCGCAGCCTGCGCGTTGCCCTCGACCGGCCGGCGGTGCTGCGCCGGCAGGCCCGCGCGCTGCTGCTGGCGGCGAACGGGCGGGAGCTTTCCATCATGTTCCCGATGGTGGCGACCGTTGCCGAGTTCCAGACCGCACGCGCCGTGGTGCTGGCGGAGGCGGCGCGCATCCGCCCGGCCCCGGCGCACCTGCGCATCGGCACCATGCTGGAAGTGCCGGCGCTGCTGTGGGAGCTTGACGCATTGCTGAGGCACGCCGCCTTCGTCTCGGTGGGCACCAACGACCTGTTGCAGTTCGTGTTCGCCGCCGACCGCAGCACGCCGGCGCTGGCCCGCCGCTATGACGTGCTGGCGCCGGCCATGCTCGCCCTGCTGGCCAGGCTCGCGGCGCGGGCCGCGGCGGCGGGGGTGCCGCTGTCGGTGTGCGGCGAGGCGGCGGGACGGCCGTTGGAGGCGATGACGCTGGCCGGCCTCGGCATCACCACGCTGTCGATGGCGGCCGGGGCGCTGCCGGCGGTGAAGGCTGCCCTGGCGGCCCTCGACCTGCCGGAATTCCGGAGCGTCCTGGCCACCCTGCGCCGCAGCGCCGACGACACGGCCTCGCTGCGCGAGCCGATCGGCGCCTGGGCGCGCGAGCACGGTTTGCCGGTCTGACCGGCATCCGTGGTGGCTGCGATACAGTCACGGCAGCATTGCGAGTTCCTCGCGGAAGGAGTTGGCTTTCGCCGTCCCCTGTTCTACAAACAGTTGTGAAGCCTCCGCCTGATCCGCGGGCGAGACGGACTGGCGCATATCGGCATTTATTGTGGGACCGACATTGCCGTGCTGCAGGACCGGAAGCACAGCCTGGCGCGAGAGCGGGCTTTGATGTTGTCCCATGCCGAGCGGGCGGCGCCGGCGGCGCGCGTCGGCGCGGATCTGCGCGCGGCGCGGGAGCGGCTGGGCTGGACCCTGCCGGCGATCGCGGCCCATCTGCGCATCCGGGAGCCGTATCTGGCGGCGCTGGAGGACGGGCGGATCGATGATCTGCCGGGGATCGCGTATGCGGTCGGGTTCCTGCGCAGCTATGCCGCGGTGCTCGGCCTTGATCCTGCGGAGATCATCCGCCGCTTCCGGGCGGAGGCAGCGGCGGCGGCAAACCGGCGGCCGGAGCTGAACTTTCCCGCCCCCGTCCCCGACCGCGGCGTGCCGGCCGGGGCGGTGGTGCTGCTCGGTGCGGTGCTGGCCGTGGGCGCCTATATCGGCTGGTACCGCGCCTCGGAACATGCCGGGCCGCGCCCCGATAGCGTGTCGGCGCTGCCGGAACGGCTGGCGGCGCTGGCCGAGCGGGAGGCTCCGCTGCCCGCCCCGACCGCTTCACCCGCCTCCCCTCCCCCGGCGGTCGCCGCCGCGGCCGACCCGGAGCCGGCGCCGCCACCGCTGCCCAGTATCTCGCCAAGCTCGGCGGCCGCCGCGGTCGTGATCCCGCCCCTGTCACCGCCGATCCCGGCAGCGTCGGCGCCGCCGGAAGCGCCCGTGCCGGCAGCCCCGGCACCCATTGCGGCCCCACCGCCGCCGCCGTCGGCCGCACATATCGTGGTGCGGGCGACGGCGGATGCCTGGGTGCAGGTGCGCGACAAGGGCGGGCAGATCCTGCTGAACCGGGTGCTCCGCAGCGGAGAGAGCTGGACGGTGCCGGACCGTCCGGCCCTTCTGCTCACCACCGGCAATGCCGGCGGTACCGAACTGCTGGTCGATGGCCTCACGACCGCGGCACTCGGCAGCGACGGCGCGGTGCGGCGCGACCTGCCGCTGGATGCCGAAGCGATCCGCAGCGGCAAGCTGGCGCCCCGCGCCACGCCGCAGCATTAGGCGAGCGGCATCAGACCGCCGTGATGTTGTGCGACGTGAGGCCGGTGTAGTTGAAAAGTTCGATCCGGGTGTTGTCGGAGAGCGTGAGGACGGTGTTGCCTCCGGCAGTAGCCGCGTGGTCCAGCGCCGTCGTCGCGGCCCCTGAGCCGTAGCCGGAGAGATTGATCAGGTCGGTGCTGTTGAAGCCCACCACCCCCATGGTGCCGCCGGCCTTGCCCATGGTGAAGTCGAACTGGTTGCCGTCGCCGCTGGCGATCACGTTGTCGAGGCCGGAACTGCCGACGAAGACGTTGCTGCCGTTCTGCGCCACCATTTCGGCGGTGCCGGAATTGCCGACGAACACCGTGTTGGTGGCCCCGCTCGCGCTGTACAAAGTCTGATTGCCGGTGCCGGCGACCAGGACGTTGTGTCCGGCAAAGGCGGCCAGGGTATCGGCCGAAGGGGCGCTGCCGCCGCCCGCAGACGACGAGCTGGCGGAACTGTTGCCTCCGCCCACCAGCGTCGCGTCGGCGCCGCTGCTCATCAGCTGATTGCCGCCGGTGCTTCCGGCGACGGCGAACAGGGTGGCGCTGCCGGTGCCGGACACCGTCATCGCCTTGCTGCTGCCGACCACGGTCGGCATCCCGGAGGCAGCCGTGAACAGCATGGAGGACGCGCCGTCGAACGCGAGCGCATTGCCGCTGGTATTCACGGTCGCCGCCCCGGAGCCGGCGGCGATGGTATCGGCGCCGCTGCTGCCGATCACCGCATTGCCGGCATCGATCCAGATATGGTCATGGCTGTTGCCCTCGGTCCCAATCCAGTTGGTGCCCCGCGTGGCGATGATGCTGTCGGCCTGGTTGACGCTGGTCAGGTAACTTTGGCCAGTGCCGGAGGCGGTGCCGGACGCGCTGCCGGAGGCGCTGCTGCCGATGAACCAGAGATTGCCCCCGACACTGCCGGCCGAAGAACTGCTGCCGCTGCCCCCGCTGCTGCCGCTGCTGCTGCCGGAGGACGATGAGGTGGCGGCGGCCAGGGCGGATACGCTCGGCGCAGCGGCGGTGACGGCGGTGCCGGTGTTGCTCGCAGTTCCCTCCCCGCCGGTGGCGGTACTGGAGGCGCCGCCGGAGGTGGTGCCGCCCGACGTTGTGGTTGGGCTGCTGCCATTGCCGCCGGTTGCGGCGCTGGAACCGTTGCCGCCCGCAACCGACGTGCTGGCGCCGCTGTTGGTCGCTGTACCGGTGATCGTGCTGGTGCTGCCGCCACCGGTCGCGGCACTGCTGCCATTGCCGGCGGATCCGCTGTTGCTGCTGCCCCCGGTGGCGCTGGTGGTCGAGGTGCCGGTGGTGCCGGTGCCGGAATTGCTGCTGCCCCCGGTGGCGCTGGTGGTCGAGGTGCCGGTGGTGCCGGTGCTGCTCGTGCTGCCGGTCCCGGAACTGCTGCTCGTGCCGCTCACGCTGCCGGAACCGGAGAAGAAATAGCCGGACGCGCCGTTGGCGTCGTAGGTCTGGCCGGTGCCGGTGATGCTTGCCACCTGCGGGCTGGTGCCGCTGGCGATGATGGTCACCGGTGCGGTCGCGCTGTCGGTCACGATATCGTAGGGCACCGGCAATGAGGCGGTGCCGCTGACCGATCCGCTGAAATCGACCCGCCCGAGCTGGCCCGAGGGAACGCTCGGGAAAGTCCCCGTGGGGGTCCAGGAGTAGGCGGTGCCCGGTGCGCTCGATCCGGCGACACTCGCCCCGAGGGTGACGACGGCGCCGATGTCCTGCGCCAGCGTGTCGGTCGTCGCCGTGGCGGAGGACGAACCGGAGGAGGAGCCGGAAGCAGAGGAGGAGGATGAACCCGACCCGGAGTTCGACGAGACGGAGCCGCTGGTGGTGCCCGACATGCGCGCCTGTTTCCTTCCAGAATGACCGCAACAAATGAACGCGACCCCCGCCACGGGAGAATTCGGCATGCGACCCTTCCGCGGCACGGCGTCGTTGGGAGGTTCAACGGCGGAGGGCGGAGATGGTTGTGCAATCGGCGCAGGTGCAGCGGTAGACAAGTTGTCAGCAGGCGGCGGATGAACCGCTTCGTTTCTGTGCTTGTCACGGCGGTGGGCGAATCGCCGCGCGCCGGCTATGGCTTTCGCATGCAGCCGGCCCCCTCGCCCATCCCCTCGCGCGCCGCCCTGTTCGGCGCTTTCGCCGAGATCGGAATGCTCGGCTTCGGTGGCGTGCTGCCGCTGGCGCGGCGGCTGATCGTGGAGCGGCGGCGCTGGCTGTCGGCGGCGGAGTTCACCGATCTGCTGGCGCTGTGCCAATTCCTGCCCGGCCCCAACATCGTCAATTTCGCGGTCGCCCTCGGCGGGCGGTTTTACGGTGCGGCGGGGTCGCTGGCGGCGGTGGCCGGGCTGCTGGGCGGACCGGTCGCGGTGGTGATCGGCCTCGGGGCGCTGTATGGCCGGTTCGCGAGCGTGCCGGCGGTGGCGCATGGTCTGGCCGGCCTGGCGGCGGCGGCGGCGGGGCTGGTGCTGGCGACCGCGCTGCGCATCGCGGCCCCCCTGCGCGGCCGGCCGGGCGGGATCGCGGTGGCGGTGGCGGCGGTGCTGGCGGTCGCGGTGCTGCACCTGCCGCTGTGGCTCGTGCTGCTGGTGCTGGCGCCGGCGGGCGTGCTGCTCAACCGGCCGCACGCCTGATGGTGGGGCTGGCTACGCTGGCGGCGGTGTTCGCCGGCCTCTCCCTGCTCGCGGTGGGCGGCGCCAATGCGCTGCTGCCGGAGATGGCGCGCCAGGCAGCGGCCGAGGGGTGGGTCAGCGCGGGGGAGTTTGCTGCCCTGTTCGCGGTGGCGCAGGCGGCGCCGGGGCCGAACATGCTGGTGGTGACGCTGATCGGCTGGCGCGTCGCGGGGCTGGCCGGCGCGCTGACCGCGACACTTGCTTTCGTCGTCCCTGCCGGGCTGTTGACCTATGTCGTCGCCGGCCTGTGGCACCGCTTCCGGGAGGCGCCGTGGCGGGAGCGGGTGCAGGCGGGGCTGACGCCGGTGACGGTCGGGCTGGTACTGAGTGCGGCGCTGCTGCTGTGCCGCGCCAGTCTCCATGGGCCGGGAACGCTGCTGGTGGCGGCGGGGAGTGCGGCGGCCCTGCTGGCGACGCGGCTGCATCCGCTCTGGCTGCTGGCGGCCGGGGGCACGCTGGGGGCGGCGGGGTTGCTCGGCTGAGCGTCAGGCTCAGCGCAGGCTGTGATCGGCCGCGTCCACGGGCAGAGCCGCCGCGCCGCCGCGGCCGGACGGCGCCTCGGCCACCTCGTCGGCGTCGAGCAGCGGACGATCGATGGTCGGGTGCAGGGTGGCAAGGGTATTGGCCGTCATCGTGCCGGAGTCCGGCCGGTCGTAGATGAAGCCGTAGGTGGGATAGACGGCGCCGAAACCGCCGGTGTGACCGAGTTCGACGCGCACCGCGGTCCAGTCGTTGTTCGGCGACACGTCGATCACGCGCATCGCCAGGCTGACATTGCCCTTGGTGGCGCTGAAGCGGGTCCAGTTGGCGTGATCGACCTCGATCTCCCGCGCGCTCAGGACATTGGTCACCACCGCGACATGGCCGAGGCGCATGTGGCCGGTGGAGCGGAAATTCAGCACCGCCCCCGTCTCCGGCCGGCTGCCGCGGGCATAGACGCCGGCGGCGGCGTCCCACCAGTTGGCCGCGTTGCCCTTGATGACGATGCCGGACTGGGCCCGGGCATACGGCACGCACTGCAACGAGGCCGCGGCATAGCGCAGCTTCGTCGCAACATGCTGCGCGGCATGGTGCGGCGAGGCGGCGTGGTGGGGGGAGGACGGGACGGAGCCGCTATTCGGGCCGGTGTTGGCGGTGTCGGCGAAGGCGACCGAGGGAGCAAGAGCAAGCGCCGCAAGGGTGAGAGCCGATCCGATCAGCCGACCCCGATGTGCCCACGCACCTGCCCGCATCTGGTTCGCTCCTTCTCGCCATCGCGTATTGTATCCGCAGGTAACAACCCGATTCCCGCGGCATGACAATCGGGCAAGACGGCCGAGATGGCGTGAGCGGTGCAGATTCACGAAATCGGGGTGTGGACAACCGATGAAATCAGGATAGTTATCCTAATAACGCATCCGTTATAGCAATAGAGTGCATTTCGCTCTTGCGTGTTGCATGGACGCAACATACCGGCACGGGTTCGGTTGCAGGAGCGATCACTGTCGCCCCTGCCCCGCGGCCCCGTCCCTGCCGGTGCCGTTGCGACTATTTACAGGTTACGACCATGATTTCGACGAGGTGCCGGGGATCGGCCATGTGGGCCTGCACGCAGGCGCGGGCCGGTGCGCCGGACGGGGGCAGCCAAGCCGACCAGACTTTGTTCATCGCCTCCCGGTCGCGGATGTCCTTGAGCCAGATCTGGGCCTGTAGCAGGCGGGTGTTGTCGGTGCCGTGGGTTTCCAGGATGGCGTCGATCTGCGCCAGCACGTCGCGCGTCTGCCCGGTGATGTCGGCCGCGAGGTCGCGGGCGGTGACGCCCTGCACATAGACGAAGCCGTGGTATTCCACGGCTTTCGCCAATACGTCGTTCGGTTCGGTGCGGATGATCCTGCTCATGGCGCGCGGCCTTCTCTCTCTCTGGCGTTGGACACGACGGCGGGTGCCGCACCCGGGGGGCGGAACGCGCATCGGCGTTCGGCAACCGACCACGGATCCCCGGCCCTGTCGAGACGGTCGGCGCCGTCTGAGCCGGCATTATCATATCACTTCGTAATGATATCGGGCGCATTTCTCCCCCTGCCCGTCTCAGCCGCGCCAGGGCGGGCCGGTCGCGGCAGGCAGCGGAAACAGTTGGATCGGGCGCCGGCGTGTTTTTCGCTTCCGCGGCACGAAAGGGGGAAAGGGACCGTCCGGCCTTCTGGTCTTCGCCGCCGGCTTTTCTTTCCCGGCCTCCGGCGCCGGTTTCGGCGGCGCGGGCGGCCTGGTCCGGCGCGGTGGGCGGCGCGGGGGAAAGAGGCCGGGCGGGGGTGTGACCCCGAGCATCCGGCAGATGGGACGGATATGGTGGGCGACCTGCGGCGCGGCTGTGATCAGCGCCGCCATGTCCGGCTCACTGAGGAGGTATTGGAGCTGGGAGCGGCCGAAGCTGAGCGCCGTCACCCGCCGCAGCAGCCAGCCGAAGCCTTGCGGGATTGCTTTTCGTTTGGGTTTGGCGTGGTCCGGCCGGGGTGCCGTATCCTCCATCCGGGGCGGCAGCGGCGGCAGGGGCCGAGGCGGGGTGAGGCGGAGTGTGCCGGCCTCAAGGGCGGCGGCAATCCGCAGGATGCAGGCGCCGGTGCTGCGGAGCCTGCTCCACACCAGGGCGAGCCAGGGCGCCACCAGCCCCAAGCGCCACGCCTCGGCGGCGAGGGCCTTGGCGACGCCTTCCGTGAGGGTCGCGAAGCGTTCGGCCGGGGAACGGGGTGCGGCAACTTTCACGGGATCGGTTAGATCAGATAACCGTTCCCGTGTCAAGCGCCGCCGGCGCGGCCGGGCGCGCCGGCGTTAAAGGGCGCCGCCGCGCCGCCCGGCCAGGGCGCCGAGGCGCAGGCGGAGTGCGTTGAGGCGGATGAAACCCTGGGCGTCGATCTGATCGTAGGCGCCCTGGTCATCCTCGAAGGTGACGTGCTTCATGGAATAGAGGCTGTTCGGACTCTCCCGCCCGGTCACGCTGACATTGCCCTTGTAGAGCTTGAGGCGCACGCGGCCGCTGACGCTGTTCTGGCTGGCGTCGATCGCGGCCTGCAACATCCGCCGCTCCGGACTGAACCAGAAGCCGCAATAGATCAGCTCGGCATAGCGCGGCATGAGCTGGTCCTTGAGATGCGCCGCCTCGCGATCAAGGGTGATGCTCTCGATGCCGCGATGGGCGGCGAGCAGGATGGTACCGCCCGGCGTCTCATAGACGCCGCGGGACTTCATGCCGACGAAGCGGTTCTCCACCAGATCGAGCCGGCCGATGCCGTTGGCGCGGCCGAGCGCGTTCAGCCGGGCCAGCAGTGCTGCCGGCGACAGCGCCTCTCCGTCGATCGCGACCGGATCGCCGCGCATGAAGTCGATCGCGATCTCGGTGGCGCGGTCGGGGGCATCCTCCGGCCGGATCGTGCGCTGATAGACCATCTCGTCCGGCGCCACGGCCGGATCCTCCAGGATCTTGCCCTCCGAGGACGAGTGCAGGAGGTTGGCATCGACCGAGAACGGCGCCTCCCCCCGCTTGTCGCGGGCGATCGGGATCTGATGCGCCTCGGCGAATTGCAGCAGCTTCGTGCGGCTGGTCAGATCCCATTCGCGCCACGGCGCGATGATGCGGATATCGGGCTTGAGCGCGTAATAGCTGAGCTCGAACCGCACCTGGTCGTTGCCCTTGCCGGTTGCGCCATGCGCGACCGCATCGGCGCCGACCGCCTCGGCGATCTCGATCTGCCGCTGCGCGATCAGGGGGCGGGCGATCGACGTGCCGAGCAGATACTGTCCCTCGTACAGCGCATTGGCGCGGAACATCGGAAAGACGAAGTCGGCAACGAAGGTTTCGCGCAGATCCTCGATGAAGATCTGCCGGACGCCAAACATCTCCGCCTTGCGCCGCGCCGGCTCCAGCTCCTCGCCCTGGCCGAGATCGGCGGTGAACGTCACCACCTCGCAGCGATAGGTGGTTTGCAGCCAGCGCAGGATGACGCTGGTGTCGAGCCCGCCGGAATAGGCGAGCACGACCTTGTTGACGGGCTTTCCTGGCATCGGCGCGGCATCCCTGGGCAGATTTCGGGCAGGCGGCGCAGCTAGCCTGAAGCTGCCGGATGCGCAAGCCGTGGCCGCAAGCCGGGATCAGAAGTCGATGCAGCGGCCCTTGCGTTCCCAGTCGCCGAAGCGGGTCGGCTCCGGCCCGTCCGGGCCGCCGACCTCCTTCGGCCGCTTCGGGGCGGGGGCGGCCTGCGGGGCGGGGGTGGCGGGCGGCGGCGGGCCGGGGGATGGGGGTGGGGATGGGGTCATGGTGCGGATATGGCGCATGGGCAGCGGGGTGCAAGCTGGCGCGCGGGCGGGGTGCGGGATAGCATGAGCTGCGTTGTCGTCCGCTCAAGGGGAAAGGAAACCTCCATGATCCGTCCATACCTTGCCACCGGTCTGCTCGCCGCCGGACTGCTCGGGGGCGCCGTCCTGCTGGCCGCCGGCGCCGCGCGGGCGCAGCAGCCGGCGGCCAGCCCGCTCGACACGGTCCCGGACAAGATGCCGTTCAGCCAGCCCTATGGCGCGCCGATCGGGCTCGGCGAGGCGCAGCGGGCGATCACCGCGGCGATGGCCGAGGCGGAGCGGCGCGGCTGGCCGGTGAATGTCGCGGTGGTCGATTCGGGCGGCAATCTCGTCGCCTTCGTGCGCATGGACGGCGCGCAGCTCGGGTCGATCCCGGTTGCCCAGCACAAGGCGCGGGTGGCGGTCAAATACCGCCGCCCGACCCGCGTGTTCGAGGACGGGGTGCAGAAATCGGGCCTCAACTACGTGCTCTCGCTCGACGACGTGATCGCGTCACGCGGCGGCATTCCGCTGGTCGCCGATGGCCACATCATCGGCGCCATCGGCTGCTCGGGCGGCACCGGCTCGCAGGACGAAGTGATCTGCACCGCCGGCGCCAACGGTATCGGCAAGCCGTGACCGGCGCTCAATAGGCCGGATAGCTGCGCGGATAGGTCACCTGATCCGGCGGTCCGGGCGGGCCGGGGGCGTTCTTCTTGCCGCAACCGGCCAGTCCGAGCGCCAGCGCCAGCGCCAGCAGGACGGTGCGTGCAGTCATTCCGGCCGCTCCTGCGCCGGCCGCTCGTGCCCCGGCCGATCCTGCCCCAGCCTCTCCTGCCCCAGCCTCTCCTGCCCCAGCCTCTCCTGCCCCAGCCTCTCCTGCCCCAGCCTCTCCTGCCAGCGTGCGGCTTCAGCCGCCACCCGCGCCGGGGCGGTGCCGCCGTAGCTCAGGCGCGACGCGACCGAGGCATCGACGGTCAGCACGGTGAAGATGTCGGCGGTGATGCGCGGCTCCTCCGCCCGCATCTCGTCCAGGGTCAGGCCGGGGAGATCGACGCCGCGCGCGTCCGCCCGGGCGACCAGGCGGCCGGTGACGTGGTGCGCGGTGCGGAACGGCAGGCGCAGGACGCGCACCAGCCAGTCGGCAAGATCGGTGGCGGTCGCATGCCCCTCCCCGGCCGCGGCACGCAGCCGGGCGGTGTCGGGCACCATGTCGCGCACCATCCCCGCCATCGCCGCCAGCGCGAGCGCCCAGGCGCCGGCGGCGTCGAACACGCCCTCCTTGTCCTCCTGCATGTCCTTGGCGTAGGCGAGCGGCAGGCCCTTCATCACCGTCAGCAGGCCGACCAGGGCGCCGGCGATGCGCCCGCTCTTGGCGCGCACCAGTTCGGCGGCATCGGGGTTGCGCTTCTGCGGCATGATCGAACTGCCGGTGGTGAAGGCATCGGACAGGCGGACGAAGCGGAACGGTGCCGCGCACCAGATCACGATCTCCTCGGCGAAGCGGGAGAGATGCACCGCCGAGATCGCGGCGGCAGCGAGGAATTCCAGCGCGAAGTCGCGATCGGAGACGGCATCGAGCGAGTTCGCCATCGGCCGGTCGAAGCCGAGCGCCGCCGCCGTCATGCTGCGGTCGATCGGAAAGGACGTGCCGGCGAGCGCCGCTGCCCCCAGGGGACATTCGTTGAGCCGCCGGCGGGCATCGGCGAGCCGCCCGCGGTCGCGCGCCAGCATCTCGACATAGGCGAGCAGATGATGGCCGAACGTCACCGGCTGCGCCGCCTGCAGGTGCGTCATGCCCGGCATCGGATCGGCGGCGTGCCGTGCCGCCCGCGTCGCCAGGGCGCGCATCAGGTCGGCAAGCTGCGCGTCGATCCCGTCGATCGCATCGCGCACCCAGAGGCGGAAATCGGTCGCCACCTGGTCGTTGCGGCTGCGCGCGGTGTGCAGGCGCTTGCCGGCCTCCCCGATGCGTTCGGTCAGCCGCGCCTCGATGTTGAGGTGGATGTCCTCCAGCGCGCGGCTGAAGGCGAAGCGGCCGGACTCGATCTCCGCCTCGATCGCGGCTAGACCGCGCTCGATGTCCGCCAGGTCGTCCGCCGTGAGGATGCCGCACTTCGCCAGCATGGCGGCATGCGCGCGCGAACCGCGGATGTCCTGGCGCCACAGGCGGCGGTCGAAGTCGATGGAGGCGTTGATCTCCTCCATCACGCCGGCGGGACCGGCGGCGAAGCGTCCGCCCCAGAGCGTGTTGGCGGGCGGCGCGGGCGGTTCGGTCACGGGAGCTTGACCCTCATGGCAGTGATCGCGCGGCGGGCGGTTCTGGCGGGCGCGGGGGTGGCGGCGGGGGCGAGCCTAGCCGCCGTGCTGCTGCTCCGCAAACCGGCGGGTCCGCCGGTGCTGACGCTGCGCCCGGATGCCGCGCCGGAAGCGGTGCATCTGCAAAGCCTCGATGCGCTGCACCGGGTCGATCCGCCGCGCGCACTGCCGGAGATCGTCTATACGGATGCCGACGGCACCCCGCACGGCCTGCGCGACCTGCGCGGGCGGATGGTCGTGCTCAATCTGTGGGCGACCTGGTGCGCGCCCTGCGTCGCCGAGATGCCCTCGCTCGCGGCATTGGCCCGCGCGGCCGGCGCCGAGGTCGCGGTGCTGCCGCTGTCGAGCGATCATGGCGGGGCGGCCGTGGTGGAGCGGTTCTATCGCGACCACGGCATCACTGACCTGACCGTGGCACTCGACCCAAAGGGGGCGGCGGTGGAAGCGCTGGGCGCGCGCGGCCTGCCGACGACGCTGATCGTGGACGCGGCGGGGCGCGAGCGGGGGCGGCTGGAAGGGGCAGCGGACTGGGCGGCGCCGGCGGCGCTGGCGACCCTGCGGCGGCTGGTCGGGTAGCCGGAACCCGGCGCCGTCTGCCGCGTCGGGGACATTGGCTGGGTGAAGGCGGGGAGCATGGACAGCGAGCGGATCCGGCAGATCGGGCAGCGCCTGCAATGGGTGCGCGCCGGCAGCGCGGCGCTGGCGGTGAACCGTCGGCTGCTTGCCGGGGTGCCGGGCGGCATCGGCCTCAGCAGCCCCGGCTTCACCCAGGGCGGGGCGCTGCCCGCCCGCTACACCGCCGACGGCGCCGGACTGTCGCCGCCGCTGCGCTGGGAGAGGCTGCCGGAGGGCACGGTTTCGCTGCTGCTGCTGGTCGAGGATCCGGACGCACCGTTCCCGGTGCCGCTGGTCCATGCCCTGGCCTATGACATCGCCCCCGGCCGCGGCGGGCTGGAGGAAGGGGCGCTGCCGGTGCGCCTGCGCGGGCATGCGCCGGAGGGGTTCGCGATGGGCCGCAATTTCCTCGGCCGCACCGGCTGGACGCCGCCCGCGCCGCCGCCGGGACATGGGCCGCACCAGTACGTGTTCCAGCTGTTCGCGCTGTCCGCGCCGCCGCCCTTCGCCTGGCCGCCGGGCCGGCGCTTCGCGCTCGCGACCGCGCGGGCCTCCATGCTCGGCCTCGGCACGCTGACGGGAAGCTGCCAGCGGGCGTGACCGGCGGCGGCTATTCGGCCAGTTGCGGGTTGTCGAACACCGGGTTGCGCCAGCGATGGAGGGCCGCCGCCAGCGCCTGGGCGAGGTCGCGTTTCGCCTCCTCACCGAGCTCGCGGCCGAGTTCCTCGCGCCGGCCGCGCGCGGCGACGAACAGGGCGGGGACACGGCCCGCCCGCTCCTCCATCTGCACCGTGAGCCAGGAGGGCGGGAGTACGATCTCGGCACGCCGTCCTTTGGGGTCGGTGCGGATCACGCGCAGCGAGTCGGGGGTGAGCAGCAGCAGCTCACTGGCCCTGGCACCGAGCACGTTGAGGCGCAGCAGCAGCGCCGCCAGCAGCAGTTCCCCGCCGGCGAAGCCGCACACCGGCCAGGCGCGCAGGCGGGCGAAAATGGCCAGATTGGCGGCACACACCGCCGCCAGCGCGCCCAGCAGCCACCACAGCCCGCGCCGCGACAGGCTGCGGTGCGGCACGATCATCGCTTCGAACAGCACATCGGGCATCGATGTCATGTAGCGCGCCGGCCGCTCTTGTCAGCGGGGGGAGCGGCGGGCGAGGATCGGCCGATGGGGAAACCGGCCGACCGCGCCCCCCGGGCGATGACCCGTGCGGAGGTGGGCGCCTTCCTGGACGCGCTGGCGGCGGCGAATCCCGACCCGCGCAGCGAACTCGTCTATCGCACCACGTTCGAGCTGCTGGTGGCGGTGGTGCTGTCGGCGCAGGCGACCGACGCCAGCGTCAACCGGGCGACCCCTGCCCTGTTCGCGGCGGCGCCGACACCGGCGGCGATGGCGGCGCTGGGGGCGGAGGGGATCGCGGCGCATATCCGCTCGATCGGGCTGTGGCAGGCGAAGGCCCGCAACCTCGCCGAACTCGCCCGCCTGCTGGTGGAACGCCATGGCGGAGAGGTGCCGGGCGACCGCGCGGCGCTGGAGGCCCTGCCCGGCGTCGGGCGCAAGACCGCCAACGTGGTGCTGAACGTCGCCTTCGGCGAAGCGACGATGGCGGTCGATACGCATGTCTTCCGCGTCGCCAACCGCAGCGGCCTCGCCCGCGGCGCGACACCGCGTGCGGTGGAGACGGCACTGCTCGCGCGCATCCCGCCCGCGCGGCTGCGGCTTGCCCATCACTGGCTCATTCTGCATGGCCGCCATTGCTGCAAGGCCCGCCGGCCGGAATGCTGGCGCTGCGTCGGTGCGCGCTGCTGTCGCTACCCGGACAAGACCCCGCCGCCCGCGCCCGCGCCCGCGCCGGTCAGTCGGCGTGGCGGAGATAGCTGAGGATCGTTTCGCGCGTCATCTGCCGGTGGCGCGCCGCCACATCCTCCGCACCGAGGTCGCAGCCGAAGATTTCCGAGAAGGTGTGCCGGTTGGAGACGCGGTAGAAGCAGAGCGCGCTGATCATGAAATGCAGATCGACCGCGGCGACGCGGCGGCGGAAGCTGCCGTCGGCGAGGCCGCGCGCCAGGATGCGATCGACCGTCGCGACGACGCCCGAGTTGAGGTCGCGGATGCGCGGGGAGCGGCGCAGGAAACGGGCCGCGTTGATGTTCTCGTTGCTGATGATGCGGACGAAATCGACATTGGCGCGTTCGTAGTCGAAGCTGAAATCGACCAGCCGGCCGATCGCCTCGGCGGGCGGCAGAGGGTCGAGGTCGAGGGCGTTTTCGCTGCTGCGGATGCCGTCATAGACATCCTCCAGCACCGCGAGATAGAGCCCCTCCTTGCTGCCGAAATAGTAATAGATCATGCGCTTCGCGGTTGCGGTGCGTTCGCCGATGCGATCGACGCGGGCGCCGCTGAAGCCGTGTTCGGCAAACTCGGCGCGGGCGACGCGGAGGATTTCGCGGCGCGTGCGCTCCGGATCGAGCCGGCGGCGATCCTGCCCGGCCGGAAGCTGCGGCGCGCTCTCTGCGTCCATCGGTGACCCCCAGGGCTGGCCGGCTGCGGTTGCCGGCGATTGTGTTTGACAGGGACGAGCATGCCTGATAAGGCGGCACTTGTGAACGGACTATTCCGTCCAACTCGCGCCGGCCAGCCAGGCGCCGCGCATCACGGGAGGAGCCATGACCCAGACCG
This sequence comes from Pseudomonadota bacterium, assembly GCA_021847995.1. Lineage (GTDB taxonomy): Bacteria > Pseudomonadota > Alphaproteobacteria > Acetobacterales > Acetobacteraceae > JAFKFJ01. The sequence continues at coordinate 54,979 of JAJZNE010000106.1, read as the reverse complement.
CACTGCCGGAGGCGCCCCGGACATCCTTTCTCTGCGGCCTGTTCGGCGGCGGCATCGGCGGCTCGCGCAGCCCCGCCATGCACGAGGCCGAAGGGGAGGCGCTCGGCCTGCGCTACGTCTATCGGCCGGTCGATTTCGAGCGCCTCGGCCGCGATGCCGCGGCCCTGCCCGCCATGCTGGCCGAGGCGGCGGCGTTCGGCTTCGACGGGCTCAATGTCACGCACCCGTTCAAGCAGGCGGTGATCCCGCTGCTCGATGAGGTGTCGGACGATGCGCGCGCCATCGGGGCGGTGAACACCGTTCTGTTCCGCGACGGCCGCAGCATCGGCCACAACACCGACTGGTGGGGATTCGCCGAGAATTTCCGCCGCGGGCTGCCGGGCGCGGCGCTCGGGCGGGTGGTGCAGGTGGGGGCGGGCGGCGCCGGGGCCGCGGTCGCGCATGCGCTGCTGACGCTCGGGGTCGAGCAACTGGTGCTGCACGATCTCGATGCCGCCCGCGCGGGCGGCCTGGCCGCCAGCCTCGCGGCCCGCTTCGGTGCCGGGCGGGCACGCCTCGCCGGGCCGGTCGCCGACGAACTCGCCGCCGCCCAGGGCCTGGTGCAGACCTCACCGGTCGGCATGCAGGGCCATCCCGGCCTGCCGGTGCCGGCGGCGGCGCTGCACCCGGCGCTGTGGGTCGCGGAGGTGATCTACTTCCCGCTCGAGACCGAATTGCTGCGCCGCGCCCGTGCCCTCGGCTGCCGCACGCTCGACGGCGGCGGCATGGCGGTGTTGCAGGCGGCGGAGGCGCTGCGCCTGTTCACCGGCACATCTCCCGACATCGCCCGCATGCTGCGCCGCTTCGCCGACTTCGCCTGACATCCATCGATCCACCAACGGGAGAAAGAAATGTCCGCTGCCCTTGAGGTACCGCCCGATCCGCCGCTCGCCGCTTCCGGTCCGCGCACGCGCGTGCGCGTGACCATGCTGGCGCTGCTTTCGGTCGCGGTGCTGACCAACTATCTCGATCGTGCCGTGCTCGGCATCGCCGCCCCGTCGCTCAGGCAGGAGTTCGGTCTGGATGCGGCGCTGATGGGCGTCGTGTTCTCGGCGTTCTCGTGGAGCTATTTTCTGGTCCAGATCCCCGCCGGCGCGCTGCTCGACCGCTTCGGCAACCGGCTGATCTATTTCTTCGCGCTGTCCTTCTGGTCGCTGTTCACGCTGCTGCATGCCTTCGCCAGCGGCTTCGCCATGCTGGTCGGCTTCCGCCTCGGCCTCGGTCTGGCGGAGGCGCCGTGTTTCCCGGCCAACAGCAATGTCGTCGCAATGTGGTTCCCGCGCAGCGAGCGGGCGCGCGCGATCGGGGTCTATACCGCCGCCGAGTATGTCGGCCTCGGCTTCCTGACGCCGGGGCTGTTCTGGCTCCTGGCCGCTTCCGGCTGGCGCGCGCTGTTCCTCACCACCGGCACCGTCGGGCTGCTGTTCGCGATCGTCTGGTGGTTCTTCTATCGCGAGCCGTACGAGAGCCGGACGGCGAATGCCGCCGAGCTCGCCTATATCCAGCAGGGCGGCGGCCTGGTCGGGCGCGATACGCGGGGGACCAGGTTCGAATGGCGGCTGATCGGCGAGCTGTTCCGCCATCGCCAGATGTGGGGCCTGTGCCTCGGCCAGTTCAGCGTCTATTCGACGTTCGTGTTCTTCCTGACATGGTTCCCGACCTATCTCGCGACCGAGCGGCACATGGGCTGGATCAAGGTGGGTTTCTTCACCTCGCTCCCGTACATCGCCGGCTTCTTCGGCATCCTGTTCGCCGGCTGGTGGTCCGACGCCATGCTGCGCCGCGGCGTTTCGCTGAATGTGGCGCGCAAGCTGCCGGTGATCACCGGCCTCGTGTTCGCCTCGACCATCGTGCTGTGCAACTGGGTCGCCAACGATGCGCTGGTCATCGCCATCCTTTCGCTGGCGTTCTTCGCGCAATCGATGTCGTCCTCCGGCTGGTCGGTGCTGTCGGAGGTGACGCCGCCCGGCCTGCTCGGGCTGGTCGGCGGGCTGTTCAATGCCTCCGCCAATCTCTCCGGCATCGTCATCCCGCTGGTGATCGGCTTCATCGTGCAGGCGACCGGCTCGTTCGTCTGGGCGCTGGCGTTCGTGGGCGCGGTGGCGCTGGTCGGTGCGCTGTCGTGGATCTTCGTGATCGGCGATCTCCACCGCATGCAGGTCTCGCCGCGCGCCGTGGCGGCGTGATAGAAGCGGCGCGCCGGCCTCATTTTCCGGAGCACGTCCCCGCCATGTCCGACGCGCCGCCGCTGCGAAAGTCGATCGCCACCGTCTCGCTCAGCGGCACCCTGCCCGACAAGCTGGAGGCGGCGGCGGCGGTCGGCTTCGACGGAGTGGAAATCTTCGAGAACGACCTGCTCACGTTCGACGGCACGCCCGCCGAGGTGCGGCGCATCGCCGCCGATCTCGGCCTTGCCATCGTCCTGTTCCAGCCGTTCCGCGATTTCGAGGCGATGCCGGCGCCGCAGCAGAGCCGCAACCTCGACCGCGCGGAACGCAAGTTCGACGTGATGGTGGCGCTGGGCGCGACCGACCTGCTGGTGTGCAGCAATGTCCATCCGGCGGCGCTGGATGATCCCGCGCGGGCCGCGGCCGATCTGGCGGCGATGGCGGAGCGCGCGGCGCGGCGCGGATTGCGCGTCGGCTATGAGGCCCTGGCCTGGGGGCGGCATGTCTCCCGCTGGCGGCAGGCATGGCGGATCGTGCGGGAGGCCGGTCATCCGGCGCTCGGCCTCGTGCTCGACAGTTTCCACACCCTCGCCCCCGGCGACAACCTCGACGGGATCGGCGAGGTGCCGGCGGAAAAGATCTTCTTCGTGCAGCTGGCGGATGCGCCGCGCCTGTCGATGGATATGCTGTCGTGGAGCCGGCATCATCGGAATTTTCCGTTCCAGGGCAGCCTTGACGTCACCGGCTTCGTGCGGGCGGTGCTGGCGGCCGGCTATCGCGGCCCGCTCAGTCTCGAAGTTTTCAACGACGATTTCCGTGCCGCACCGGCACGCCTGATCGCGCGGGACGGGCTGCGCTCGCTGGTCATGGTGGAGGCCGAGGCCGGCGGACGGACGCTGCCGGCGCCGCCGGTGCTGGACGGGTTCGAGTTCCTGGAATTCGCCGTCGATGAGCCGAGCGGTGCGGCGCTCGCTGCATTCCTCGGCACGCTCGGCTTCCGCCATGCCGGCACGCACCGGTCGAAGGCGGTGCAGCTGTGGCGGCAGGGACGTGTCAATCTGGTGCTGAATGCCGAACCCGACAGCGCGGCGGCGGAGCATTTCCACATGCACGGCCCGTCGGTGTGCGCGATGGCCCTGCGCGTCGATGACACGGCACGCACGCTCGCCCGCGCCGCCGCCCTGCTGTGCCCCGCCTGGCAGGAGAACACCGGCCCCGGCGAGCGCCGTCTGCCGGCGCTGCGCGCACCGGACGGCACGATGATCCATCTGGTCGAGCCGGACCCGCACGGACGCAGCATCTGGGAGGACGATTTCCACCTGACCGCACCCGCGCCCGATACCGGCGCCGACGTGACAGCGGCCGGCATCGAGCGCATCGACCATGTGGCGCAGGCGCTGCCTTCGGGACGGATGGACAGTTTCGTGCTGTTCTACCGCGCGCTGCTCGGCCTGCTGCCGGAGGCGCTGCACGAGCTGCCCGACCCGTTCGGCCTGATCCGCAGCCGCGCCATGACCAGCGCCGACGGCAGCGTGCGGCTGCCGCTCAACATCTCCGAATCCGGCAAGACCGCGACCGGACGCTTCGTGTCGGCCTATGCCGGCGCGGGCGTGCATCACATCGCCTTCGCCTGTGCCGACATCGCGCGCAGCGCCGCCGCGGTGCGCGAAGCCGGTGCGCCGATGCTGCCGATTCCCGCCAACTACTACGATGACCTGGCGGCGCGCTGGGGGCTTGACGAGGCAACGCTTTCGGCCCTGCGCGGCCTCGATCTGCTGTATGACGAGGACGAGGGTGGTACGTTCCGCCACGCCTATACCGACCCGTTCGAGGAACGGTTCTTCTTTGAACTGACCGAACGCCGCCGCTATGCCGGCTTCGGCGCCGCCAATGCCGGCGTGCGCATGGCCGCCCAGGCGCAGCGGCGGGCGCATCGCTGAGCGGTCCCGGTTGCGGACCGCCGCGGCGGTGCCATAATCGGCGCCGATGCGCCTGCTCTATCACCTGCCCCTGTCGCCCTATTGTCGCAAGGTGCGCCTTGTGCTGGCGGAAAAGCGGCTGCCGTTCGAGCTGAAGATCGAGCGGGTGTGGGAGCGGCGGGAGGGATTCCTGGCCCTCAATCCCGCCGCCAGCGTGCCGGTGCTGGAGGAGGACAACGGCCTCGCCGTCGCCGATTCCGGCGTCATCTGCGAATATCTCGACGAAGCCTATCCCGATACCGGCCTGATCGGCACCACGCTCGGCGAGCGGGTGGAGGTGCGGCGCCTGGTGGCGTGGTGGGACGACCGCTTCGACCGCGAGGTGACGCGCAACCTCAACGGCGAGAAATACTACAAGCGCATCTCCGGCCTCGGCCATCCCGATGCCCGCGCGCTGCGCGCCGGCTATGCCAATCTGCGCCCCCATCTGGAGTATCTCGGCTGGCTTGCGGAGACGCGGAAATGGCTTGCCGGCAACGTGCTCTCGCTCGCCGATCTGGCGGCGGCGGCGCATCTGTCGGTGCTCGATTACCAGGGCGACGTGGACTGGAGCGTAAGCCCCGCGGCGCGCGACTGGTATGCCCGGATGAAGTCGCGGCCGAGCTTCCGCCCCCTGCTCGCCGACCGCATCGCCGGCTTCACGCCGCCGGCGCATTACGCCGACCTCGATTTCTAGCCGGGTTCTTGCCAACCCGGCCTGCCCTGCCCTATTCCGCCCCGCGACACGCGCATGGGGATGGAGTCCCCCAAAACCGCCCGGACGGGCTGATGACTCCTGCTGCGTGACCCGTGCGCAGTGGGGGATGCGTGTCCCGCCCCGCCGCACGACAACGGAAAGGACGGTGGCGGGATGGCGGCAACCCTCTGGATTGCACTCGGCGGCGCGCTGGGCAGCGTGGCGCGTTACTGGTTCGCGGTATGGGCCGGGCCGTTCAGCCGCGATCTGCCGTGGGGCACCATCGCCATCAACATCATCGGCTCCTTCGCCATCGGCTTCTTCGGCACCATGACGACGGCGACCGGCCGCCATCCGCTGCCGGAAACGGCGCGGCTGTTCTTCATGGTCGGAGTGTGCGGCGGGTTCACCACCTTCTCGTCCTTCAGCCTGCAAACGCTCGATCTGCTGCGCGTCGGCGCGCCCGGCCGCGCCTTTGCCAACATCGTGTTTTCGGTCACGCTGTGCCTGGGCGCGGTCGCCCTCGGCCACGCCACGGCGATGCGCATCAATGCCGGCGAGCTGCGCATCGCGCAGACGCGGACGGAGGAGAGCGCGTCCTGATCGGGCCGGGCGGCGAAGCGCCGCATCACGGGCCTGTCCGCGCAGGGGCAAGCGGGGTGCGGACCGCCCTGGTTGCACTGGCCTGGATTGCGTCGCTGCGCTCGCTATGACAGGGGCGGCGGCGAGCGCGAGGCGGCCGGCCGGCCGGCGCGACGGCGCGCGGCCCAGGCGCGGCCCCGGTGCGGCCAGTCACCGCGATGTCGGCGGCTGCCGCCTGCATCCGGCGCTGTCCGCGCCGGTGCCGGGGATGGTCGGTGCCCGGGATGGGTTGACGACGCAGTGGGGCCTGCGCACATGCCGGGCATGCAGCCGGACCCGTTCGTGATGCCCGAGGACGCCACCGCCGCCGAGGCGATCGCCGCGATCGGCGAGGAACTGGGCGTGTTCGATGACTGGATGGACCGCTATCAGCACATCATCGAACTCGGCCGCAGGCTGCCGCCGTTTCCTGCCGCCTGGGCCGATGATGCGCACCGGGTGCCGGGCTGCCAGAGCCGCGTGTGGATGGAGGCGGCGCCGCGCGCAGGGCGGATGTATTTCGCCGGCGCCTCGGACGCGGCGATCGTGTCGGGGCTGGTGGCGCTGCTGCTGCGCGTCTATTCCGGCCGCACGCCCGAGGAGATCGTGGCGACCGATCCGCGGTTCCTCAAGGATCTCGGCCTGATCGAGGCGTTGTCCACCAATCGCGGCAATGGCGTGGTGGCGATGGCGCGGCGGCTGCGCGAGGCGGCGGCGGCGCAGTGCGCGCAATAGGCCGGCCGCGGTCCGCACCACGCCGGATCAGGCATTGCGGACGAGACGCGGGCGCGACCGGGGCAGCCGCACCACGGCGGCCGGCTCGATCACCTCGCGCGGTGCGTCCTCCCACCGCTGCTGGGCCGGCAGGGGCAGCGCCACGGTGCCATGCGCGGCCTGGCCGGCGACGGGTGCGAGCAGGGCGAGCACCTGGGCCGGCGTCAGCGGCCGGGCGAAATAGTAGCCCTGGGCATTGTTGCAGCGGTATTCGGCGAGCAGGTTGACCTGCCGCTCGTATTCCACGCCCTCTGCGGTGACGGAGATGCCGAGGGCGCGGCCGAGACCGATGATCGCCTTGACGATCGGCCCGTCGCCGTGATCGGCATCGAGATCGGTGATGAAGCTGCGGTCGATCTTCAGGCGGTCGAACGGGAAGTCGCGCAGCACGGCGAGCGAGGAATAGCCGGTGCCGAAATCGTCGATGGCGACGCGGTGGCCGATCGCGCGCAGGCCGCGCAGATTCTCGAGCGACCGGCCGCTGGTTTCCAGCACCACCGATTCGGTGATCTCGAACTCGATGCGCTCGTGCGGCAGGCCGGTCGGCTCGATCACGGCGCGCACGCGATCGAGCAGCGATTCGTCGCGCAGTTGCAGCGGCGACAGATTGACGGCGATGCGGATCGGCGGCGGCAGTTGCAGTGCGAGATGAACCGCCTCGGTCAGCACGAACATGCCGATCGCGCCGATCAGTCCGCTCTGTTCGGCGACGGGGACGAAGGTGGCGGGCGGGACGGTGCCGCGCTCGGGATGGCGCCAGCGCACCAGCGCCTCCAGCGAGACGAGTTCGCGGCTGCGCAGATCGACGATCGGCTGATAGGCGACGAAGAGTTCGCCCTTGGGCAGCGCCTCGCGCACGTCGCGCTGGAGCAGGCGCTGATCGTGCAGGAGGCGGTCCATGTCGGGGTCGAACAGCCGCCAGGTGCCGCGCCCCGCCGCCTTGGCGCGATAGAGGGCGAGATCGGCGTTGCGGTAGAGAATTTCCGGATCGTCGCCGTCATCGGGCGCGAGCGCGATGCCGACGCTGCTGCCGATCTTGATGTCGAGGTCGCCGCAGGCGAAGGGCGGCGTGAGCGCCTCGATCAGGCGGGCGGCGACGGCGGCGGCCTCATCGCGGCCGGTGACGCTGAGCAGGACGGCGAATTCGTCGCCGCCGAGGCGCGCGGCCATGTCGTGTTCGCGCAGCACGCCGCGGATGCGCTGGCCGACGGCGCGCAGCACCGAATCGCCCACGTCGTGGCCGTAGCTGTCGTTGATGGTCTTGAAGTCGTCGAGATCGAGGCAGAACAGGGCGGCGGCCTGGGTGCGGCAGGCGGCGACGGCCTGGGTGATGGCGTCGTTGAAGCCGGCGCGGTTGGCGAGGTCGGTGAGCGTGTCGTGGCGGGCGAGATAGGCGATGCGTTCGCGCGAGCGGTGGGCGGTGGTGACATCGGAGCCGACGCCGCGATAGCCGCCGAAGCTGCCGTCGGCGTTGAACAGCGGCTTGCCAGTCAGCGCCCACCAGCGCCGTTCCGCCCCGACCATGGCGGGCACGACGAGTTCGCGGAAGGCGGCGTGGGCCTGGAGACGATACTGAAGCAGCTCGAGGCTGCGATCGGGGGGGTCGGCGGCGTTGCCGGCGAGCAGGGCGACCAGCCCGATTTCCATCTGCTCGGCGGGACGCTGCGCCACCTGGGCAAAGCGTGCCGAGACATGGCGCAGGATCAGGTCGCCATCGGCCTCCCACAGCCAGTCGCTCGCGTTTTCCTCGAAATCGCGCAGCAGGATGCGGACGGTTTCGGCGTACCGCTCGATGCGGATGGTGTTGCGGGTTCGTTCGATCATTTGCTTGTCGAACGAAAGAATGGCGAAATAGGTCAGAATCGTGTAGGCGATGGCGCATACTGTCGGCGCAGTGCCGATAAGCATGGCGGTGCCAATTGCCCCGATCGTTGCCGGGATCCATGCCGACATCGCGAACGCAATCGGGCTGCTGAAGACGGACATCGACATCAGCGCGCCGGAAACGCCGAAAAGAATGCCGCCGCCGGGCGGTCCCGAAACTGCGCACAGCGCAACCAGTCCGAATGCCCAGGAACTCGTCAGAATGAAGCGAACGGCAAGAAGCCGCCGGAACCGTGGCCCGACATCATCCGCCGCAGGGCTTCGATGTGCCCAGCTGAGACACAGCCAAAGAAGCGCGGCATAGCTTGCGACGATGGCAGCGAAGCCCGTGAGCAGCCATGGATTGCCCATTTGGCGCCATTGGCTTGCAAACAGGATCGTGGCGACCACAATGCCCACGGGTACGTTGAGCAGCCCGACCTTGAGCCATCCGCTCAGCAGCGTCGCACGAATGCGCTGCTGCACCAGTTGATGCAGCGGATCGGCCGGCGATGTGTGCCAGGATCCGAGGATATTCCTGATCCTGACGTGACGAATCGCAACCATTAGACCTTCCGGGATGGCCTCGAAGACGGGCGTGGTCTCACCCCACATCATACCGCGGCCGGAAGGTCAGCGCCAAACTAAAAACCTTGCCGCGTCGAAAGCGCGTCGTCACTTTGCGCTTTCGACGCCGGCAACGGGGCCGGCCTGCCGCTCATGCGGCAACCGACATATCGCTCTGCTGCGGCAAAGCCGCGCTTCGCTCCTGGCGAGCGCGCGATCCTCCACGAACCCCCACCATGCGGCCGCCGAAGGTTCCGTTCAATTCTGCCGGTGACGTACCGGTGCCGAAAACGGGAACGAGGTCACCGCGAATGAATCCAGCATAATTGCTATCACTCTCGGCGACCAGACCAAGAACAGGTATGGATTCGCGCAAGTGACCGTCCTTGGGGCGCACGCATGCCATCAGGGCCGCTGCCAGATTCAACCTCGGGTGTGCTTTCGGCTCCGCCACTTGTCGATAGCCCATACGCCGGTAGAAGGGAATATGGTGCCTCTGGACTGCCGAAATCAGCGCGTCCGCCTTGTAGTGCAGCACGAGATAGGAGATCATGCGGTACATGGCGAACACGGGTTCGCAGTCTGTTCCGAGCGATGGATGGCGGCCAAGCCGGGAGATGTCGATAACCCGAGCGAAACCATCATCATACGGCAGTGTTTGATAAATCGACGGAATTTCGGATTCAAACATCGCCATTGAAGGCACAGCATCTGCGCCTTCGATACCACTCTGTGGCGCGTAGAGCGAAGTCCGTGCAGTTGCGACCGGGTCTCCGTCTTTGTAGATCACAATAACCCTGGTGGCCGGCGAAAAGTCCCAGTCATCGCGAAGCATTCCGGTTTCATTTGGAACGATCAGCCCCTGTGCGGCATACGCCGCGTGCCGAACGGTCCAAGCCTCTCGCAAGACTTCTTCATTGAGCGCTAGCCGCGCCGTTATCTTTGGCGCGTCAAAGATGTTCGACTCCAAGTCCCTTTCCAACTTGCGGTCGAATCCGCTGTAAATCGAACCATCCATAGGTTGTGTCCTTTCGAAGCCGGAGCAATATTCGCCTGCGCACGTCTGTTTGTATGATTTAGGTTGTAATTGCGTATCCGCGTCAAGAGGGCAAGTGAGCCGCTCCGCGGATTTAATTTTCTATCCGACCACGTTCCAAAATACTTTATGGAACGACCAACGGCGGCCCGCAGAACTGTCGGGTCGCCATACGGTTATCGATACGAGTTTGTTAGCAGAAAGGTGCTATCGAGTCCATACTGTTTGCGCGCGGCCCGGCCCCCCGGGCGCAAAAAATTCTCGGGAGTGGCCGGGCCGGGCCGGGACTCGGGCGGAAGGGGGGCGGGTCGGGCGGCGCGGTGCGGATCGCGGGCGCGTGGACTTTCCGGGAACCGCGCCGGGTCGGGCAAAGGCGCCGGGCCGGGCGGGTCGCCGGAGAGGTGACAACGGGCGTGGCGGCGCGTGTCCGCCGCCCGAGCGTTCACCAGGAAGTGATCGTGGCCGTCCCCGCCCCGGCGGTCAGGCCGGCCGGACATCAGCGGCGATTGCGCCGCGCAGGTGGGATGCAGCGCCCGGCGGCGGCAGGGCCGTCACGCGCAGGACGGCGACCCATGCCCCCGGCGCGCGCGGGCGTCGCAGGCCGCCGACGGTGCCGCCTGCCCGGTCAGCGGGGGCGGGGGAAGCGATTCGGGTCGAGGGTCGCAAGAACCCGGCCAAGCGGCCCGGGATCGCGCCCGGCGACCAGGTCGGCGACCAGTCGCCCGGCCGCGGGCGAGGTCTGGATGCCGTAGCCGCCCTGCCCCACCGACCAGAAGTACCCCTCCGCCGCGCCGTCCCGCCCGATCGCGAGTTCGCGGTCCGGCGTGAAGGTGCGCAGGCCCGCCCACGCCCGTTCGACCCGCCGCACCTCGATCGCCAGCGCCTGCTGCATGCGGTCGATCGCGAGCGCGATGTCCAACTCGTCCGGCTGCACGTCCTGCGGGGCGAGATCGGTCTCGTCGGCGGGCGAGACCATCATCCGGGTGCGTGCCTCCGGCCGCGCGTACCAGGTGTGTCCCACGTCATTGATCATCGGCCAGTCGGCGACCGCCCACGGCGCGGGATCGATGATGACGCCGGTGCGCCGTTTCGGCTGCAGGCCGAGCGGGGCGACGCCGGCCAGCCGCGCCACCTCATCGCCCCAGGCGCCGGCGGCATTGACCAGGACGGGGGCGGCGAACACGTCGCCGCCGGTGACGGTGACCTGCCAGCGCCCGCCGGACCGTTCGATCCGCCCGGCCCGGCTGCGCAGCGCGAGCACGCCGCCGCGCACGCGGAGCTGGCGCAGAAAACCCTGGTGCAGCGCCGCCACGTCGATGTCGAAGGCATCGCGTTCGGTGGCCGCGCCGTGCACCCAGCCGGGCCGCAGCGCCGGCACCATCGCCGCCGCCGCCGCCGGGGGGATTTCGGCCAGGCCGAGACCGGCCGACAGCATGGCGCGGAACTGCTCCATCTGCTCTTCCGGCGCCAGGAACAGCACCGGCCGGTGCAGGATCAGCGGCACCTCGGCGAAGCCGTCCGGCGGTGCTTCGAAGAACGGGCGCGACAGGCCGGTCATCAGGCGGGCGGTGGCCGGGCCGTAGTTCTGGATCCACATCGCGGCGGAGCGGCCGGTGCTGTGATAGCCGGCGGCATCCTCCGCCTCGATCAGGGCGACGCGCCGGTCGGCGGCGAGATGGGCGGCGGCGGTCGCCCCGGCAATGCCGGCGCCAACCACGAGAGCATCGAAACTGTGCATGTCCATGCGATGCAGCATCGGCCGCGCGCGGCGGCGGCGCAAGGCGGGTCGGCCGGCTACGGCCAGCGCACCTCCGGCGGCAGGCTCATCAGGATCGCCTCCACGTTGCCGCCGGTGCGCAGGCCGAACAGGGTGCCGCGGTCATAGAGCAGATTGAACTCAACGTAACGCCCGCGGCGGATCAGCTGCTGTTCGCGTTCCGCCGCGGTCCACTTCTCGGCCATGCGGCGACGCACGAGACGGGGATAGACATCGAGGAAGGCGCGGCCCACGTCCTGGGTGAAGGCGAAATCCGCCGCGGCGTCGCCGGTGAAGTGATGATCGAAGAAGATGCCGCCGGCGCCGCGCGGCTCGTCGCGGTGCGGCAGGAAGAAATAGCGGTCGCACCACGCCTTGAAGCGCGGATAATAGGCCGGATCGTGACGGTCGCAGGCGGCGCGCAGGGCGGCGTGGAAGTCCGCCGCGTCCGCCGCCGCCGCCGGCGTATCGGGAAACATCGGCGTCAGGTCGCCGCCGCCGCCGAACCAGCCTGCCGTCGTCACCAGCATCCGGGTGTTGAAATGCGCCGCCGGCACGCGCGGCGAGCGAAGATGCGCAACGAGGCTGATGCCGCTCGCCCAGAAGCGCGGATCCTCGGCGGCACCGGGGATCTGGGCACGGAATTCGGGGCTGAAACTGCCGCTGACGGTGGAGACGTTGACCCCCACCTTCTCGAACACGCGCCCGCGCAGCACCCGCATCTCGCCGCCGCCGCCGTCCGAACCGTCCTCGGTCGGGCGGCGCCAGGGCGTGGCGGCGAAGCGGCCGGGCGGATCGGCGGCGGGGGCGCTGTCCGCGTCATCCTCGATCGCCTCGAAGGCCGCGCAGAGACGGTCGCGCAGCGACTCGAACCAGGCGCGGGCGGCGGCGCGCAGGGCGGTGTGGGGCGGAACGGATGCGGACATGGCGGGTGCTCCGACGGTGCCGGCGCATCATAAGGATCGGGCGGTCATGTTGCAGGGGCGAACGCCGTGCCTATAATGCGGGGTGCGCCAGGATTGGGTGCGCCAGGATGCGGGCCGGCTTGCCAGACGCGGCTGGCCGCGGCAGTTTGCGGCGCCGCGCGTGCCCGGCGGAACGGAAGAGAGGAAGCCGATACGATGTCCGCGACTGCCCCAGCGAGCCACGGCCCGGGCCATCCCCACGCAGCGGACCAGGGGAAGCGGGACTTCCTCAAACTGGTCTCCGGCGCGGCGGCGGCGATCGGCGTGGGCGCCATTGCCTGGCCGCTGATCGACAGCATGAACCCTTCGGCCGACGTGCTCGCCCTGTCCTCGGTGGAGGTCGATCTGACGCCGGTGCCGGCCGGTCAGGGCATCACCGTCGCCTGGCGCGGCAAGCCGGTCTTCGTGCGTCACCGCACGGAGAAGGAGATCAAGGAAGCGCAGGACGTGAAACTGTCGGAGCTGATCGAGCCGCAGCCCGACTCGGAACGGGTCAAGGCCGGCCACGACCAGTGGATCGTGGTGATCGGCATCTGCACGCATCTGGGCTGCATCCCGCTCGGCAACAAGCCGACCGACCCGCGCGGCGACTGGGGCGGCTGGTTCTGCCCCTGCCATGGCAGCCAGTATGACACCTCGGGGCGCGTGCGGCACGGGCCGGCGCCGCTCAATCTCTATCTGCCGCAATACGCCTTCGAGTCCGACAGCAAGATCAAGATCGGCTGACGCCGCGCACACCGGAGCACGAGACATGGCCGGCCTGCACAAGAGCGACTACAAGAATCCGGTGGTGAACTGGATCGACACGCGCCTTCCGCTGTTCACGATGATGAACAAGGAATACGCGGTCTTTCCGACGCCGAAGAACTTCAACTACTTTTGGAATTTCGGCGCGCTGGCGACGGTGACGCTGCTGCTGATGATCGCGACCGGCGTGTTCCTCGCCATGAACTACACGCCGGACAGCAACATGGCGTTCGACTCGGTCGAGCGTATCATGCGCGACGTGAATTATGGCTGGCTGCTGCGCTACGCCCACGCCAACGGCGCGTCGATGTTCTTCATCGTCGTCTACATCCACATCTTCCGCGGCCTCTACTACGGCTCCTACAAGACGCCGCGGGAGCTGCTGTGGATGCTCGGCGTCGTCATCCTGCTGCTGATGATGGCGACGGCGTTCATGGGCTATGTGCTGCCCTGGGGCCAGATGTCGTTCTGGGGCGCCACCGTCATCACCAACCTGTTCTCGGCCTTCCCGCTGGTCGGCAACGCCATCGTCACCTGGCTGTGGGGCGGCTTCGCGGTCGGCGACCCGACGCTGCACCGCTTCTTCTCGCTGCACTATCTGCTGCCGTTCGTGCTCATCGGCGTGGTGTTCTTCCACGTCGTCGCGCTGCACATCACCGGGTCGAACAACCCGCTCGGCATCGACGTGAAGTCGCCGCAGGACACGCTGCCCTTCCATCCCTACTACACCATCAAGGACAGCGTGGGGCTGTGCGTGTTTTTCATGGTGTGGGCGGCGTTCGTGTTCTTCGCGCCCAACTTCTTCGGCGACCCGGACAACTACATTCCGGCCAATCCGTTGCAGACGCCTTCGGAAATCGTGCCGGAATGGTATTTCCTGCCGTACTACGCGATCCTGCGCTCGGTGCCGAACAAGCTCGGCGGCGTGTGCATGATGTTCGGCTCCATCCTGGTGCTGTTCGTGCTGCCCTGGCTCGACACCAGCCCGGTGCGCAGCGCCCGCTTCCGTCCGATCTACCGCGCGCTGTTCTGGGTGCATGTGGTGGCGTGCATCGCCCTCGGTTTCGTCGGCGCACACCGGCCGGAAGGGTGGTGGGTGGTTCTGGGCCGCGTCGCCACGACCTATTATTTCCTGCACTTCCTCGTGCTGCTGCCGATCATCGGCAAGCTGGAGCGGCCGCTGCCGCTGCCGGAGAGCATCAGCCGCCCGGTCATCCCGCCACGCGGGGGCGGAGGACCGCTGCCCGGCGGCGCACCGGCCAAGCCGATGGAGAAGCCGTGATGCGCCCTGCCCTGTCCACCGCACGCGCCGGCGGCCAGTTCGCCGCCACCCTGCTCGCCGCCACCCTGCTCGCCGCGCCGGCGATCGCACAGGAAGGCCAGTTGCCGCATCCCGGCTGGAGCTTCTCCGGCCCGTTCGGCACCTTCGACCGGGCCGCCGCGCAGCGCGGCTTCCAGATCTACAAGGAAGTCTGCTCGAACTGCCATTCGCTGAAGGAAGCCTATTACCGCAACCTCGAAGGCATCGGCCTGTCGGAGGAGCAGGTGAAGGCGGTCGCAGCCAGCGTCACCGTGCCCACGATCGGCGACGACGGCCAGCCGGCCGAGCGGCCGGCGCTGCCATCGGACCATTTCAAGTCACCCTTTGCCAACGACAAGGCGGCCCGCGCCGCGCTGAACGGTGCCCTGCCACCCGACCTGTCGGTGATCGTGAAGGCGCGGGAGGGCGGGCCGGACTATGTCTACGGCGTGCTCACCGGCTATGGCGAACCGCCGGCGGGCATGAAGATGGGCGACGGGATGAACTACAACAGAGTTTTCCCCGGCCACCAGATCGCCATGCCGCAGCCGCTCCAGGCCGACCAGGTGCAGTACAGCGACGGCACCAAGCCGACCCTGGATCAGGAAGCGCACGACGTGGTCACGTTCCTGACCTTCATCGCCAACCCGGAGATGGAGAGCCGCAAGCAGATCGGCGTCAAGATCATCCTGTTCCTGGCGATGCTGACCGGCATCACTTATGTGGTGAAGCGCAGGGTCTGGTCGGACGTGCACTGAGATGGCGGCGGTTGCGCCGCCGGAGGAAGCGATCCAGCCGGTCATCGGCATCATCGGCGGCTCCGGCCTCTATGATATCGAGGGGCTGGAGCGCATGGCATGGCGGCGCGTACATACGCCGTGGGGCGACCCGTCCGACGAATTGCTGGAGGGCTGGCTCGACGGCATACGCTGTGTATTCCTGCCGCGACACGGGCGCGGGCACCGGCTGTCGCCGACGCACCTCAACTATCGCGCCAATATCGATGCGCTGAAGCGCCTCGGCTGCACCGACGTGATCTCGCTGTCGGCGGTCGGCAGCCTCAACGCCGACCTGCCGCCCGGCCATTTCGTCATCGTCGATCAGTTCATCGACCGCAGCTTCGCGCGCGAAAAGAGCTTCTTCGGCGAAGGCTGCGTCGCTCATGTCTCGCTGGCGCATCCGGTGTGCCGGCGCCTCGGCGCGGCGGCGGAGGCGGCGGCGCGGAGCGTCGGCCTGCCGGTGACGCGGGGCGGCACCTATCTGGTCATGGAAGGCCCGCAATTCTCCACCATGGCGGAGAGCGAACTCTACCGCGCCTGGGGATGCAGCGTCATCGGCATGACCAACATGCCGGAGGCGAAGCTGGCGCGAGAGGCGGAGCTCTGTTACGCGACCGTCGCAATGGTGACGGACTATGATTGCTGGCATCCCGAACATGATGCCGTCACTGTCGATCAGGTGGTGAAGGTGCTGTTCCAGAATGCGGCCCATGCGCGCACGCTGGTGCGCGCACTGGTGCCGGCGCTGGGGCCCCCGCGCGCGCCCTGCCCGGCTGGGTGCGACCGCGCGCTGGAATACGCCATCATCACCGCGCCCGGCCGGCGCGATCCGGACCTGATGGCGAAGCTGGACGCGGTAGCGGGGCGGATGCTGGAGGCGGACTGAAGCGTTCGCCGGAGCGGCGTGAGCCTGGCCAACCGCGCGGACCGCACGATGGCCGTCAGATCCGTCCGAGCACCAGCAGCACGATCACGATCAGCAGCAGCAGCCCGAGCCCGCCCGAGGGGTAGTAGCCCCAGGCGGCGCTGTACGGCCAAGTCGGCAACGCCCCCAACAGAAGGACAATCAGAATGATGAGCAGGATGGTGCCCATGCCGGCGTGACCTTTGCGATTGCTGAACGACAGCAGGAACGCCGGGTCAGTCCGCGGGTTCGTTATGTGGCCGGGCCGGGTGTGGGCCGGGGACGGTGAGGGCCGGGTATCAGCCGGTCAGATGGGCGTCGAACAGCGCCAGCGTGCGGCGTTGCGCCAGTTCAAAGGCCGCCGGGTTGAAACTGCCCCGCTCATCGCAGCCGAAGCCGTGGCCGGCGCCTTCGTAGAGGTAAATCTCCACCCCCGGTTGCGCGGCACGGATCGCCTCGACATCGGCAATCGGGATCGAGCCGTCCTGATCGCCGAAATGCATCTGCACCGGGCAGCGCGGCGTCGCGGTGCGCGTGGCCGCGATGCCGCCGCCGTACCAGCAGGAGGCAGCCTTGAAGTGCCCGGTGCGCGTCGCCCCCCACCAGCTCACCGTGCCACCCCAGCAATAGCCGACGATGCCGAGCGCCCTGCCGCCCAATGCGCGCGCGGCAGCATCGATGTCGGCCATCGTGCCGGCCTCCGGCACTTTGGCACGCAGATCGCGACCGGCGGCGATGTCCTCGGGCGTATAGCCGAGTTCAGTTCCCGGCTGCACGCGGTCGAACAGCGCCGGGGCGACCACCGCGAAACCTTGCGCGGCAAAGCGTTCGCAGACCGCACGAATGTGATGATTGACTCCGAAAATCTCCTGCACGACGACGAGACCGCGCCTCGCGTCCTCCGGCCCGGTGCGCCAGGCGGACAGGGTGTGGCCGTCGGAAGCGATGATGGTGATCGCGGTGCCCATGTCGTGCTCTCCCTTGCGTCCTGCGCCGGGGCAGAATGGCCGGCCGGGCGCGTTCGTCAACCGCCGGGCGGGGTGCTTGTGCCGGGCGGACGGGCGCGGCAGCATGGTGCCATGGGTGAGATCGTCAATCTGCGCCGGGCACGCCGGCAACGCGCCCGGACGGCGGCGGAGGCCGAGGCGCAGGCGAACCGGGCACGCCATGGGCGCACCCGCGCCGAGCGGGAGGCAGAGCGGCTGGAACAGGTGCGGGCACGCCGCGCCCTCGACGGCGCGCGGAAGGACGAGCCGCGCGATGCGTGACCCTCACTCCCCGGACAGTTCCCGCCGCCGGCGGTCGAGTTCCTCGCTGTAGCGGCGCAGGGCGTGCGCCTCCGTCAGCAGGCCGATGACGCGGCGGCTATCGGTGCCGTCCACCACCGCCAGCGCGTCCGCCTCGGCCTGTTCGAACGCGCTCACTGCCTCCTTGATGGTCATCTGCGGCAGCAGCATGTCGTTGGCATTGTGCAGGATGGTGGCGAGTTTCGCCTCCTCCTCGGCGTCCGGGGCGTGGGCTTCCGGCACCAGCACGATGCCGGCATAGCGGTCCGAGCCGTCGATGACGACGACGCGGGTGGTGGCGCCGAGCGGGAAATCGCGCCGGAAGGCGGCGAGCGTGGTGTCGAGCCGCGTCGTCCGCACCTCGCGGCGCATCATGCGGGCGACCGTCAGGTTGCGCATCCAGCCGATATCGACGGCGCTGCGGATCGCCTCGCCGCGCAGGTGGAAGCGCCAGGTGGCGAAGCTGTAGCCGAAGGTGCGCCGCACGGTCAGCGCCGACACCGCCGCCGCCATCACCACCGCGACCGTGAGCGGCAGGCTGCCGGTGCTCTCCAGCGCCAGGAACGCCATCGTCAGCGGCCCGCCGACCACGGCGACGGCGAGCGCGCTCATGCCGACCAGGGCGCCGACCACCGGCGGCACCGCCTGCGTCGCCGCGACCAGCGCCAGTGCCCCGGTGAACAGCTTGCCGAGCAGGGCGCCGAGGAACAGCGAGGCGAAGAACAGCCCGCCGCGGAAGCCGGAGCCGATCGAAATGGCGGAGGCAAGCGATTTCAGCACGATCAGCAGCGCCAGATGGCGCAGCGGATACGGCGCATCCATCGTCACCTGCAACGCCGCATGACCCGAGGACAGCACCTGCGGGGAAATCATCGCGAGGCCGGCGACCGCCAGCCCGCCGATCGCCGGACGCAGCCAGGGGGGCACGCCGCTGCGGCGGAAGATGTCCTCGGTCAGCGTCACGCCGCGCATGATGGCAATGCCCATCAGCGCCGCGAGCATGCCCAGCGCCAGCACCGGCAGGTAATCCACCGGTGCGATCGCCGTCGGCAACTGCACCTCGAAACCATAGAGCTCCGGCGTCAGCAGCCGCGTGATGACGACGGCGACGATGGCGGCACAGACCACGGGCGCCAGGGTCGCCAGCGAATAGGTGCCGATCACCAGTTCGTAGGCATAGAACGCGCCGGTCAGCGGCGCGTTGAAGGCGGCGGCGATGGCGCCGGCGGCGCCGCAGCCGACCAGCACGCGCAGATCGTTGCGCCGCACCCGGAAGCTGCGCCCGAGGCGGGAGGCGAGCGCCGAGCCGATCTGCGTATATCCCGCCTCCAGCCCCACCGAGGCGCCGACGCCGTTCGACAGCAGCGTCTGTGCGACCACGATCAGGCTGTCGTTGAGCGACATGCGCCCGCCGTAGAGCGCATTCGCCTCGATCGGGTCGATCGCGCGGCGCGGCCAGAAGCGCAGGATGACGAGGCCCGACAGACCCATCGCCAGCCCGCCGAGGACGAGCGACAGCGCGGCCCGCCAGGGATCGACCGCGATCTCCCCGCTCAGCCGCTCACCGGGGGCGACGTTGTAGAACAATTCGTGCAGCAACTGCGCGATCACGCCCATGGCGGTGACACTGAGGCCGGCGGCGACGCCGATCAGGCCGGCCAGCACGACCAGCCCGATCTCGTCCGCGCGTACCAGCGCCCGCAGCGTCTGCGGAGCGTGCAGCACCATTTCGCCGAACGGACGGCGGTGACGGCCGGGCGCGGCTTCGCCGACACGCCGGGCGGTGCCCGACGCGCGCAGCCGCTCAAGGAAGCGTCGGCGCCCCTTGCCGGAAGCTGCCGGCAGGCTGGCGCCGCCCAGGAACCCCGCCATCTTCACGTCCGAATCGAACCCCGCCCGAATGCGCCCGTGCGCTTTCGGGTAAGGGGTCATCGCGGCATCAATGGGGCGGTTTGTGCCGCCGATCAATCACGCCGCCGCGCAACGTGTGCTGCGCATGGCACAATCATCGGCAGCGTTGCAGCGCGATCATGGCGCGGGCGGGAGGATGGCGGATGGAGCATCTTGCGGCGGCGGTCGCGAACCTGCTGCGCGATCTCGGCGATGCGACCGTGGATCGGTTCCTCGCGCGCTGGCCGGAGCCGGCCCTGCCCGTCCGCCCGGTCGAGCCGTCCTCCCTGCCGGTGCTGCGCTCGCTGGCGCCGGCCTGCGCCGAGGGGCCGCCGGCCGCTGCCCCGGTGCTGGCACGGCTGCTGGCCCTCGCGCCGGCGCTGGCATGGCGCCAGACCTACGGCGCGACCGAGGCACCGCCGGGGTTCCTCGACCGTTACGGCTGGACCGAGCTGATCGGGCTTCGCGGCCCGGTGCCGGCGACGCAGCTCGCCGTCGGCTTCCTGTTGCTCGGGCCGCACACCACCTATCCGCCGCACCGCCATGCCGCCGAGGAGATCTATCTGCCGTTCGCTCCGGCGTCGTGGCAACGCGGGGCGGAACCGTGGCGCGACCGGCCGGCGGGCAGCCCGATCCATCACGCGCCCTGGCAGCGCCACGGCATGCGCACCGCCGGGTCACCGCTGCTGGCGCTCTATCTCTGGTGCGGCGGCGAGCTCGCGGCGCGCTCGCGGTTCGGGTGAAAGCCGCGGCCTTCCCTTTCGCGGCCTCTGTGGCAAGAACGGGGGCCTTCATTCCGGGGAGCTTCATGCAGCCAGGCTGGGCGGAACTGCTGCGCGGCGGCAACGCGGCCCGCAGTGCGGTGGTCGGCGGCAGCCTGGTGCTGCACGCGCTGAACACCTTCATCGTCGCCACCATCCTGCCCTCGGTGGTGCGCGACATCGGCGGCCTGCGCTGGTTCGCCTGGAGCACGGTGCTTTATATCGTCGCCTCCCTGCTCGGCGGCGGGTTGTGCGCGCGGCTGCTGCGTGCCGCCGGCGGGCGCGGCGCCTATCGTGTGGCGCTCACCGCCTTCGTGCTCGGGTCCGCGGCCTGTGCGCTGGCGCCGTCGATGCCGGCGCTGCTGGCCGGGCGGGCGGTGCAGGGTCTCGGCGCCGGCACGCTCTCCGCCCTCGGCTTCACCATGGTCCGCACGCTGTTCCCGCCGGCGCTGTGGCCGCGCGCGCTCAGCGTCGCCTCCATCGCATGGGGTGCGGCAACCCTGCTCGGACCGGCGACGGGCGGCGTGTTTGCCGAGTTCGGGGCATGGCGTGCGGCGTTCTGGGGCGTTGCGGCGGTCGCGCCGCTGCTGCTGGCGCTGGTGGAAACCGCCCTGCCGCGCCGCCTCCCCACCCCGTCGGCGCCGCGCACCGCCCTGCCGGTCGGCAACCTGCTGCTGCTCGGCGGCAGCGTGCTGGCGGTCTCGGCCGGCAGCATGTCGGCCGAGGTTGCGGTCACCGGCGCCTGTCTGGCGGCGGCGCTGGGCGGCTTTGCCTGGTTCGCGCGGCGCGAGGCACGCGGCGGGGCGCGGCTGTTCCCGGACGGTGCGACGCGCCCGGGCGCGCCGCTGGCGGCGACCTATGCCGCCATGATCCTGCTGCTCGCCGGCACCACACCGGAAATCTTCGTGCCCTATTTCCTCCAGACGCTGCATGGCCTTCGCCCGCTGCATGCCGGCTATGTCTCGGCATTGATGTCAATGGGCTGGACGCTGGCGGCGGTGGGAGCCGCCAGTGTCACGTCGGCCGCGGCACGCGCCGCCCTTATTGCCGGGCCGGCGGTGCTGGCCGCCGGGCTTGCCGCCCTGGCGCTCCGCATGCCGCATCCGGGCGCGTCGCTGGCCGATCTCGTGGTGATCGCGCCCGCCCTGCTGGCGGTCGGCGGCGGCATCGGCATGACCTGGCCGCATCTCGGGGCGCGCGTGTTCGGCTTCGCGTCCGAGGCCGACCGTGATCTGGCCGGCGCCTCCATCACCATGGTGGTGATGGTCGGCAACGCCGCCGGCGCGGCCCTGGGCGGCATGGTGACGGGACTGGCCGGCCTGTCCGTCCCCGGCGGTGCGGCCGGCGCCGAGTCGGCCGCGTCGTGGCTGTTCGGCGGCTTCATGGTGGCGCCGCTGCTGGCGGCACTGGCGATCCGGCGCCTGCCGGATGCCACACGTCGCGCGGCCGCGCAATGATGGGGGAGGCGCTCCGCGCCGCCGTGGCGAGGCTTGCCGCCGCCGGCATCGAGCAGCCGGCGCGGGAGGCGCGGCTGCTGTGGCGGCTGGCCGGCGGGGACGATGCGGACCCAGCCCGCTTCGCAGCCCTTCTCGCCCGCCGGGCGGCGCGCGAGCCGATGGCGCATCTGCGCGGCCGGCAGGGGTTCTGGACCCTCGATCTCGCCGTCTCGCCGGCCACCCTGATCCCGCGCCCCGACAGCGAAACGGTGATCGAGGCGGCGCTGGCGGCGCGGGCGGCGCGGGCGGCGGTTCACCGCGTCCTCGATCTCGGCACCGGCACCGGCGCGCTGCTGCTGGCGGCCCTGGCGGAGTTTCCGCAGGCCACGGGACTCGGCAGCGACCGGATCGCGGCGGCCGCAGCACTGGCAGCGGCGAATGCCGCCGCCTGCGGTTTCGGCGCGCGGGCAATGTTCGTCGTGGGTAGCTGGGCTGCGTCGCTGGCGGGGCAGTTCGATCTGATCCTTGCCAATCCGCCCTATATCCCGTCGGCGGAAATCGCATTCCTGATGCCGGAGGTGGCGGGGCATGAGCCGCGCTCGGCGCTCGATGGCGGGGCCGACGGGCTGGCGGCCTATCGCGCTATCCTGCCCGACCTGCCGCGGCTGCTCGCACCCGGCGGGGTTGCGGTGCTGGAGCTGGGCGCCGGACAGGCGGAAAGCGTGGTGACACTTTCGCGTGCGGCGGGGCTGGCGCCGGTCGCCCTGCGGTGCGATCTGGGCGGAGTTGCGCGGGCACTGGTACTGCGGGCGGCAGTGCGGTGAAAAAACCGTTTGGCGGGCCGGACAAGGAAGGCTAGCTTTCGCCCGCGCGGCAGGGTCCGCCCGGCAACCGGGGACGACCCTGGCGCCTCCTTCAGATCGTGTCGCCGGCCGGCGGGCAGGATGCCCGGGCGTGCCGGCGGATGAATGGCGGGGGCGCGCGCGGAAGCCAACGGAACGAAACATTCGTGGGTTGAGGGTGCGGCGATGGTCCGCTCCTCGGTCCCGGTCCGGAACCCTGCGTCATAACGGCGCGTCCCGGCGCCGGCAGGCGGCGGGCCATTAAGGCAGGAAGGCGTATTGGCACACGCATGAACATGAAACGTATGCGCGGACGGAATCACCGCAGCGGCGGGGGTGGTGGCGGCGGCGGCGGCGGCGGCATCCGCCATCACGGCGGCGGCATCCCGCTCAACCGCAACCATGTCTTCGACAGCAACGGCCCGGATCTGCGCATCCGCGGCACGGCGCAGCAATTGTTCGAGAAGTACCTGCAACTCGGACGCGACGCGACCAGCGGCGGCGACCGCGTGATGGCGGAGAGCTATTTTCAGCATGCGGAGCACTATTTCCGCATCCTGAACGCCATGGCGCAGGCGCAGCAGCAACAGCAGAGCCAGCAGAACGGCCAGCGTCGTCCGACGATGCAGGAGGGCATGGCCGCCGACGGCAACGGCGAGGCCGACGCGGAGGAGACGGAGGCGCCGCCGGCCGGCATGGGCGATCAGCCCGGCGGGGCGGAGGGGCGCGACATCCCGATCGCCGCGGCGCCGCCGGGCAGCTAAGGCGTCGCCGGCAGGCGGGGCATCAGCCGAGCGGATGGCCGGGGGCGCCGGCGGCCGGGTGCGCCAGCGCCGCCCGCAGCCGCGCGGCGTCCGCCCCGGCGATCCTTCCCTGACGCAGGAACAGGTCGATCAGGACCAGGGTGACGTTGAACTTGAACGCGTCGCCGTCGCACATCGCGGCCAGCACCCGCGACGCCGGCCACAGCTCGAACCGCGCCACTTCTCCATCGGCCGGGCGCGGCATCAGGCCGGCGGGCAGAAAAAGGTCGTAGCAGATCAGCAAATCCCGCCGCAGCCCTTCCGGCCGGTCGGCGGCGTAGGCGATGCGCGCCACCGGCTGCGCGCGCGCGGCGATGGCGGCGGGGATGTCGGCTTCTTCGGCGGCTTCCTTGATCAGGGTTTCGGCGGGCGTGAGGCCAGCCGGGACGCCACCGGCGACCAGATGGTCGAGCTTGCCGGGGTCGAGATGCTTGCTCGCCGAGCGCACCGCGACCCAGATGCCTAGATCGTCGCCCTGGCGTACCAGCCCGTTGACATGGACGCCAAGCGACATGATGCCGAACGCCGGCAGTGCGCCGCGATCCACCTCGGCGAGCGCCGGGCCATCTGGGTCGGCGCGGACATCGAATGCCTCGTTGCGCCAGCGGATATGCCCGGCTTCGGCGAGCGCCCGGATGATGCCGGGCAGGGCCGCCGGCTGCGTCAACCGGATCGCGTCGCCTTCAGCGCGCATCGCCGGGAAGACGAGCAGGGCAGGCACAAGGTCGGCGGCGACGTAGCCGACGGTCTCGTGACCGATGCAGAGCCTCAGCCGCGCGCCGGGCAGGCGGGCGGTGTTGCAGGCGGCGATGTGGCGCAGCAGCTTGTCCATTGCTGCCGATGTGGGCCGGCGGCGGCGCGCCACAAGCACGGCGGACCCGCTTCGCCACCGTTGGCAACGCTGCCGCCGCGCGCCACATGGGCGGTATGAACCCGTCGTCATCCGCCGCGCCCGCGGTCCCGCCGCCTCGCCCGGCGTGGCGCACCGTGCGCACGCTGCTGCCCTATCTCTGGCCCCGCGGCGATCGCGGCGCGCGGGTGCGCGTGCTGGCCGCCCTCCTGTTCCTGCTCGCCGCCAAGACGGCGACGGTGCTGGTGCCGGTGCTCTATGCCCGCGTCGTCGATGTGCTGGCGCCGAAGGGGGAGCACGGGGTGCTGGCGGTGCCGCTGGCGCTGATCGTGGGCTATGGGCTGCTGCGCGTCGCCGCCGCCGGCTTCGGCGAGCTGCGCGATGCGGTGTTCGCCGCCGTGCAGCAGCGCGCCGTGCGCCGCATCGCGCGCGCCACCTTCGAGCATCTGCACCGGCTGTCGCTGCGCTTCCATCTCGACCGGCAGACCGGCGGCCTGTCGCGCAACATCGACCGCGGCACCAAGGGCATCGAGAACGTGCTGCGGCTCGCCGTGTTCAACACCATCCCGACGCTGCTGGAAGTGGTGCTGGTGGCGGCGATGTTCTGGCACCTGTTCGACTGGCGCTATGCCGCACTCACCCTGGGCGCGATCGGCATCTATGTCGGCTTCACGCTCGGCTTCACCAATGTCCGCGTGCGCATCCGCCGCTCGATGAACGAGGTGGAGAACGATGCGCAGACCAAGGCGCTCGACAGCCTGCTGAACTTCGAGACGGTCAAGTATTTCGGCAACGAGGCGCACGAGGTGCGGCGCTTCGATGCCGCCCTGGCACGCTACGAGCGGGCTGCGGTGCGCAACCAGGTTACGCTGAACATGCTGAACCTGGGCCAGGCCGTCATCATCGCCGCCGGGCTGGCATTGGTGATGCTGATGGCGGCCGATGAGGTTGCGGCGGGGCGGTTCTCGGTCGGCCGCTTCGTGCTCGCCAACACCTATCTGATGCAGCTCCAGCAGCCGCTCAATTTCCTCGGCTTCGTCTATCGGGAGATCAAGCAGGGGCTGGTCGATATGGAGCAGATGTTCCGCCTGCTGGCGACCGAGCAGGAGGTGAAGGACCGGCCCGGCGCCCGCCCCCTGCCCCGCCGCAGCGGGGCGGACCGCGCCAGCGAACTGGTATTCGAGGATGTGCGGTTCGGCTATCGCCCCGACCGTCCGATTCTGACCGGACTCAGCTTCCGCGTGCCGGCGGGTGGATCGGTGGCGATCGTCGGGCCGACGGGGGCGGGAAAATCGACGATCAGCCGTCTGCTGTTCCGCTTCTATGACGTGACCGGCGGACGCATCCTGCTGGACGGCAGAGATCTGCGCGACATCACGCAGGACAGCCTGCGCGCCGCGATCGGCGTAGTGCCGCAGGACACCGTGCTGTTCAACGACACGATCCGCTACAATATCGGCTACGGCAGGCCGGACGCGACCGGCGCGGAGATCGTGCGGGCGGCGAAGCTCGCGCAGGTGCATGACTTCGTGCTGCGCCTGCCCGACGGCTACGACACCCGTGTCGGCGAACGCGGCCTCAAGCTTTCCGGCGGGGAGAAGCAGCGCGTGGCGATCGCGCGCACGCTGCTCAAGGATCCGCCTCTGCTGATCCTGGACGAAGCGACCAGTGCGCTGGATACCCGCACCGAGCAGGAGATTCAGACGGCGCTGCGCACGGTCGCCCGCGACCGCACCACGCTGACCATCGCGCACCGCCTGTCCACCGTGATCGAGGCCGATGAGATCCTGGTGCTGGTGGAAGGCCACGTCGCCGAGCGCGGGCAGCACGCCGAGCTGGTGGCGCAGGGCGGCATCTATGCCCGCATGTGGGCGATGCAGGCGGAGCAGGAGCCGGCGACGGCGGCGGCCTGACGGCGGCTACGGCGGCTGCGCGAAGCTTTCCACCAGACTGCCGCCGACCAGCCGCCAGCCATCGACGAGGACGAAAAAAATCAGCTTGAACGGCAGCGATACGACATTGGGCGGCAGCATCATCATGCCGAGACCCATCAGCACACTCGCCGCCACCATGTCGATCACCAGGAACGGCAGATAGAGCAGGAACCCCATGGTGAAGCCGCGCCGCAGTTCGCCGACCAGGAACGCCGGCAGCAATGCGCGCCACGGCAGCGCCTGACCGGGCGGCGGATCGGGCAGATGCGCAAGCCCGAGGAACAGCCGCACGTCGTCCGCCCTTGCGCTCGCCGTCATGAACTTGCGGAACGGCTCCGCCGCCAGACGCAAGCCCTCCAGATCGCCGACGCGCCCTTCCGTCATCGGCAGGATGCCGGTGCGCCACGCTTCGTCCAGCACCGGCTGCATGACGAAATAGGTCAGGAACAGGGCCAGCCCGATCAGCACCGTGTTGGGCGGTGTCGATGCCGCGCCGAGCGCGCTGCGCAGCAGCGACAGAACGATGACGATGCGGGTGAACGCGGTTGCCATCACCAGCAGGCTCGGCGCCAGGGCAAGCACGGTGATGAGCGCGGTGAGCTGCACCAGCCGCGAGGTGGCGCCCGGCCCGGCGGCGCCGAGATCGATGGCAAGCGACTGCGCCGCCGCACGTCCCGGCAGCAGCAGCAGCAGCCCGATCAGGCGGATCACGCCCCTGCCCTTTCCGGTCCGCCGCAGGCCGCCGCCAGCGCATCGAGTTCGCCGAGCAGGGCGACGAGGTCCGGGCACAGCGCCCGTCCCTGCTCCGGCGGCAGATCGAGTGCCGCGGCACAGAGCCGGCCCGCCAGATCATCGAGGCCGGCGAGATCGAGCGGCCGGTGCGCCGACGCTAGCACGCGGGCGAGCCGCACCACGCCAGCCAGGTGTTCGAGCAGACGCACGGCCGGCGTGTCGGAAGCGAGCATCACCGGCCGAGTTGGCGCAGGCGCGGCTTAACAAAACATTGCCCGCCCGCCCGCCGGCCGATTCATCCGCGATTCAGCTTCCCCGCGCAGGATGCGGCCATGTTCGATTTCGCCCAGGTTCCCCTGTTCGCGCTCGCCGACCGGCGCTTCGCCTGGATCGACCAGCGCCAGCAGGTGCTCGCGCAGAATCTCGCCAATGCCGATACGCCGGGCTGGCGTGCGCGCGACCTCAAGCCGTTCCAGGCGCTGCTGGCGGCACCGCCGGTGGCGCTGGCGGCGACTGATCCGGCGCATCTGCCGGGCACCGTCAATGCCGCGACGGACGAGGCCGCCGCGGCAACGGCGGAGCGCGCGCCGGACGGCAACGGCGTCGCGCTGGACCATGAAATGATGAAGGTCGCGGATAGCGACATGGCGCATGCGGTGACGACGGAACTCACCCGCACCTGGCTCGGCATGTTCCGTACCGCGATCGGCCGCTAGCAGCGGCGGGAAGGGGCCGAAGCGATGGATCTGGCACGCGCACTCGACATTTCGGCGGCGGGCATGGTGGCGCAGTCGGGACGGCTGCGCGTGATCGCGGAGAATCTGGCCAACCAGGACACCACGGGAAGCACGCCGGGCGCCGATCCGTACCGGCGCAAGACCGTCACCTTCGCCACCCGCATGGACCGCGCGCTCGGTCTGCCGACGGTCCAGCTCGCGCATGTCGGCCGCGACGCGACGGCGTTTCCGCAGCGCTACGACCCCGGCCATCCCGCCGCCGATGCCAACGGCTATGTCCGCATCCCCAATGTCAACAGCTTCATCGAGCTGATGGACATGCGGGAGGCGGAGCGCAGCTACAGCGCCAACCTCGCGGTGCTGCAGGCGACGCGCGGGATGCTGGTGCGCACCATCGGCCTGCTGAAATAGCATGACCGTGGGCCTGCCGGTGCTGCCGGGCGGGGCCGGCGTATCACCGCTTCAGGCGGCGGCAGCCTATCGCAGCACGGCCGAGGGCAGCGCCCCCGCCGGCGGCACGGCCGGCGATTTCGGCGGGGCCCTGGCCCGCGCGATGCAGGACGGGGTGGCGACCGGGACGGCGGCGGAACGGCAGGCGATGCAGGCAATCGCCGGCGGCGGCGATCTGACCGCGGTGGTGCAGGCGGTTTCGCGCGCCGAACTGACCCTTCAGACGGTGACGGCGATCCGTGACCGCGTGGTGCAGGCCTATCAGGACATCATGAAGATGCCGATTTGACCCGACTCGGAGCGGACCGGGAACATGAGTGAACAGGAAATCGGTGCCTTCCTGCGGGAGACGGTGCTGGTGGTGGCGAAGCTGGGCGGTCCGCCGCTGCTCGCCGGTCTCGTGGCAGGGCTGGTGATGTCGCTGGTGCAGGCGGTGACGCAGATCAACGAGCAGGCGGTGGCGTTCGTGCCCAAGGTGGTCGTGGTGGTCGTGGCGCTGCTGGTGCTCGGCCCCTACATGCAGCGCACGCTGGATGAGTTCGCGCGGCTGGTGTTCGACCGCCTGGTGCTCGCCGGCGCGCCATGAGGGCGGCGTGAGCGCCGACGACGCGGCCCTGCTCGCCCGCCTGCCCGGCCTCGCCTTCGCGTTCGCGCTGCTGCTCGCCCGGGTCGGCGCGGCCTGCATGCTGCTGCCCGGCCTCGGCGAGGCGGCCCTTCCGGCGATGATCCGGGCCGGTTTCGCGCTGGCGCTGACCGCCGTGCTGCTGCCCGTGCTGGCGCCGGCACTGCCGGCACCGCCGGCGGATGTCTGGCACGGGCTGCGCATGGTGGCGGCGGAGCTTGCCGTCGGGCTGCTGCTCGGCTGGCTGGCACGGATGGCCATGACGGCGTTGTCGGTGGCGGGCGAGTTCATTGCGCTGTTCGGCGGCCAGGCGAGCGTGCTGCAACCCGATGAGGTGCTCGGCCCGCAGGGGGCGGCGATCGGGCGGCTGCTCGGGCTGGCGGGGCCGGTGCTGCTGCTCGGCTCCGGCCTGCATGCGCTGCCGTTGCAGGCGCTGGCCGGCAGCTATGATGTGCTGCCGGCCGGCGTGCTGCTGCCGGCGGCGGACACGGCTTCGCAGGCGGTGGCCGCGGTCGCCGCCTGTTTCGCGCTCGGGCTGCGGCTGGCCGCGCCGTTCCTGCTCGCCGGCATCGTCTGGCACGCGGCCCTGGCGGGGCTGGGGCGGCTCGCGCCGCAACTGCCGGTGTTCTTCCTCGCCGCCCCGGCGCATCTGCTCGGCGGCCTGCTGCTGCTCGGGCTGCTGGCCGGCGGCCTGCTCACGGTCTGGGGGCGGGAGATGGCCGCCGCCCTTGCTTCGCTGCCGGGCGGCTAGCGGTGTCCGGCGCGCAGGAGGACCGCACCGAAGCGGCAACCGCCCGTCGCCGCGCACGGGCGCGTGAGGAGGGACAGGCGCCGCTGTCGCGGGAGGTTGCGCCGCTGGCGGCGCTGGCCGCGGCAACGGCGCTGCTGATCCTGGCGGCCCCGGCGGTGGCGCGCGACGTGGCGGCGCGGCTGGCGCGGCTGCTCGCGCAGGCAAATGCGCTCTCACCCATTCAGGGTTTGCGGCTGGCCGGCGTGGCGGCGCTGCTCGCCGCCCTGCCCTTTCTGCTTGCCGGCCCGCTCGCCGGCGCCGCTTCCGTGCTGGGGCAGACCGGATTCCTGGTGCACTGGCCGGCGCTGCAACCCGATTTCGCGCGGCTCGATCCCCGCCGCGGCTTCGCCCGCGTGTTCTCCGCGGCGGCGCTGGCCGAGGCGGGCAAGTCGCTGCTGAAACTCGCCCTGGCGGGCGCCGCCTGCTGGGCGGCGCTGGCCGGCGCGTGGCCGCAACTGCCGGCGGCGTCCGGCTGGACGCCGGCGCTGCTGATCGGGCAGACCGGCCTCGCGACGCGCCACCTGCTGCTGGCGTTGCTCGCGGTGCAGGCGGCGGTAGCCGGCGCCGACATCCTGCGCGCCCGCGCCCGCCACGCCGCTTCCCTGCGCATGAGCCGCCACGAACTGCGCGAGGAGCACAAGGAGACCGAGGGCAATCCGCATATCCGCGCCCGCATCCGCCGGCTGCGCCTGCAACGGGCGCGGCGGCGCATGATGGCGGCGGTACCGAAGGCAGCGGTGGTGGTGACCAATCCGACGCACTACGCGGTGGCGCTGGCCTATCAGCGCGGCTCGGCGGCGGCGCCGCGGGTGGTGGCGAAGGGCACCGAAGAGGTCGCCGCGCGCATCCGTGACCTCGCGCGCCAGAGCGGCGTGCCCGTGGTCGCCAACCCCCCGCTCGCCCGCGCACTGCACGGGGTGCCGCTGGACGCGGAGATTCCGCGCGAACTCTATCAAGCGGTGGCGGAACTGATCGCCTTCGTCTGGCGGCTGCGGACGCGGGCGCTGTGATCCGCCTGCTGCGCCGCCGCCCCGCGCCACCCCCGCCGCCGCGGCTGATCGAGCGGTTCGCCGGCCCGCTGGAGGGGCCGGTGGCGCTGCTGTTCGAGGAGCCGTCGGCAGGACGCCTGATCGCCGACCGGCACGGGCGCATCCTGCGCGCGAGCGCGATGCTGCGCCAGATGGCCGGACCGACGCTGGACCTGTCGCCCGGCACGCCGCTGCTGCTGCTGTTCGCCGCGGCCGAGCGCGATGCGGCATGGGCGGCGCTGGGGCCGGTGCTGCGCGGCCAGGCGGGCGGCAGCCCCGGTCGCGGCGTCACCGCGCAGCTCGCCGCCGGGGCGCCGGAGCCGGCGACGGTGGCGGTGACCGCCGCTGCGATCCGCGAAGCGAACGGGGCGGCGAGCGGCGGCCTGCTCAGCCTGCGCGACGTTTCGGCGCAGACGCGGCTGGAGGCGCAGCTCGCCCATGCGCAGCGGCTCCAGGCGGCCGGGCAGCTGGCGGGCGGGGTGGCGCATGATTTCAACAACCTGCTCACCGCGATCCTCGGCGCGGCCGACGCGCTGGCCGCCCTGGACGGGCTGGCGGCGGAGGCGCGGGAGGATATCGCCCAGATCCGTGCCAGCGCCGCCCGCGGCAGCGCGCTGACGCGCCATCTGCTCGCCTTCGGACGCCAGCAGATGCTCCAGCCGCGGGCGCTCTCGGTCAATGAGGTGCTGACCGGCATGGCGGGGCTGCTGCGCCGGCTGCTCGGCAGCCGGGTACGACTCGATCTGGTGCTGGAAGCACCGGGGCCGACGGTGCGCGCCGACCCGACGGCGCTCGATCAGGTCCTGCTCAATCTGGCGGTGAATGCGCGCGATGCGATGCCGGACGGCGGCACGCTGACGCTGCGCAGCGGCCACATCACGCTGCACCGGCCGCTGCTGCGCGGGGCGGAGACGATCCCGCCCGGCCGCTACGTGATGATCGAGGTGCAGGACACGGGAACCGGCATCGCGCCGGACATCCTGCCGCATATCTTCGAGCCGTTCTTCACCACCCGGCGCGAGCAGGGCGGCAGCGGCCTCGGCCTCGCCACCGTGCACGGCATCGTGCGCCAGTCGGACGGGTTCCTCGGGGTGGAGAGCACGCCGGCGGTGGGCACGCGGATGCGCGTCTATCTGCCGCGGCGCGACGCGGAGGAGACGGCGATCCCCGCCCTGCCCGGCGCGGCCGCCGCGCCGGCGGCGAAACCTGCCCCGCCCCGCCTGCCCGGGACGGCGGCGGGGGTGGTGCTGCTGGTCGATGACGAGCCGTCGGTACGCCGGGTCGCGGAGCGGGCGCTGACGCGGCACGGCTGGCAGGTGCTGGCGGCAGAGAGCGCGGAGGCGGCGCTGGCGCTGCTGGACGGCGCCTTGCCCCCGCTGGCCGCGGTGGTGACGGACCTGGTGATGCCGGGGCAGGACGGGGCGGCGCTGGTGCGGACGCTGCGCGCCCGACTCCGCCGCCCGGACTTGCCGGCCATTCTCGCCTCCGGCTACGCCGCGGAGGAGGTGCGGCGCGAGCTGCTGGCGGCGCCGGGGGCGGAGGCCACCGCCTTTCTGGCCAAGCCGTACGAGATCGACGAGCTGCTGGCGGGCCTGCAGGCGGTGGCGGCCCGGCGTGCCGACAGGCACGGGCATACCGAGCCGTGATGGCGGCCGGCCTCCGGTTCCCCTTGCGTTCGGTGTTTGACGAACATATAACGAACAAATCCTTAACCACCTCTTCCACACGGGTTGCGGCTGCGTTCCCGGCGTGAGAGAATTTTCCGCGGCGGGCTGCCGCGACGGGGGACCGGCATGGAAAAGAGCAAGGCGCTGGACGCGGCGCTGCAACAGATCGAGCGGGCCTTCGGCAAAGGCTCGATCATGCGCATGGGCCAGCGCACCGGCGACGAGCAGGTGGAGGTGATCTCCTCCGGCTCGCTCGGGCTGGATATCGCGCTCGGCATCGGCGGCCTGCCACGCGGGCGGATCGTCGAGATATACGGGCCGGAAAGCTCCGGCAAGACCACGCTCGCCCTGCACGCCATCGCGGAGGCGCAGAAGCGCGGCGGCACCTGCGCCTTCGTCGATGCCGAGCATGCGCTCGACCCGACCTATGCGCGCAAGCTCGGCGTCGATGTCGATAATCTGCTGATCAGCCAGCCGGATGCCGGCGAACAGGCGCTGGAGATCGCGGACACCCTGGTCCGCTCCGGCGCGGTCGATGTGCTGGTGGTCGATTCGGTTGCTGCCCTGGTTCCCCGCGCGGAACTGGAGGGCGAGATGGGCGACAGCCATGTCGGCCTGCATGCCCGGCTGATGAGCCAGGCGCTGCGCAAGCTGACCGGCAGCGTATCGCGCAGCAATACGATGCTGGTCTTTCTCAACCAGATCCGCCTCAAGATCGGCGTCATGTTCGGCAACCCGGAGACGACGACCGGCGGCAATGCGCTGAAGTTCTATGCCTCGGTGCGGATGGAAATCCGGCGCATCGGCGCGATCAAGGACCGCGAGCAGATCGTCGGCAACCAGACGCGGGTGAAGGTGGTCAAGAACAAGCTGGCGCCGCCGTTCCGCCAGGTCGAGTTCGACATCATGTACGGCGAGGGCATCAGCAAGGTCGGCGAACTGGTCGATCTCGGCGCCAAGGCCGGGGTGGTGGAGAAATCCGGCGCCTGGTACAGCGTCGATAGCCAGCGCATCGGCCAGGGGCGGGAGAATGCCAAGCAGTTCCTGCGCGAGCATGCCGAGGTGGCCGATCTCATCGAACGGCGCGTGCGCGAACACTCGGGCGTGATGGCGACGGCCATGCTGGCCTCGGAAGAAGAAGCGGAAGCGGCCGATTAGCGGGGTGCCGGACCTATCGTCCGAGCTGCCGCCGGGGTTGCCGCTGGACGATGATGACCGCACGCTGCTGGCGGCGGCGCGCGATGTGCTGCGGCGTCATTACCGGCCGTTCTGGCACATGGTGGCGGCGGCGCTGCGCGGGCGCGACGGGCGCATCTGGACCGGCCTGCATCTCGGCACCACGGTCGGCCGCCTGTCGGTCTGTGCGGAGGCGATCGCGGTCGGGCGCGCCATTCTGGAGGGCGATGGCAGCATTGCGGCCGTGGTCGCGGTGCGCCATCCCAAGCCCGAGGAACACGACCGCAGCCTTGCCGTCGTCACGCCGTGCGGCGCCTGCCGCGAGCTGATCGTCGATTACGACGCCGAAGCGCTGGTCCTCGTCCCCGGCCCGCTGGCGCCGCTGAAGCTGCCGGCGCGCGTGCTGCTGCCGCTGCCGTACCGGCGCTGAGGATTGCCGCCGCAAGCGCGGGCTGGCTTGAACGCTCCGGGAATTTACCTAGGTTCTGTGCAGCCAGGTGCCAGGACCGGGCCTGGCGATGGGCCGAAAGGCCCTGCTGCTCGTATCCATGTTGCTCAAGGAGGACACGGCTATGAGGGTTGTCGATTTCACCCCGCTCACCCGCTCGACCGTAGGCTTCGACCGTCTGTTCGACATGCTGGAGAACGCGGTGCAGTTCGACCCGGCGGAGAACTATCCGCCGTACAATATCGAGCGAACCGGCGAGGACGGCTATCGGGTGACACTCGCGGTTGCCGGCTTCACGCCCGAGGAACTGTCGATCACCGCGCAAGCCAACCAGCTCATCGTCTCCGGCAGGAAGGCGGGCGAGGAGTCCGGCGAGTACCTCTATCGCGGCATTGCCGGACGCGCGTTCCAGCGGCAGTTCAACCTTGCCGATTTTGTCAAGGTGGTCGGCGCCGAACTGAAGAACGGCATGCTGTCGATCGAGCTCGCGCGCGAGGTGCCCGAGGCGCTGAAGCCGCGCCGCATCGAGATTGCCGCCGGCACGCCCGCCCGGTTTGAAGGGTCGGCACGGCGGCAATTGCAGGCTGCGGCGACCTGAGCCGGGCGCCAGGGTTCCTGCAACCATCCGGCGGGCACGGCGCCGCGCCGTGCGGTGGTCCGCGCCCGCCTCCACCGATGGAGGTAGTATCATGGCACTGACCGATCTCGTTCCGTGGGCGCGCAACCGCTCCGTCGCGCCGCAGCGCTTTTCCGATGAGGGCGATCCCTTCCTTGCCCTGCACCGGGAGATGAACCGCATGTTCGATGACTTCGCCCGCGGTTTCGGCCTGACGCAGCCGGCGCGCTTCGGACTTTCCGGCGGCTGGCCGCATGTCGAGGTCAGCGAGACCGAGAAGGAGGTGCGGGTGGTCGCCGAACTACCCGGTGTGGAGCAGAACGACGTCGAACTTTCCCTGGCCGACGGCGTGCTGACGATCAAGGGTGAGAAGAAGTCGGAGAGCAAGGGCGCGCTCTACAGCGAGCGCTGGGAAGGACGGTTCCAACGCTCGCTGCAACTCGGTCCGGACGTGGACCCCGGGCAGGTCAACGCCGCCTTCCGCAATGGCGTCCTGACCGTCACCCTGGCCAAGCGCCCCGAGGCGCAGAGCCAGGTGAAGCGCATCCCGATCAGCAGCGGCTGAGCCGATCCAAGGCCGCGGCTGAGCGGTGCGGCGGTCACGGATCGCGCGCACCACCCCCGCGCAGGGGTGGCGCACGCGGGCGCCGAAATCGCGCGGCGTCGCTCTCCCCCGGCCAGGTGATGGCCGAAGCGAAGGCGAAGGGCTAAAGCGTCGTTCCCTGTGCCAGCCCGCCGGTGCATCGGCAAGCCCGGTCGGGCCGGCACCCGCCACGGTGAAGGACGCCAGATCATGCCCAGCTATCGCTCGCACACCACGACCCACGGCCGCAACATGGCGGGTGCCCGCGGGCTATGGCGGGCCACCGGGATGACGGACAGCGACTTCGGCAAGCCGATCATCGCCGTCGCCAACTCCTTCACCCAGTTCGTCCCCGGCCATGTCCACCTGAAGGATCTCGGCCAGCTGGTCGTGCGCGAGATCGCGGCGGCGGGCGGCGTCGCCAGGGAATTCAACACCATTGCGGTCGATGACGGCATCGCCATGGGCCATGCCGGGATGCTCTACAGCCTGCCCTCGCGCGAGCTGATCGCCGACAGCGTCGAATACATGGTCAATGCGCATTGCGCCGACGCGCTGGTGTGCATCTCCAACTGCGATAAGATCACGCCGGGCATGCTGATGGCGGCGCTGCGGCTCAACATTCCGGTGGTGTTCGTCTCCGGCGGACCGATGGAGGCGGGCAAGGTGGTGCATCGCGGCACGCAGCGCGCGGTCGATCTGATCGACGCGATGGTCGCCGCCGCCGACAGCACGATGACCGATGAGGAAGTGCAGGTGATCGAGCGCTCGGCCTGCCCGACCTGCGGCTCCTGCTCCGGCATGTTCACCGCCAATTCGATGAACTGCCTGACCGAGGCGCTGGGCCTCGCGCTGCCGGGCAACGGCACGGTGGTGGCAACCCATGCCGACCGCCGCGGCCTGTTCGTCGAGGCGGGGCGGCTGATCGTCGATCTCGCCCGGCGCTATTACGAGCAGGACGACGCCTCGGTGCTGCCGCGCAGCATCGCGAGCTTCACCGCGTTCGAGAACGCGATGACGCTCGACATCGCCATGGGCGGCTCGACCAACACCGTGCTGCATCTGCTGGCGGCGGCGCATGAGGGGCAGGTCGGCTTCACCATGCGCGACATCGACCGGCTGTCGCGCCGCGTGCCGGTGCTGTGCAAGGTGGCCCCGTCGGTGCCGGATGTCCATGTCGAGGACGTGCACCGCGCCGGCGGCATCATGGGCATCCTGGGCGAGCTGGACCGCGGCGGGCTGATCGACACCAGCGTTGCCACCGTTCACACCGCGACCCTGGCCGATGCGCTGGGGCGCTGGGACGTGCGGCGCAGCGGGAGTCGCAGCAGCGCGGAGTTCTTCCGCGCCGCGCCGGGTGGCGTCCCGACCACCGAGGCGTTCAGCCAGTCGGCGCGCTGGGAGTCGCTGGACCTGGACCGCGAGCGGGGCGTGATCCGCGATGCCGCGCATGCCTTCTCGAAGGATGGCGGGCTGGCGGTGCTGTACGGCAACCTTGCCGGGGACGGCTGCATCGTGAAGACCGCCGGCGTGGATGCGAGCATCCTGAAATTCGCCGGCCCCGCCCGCCTCTTCGAGAGCCAGGACGCGGCGGTGGAGGGCATTCTGGGCGGCCGGGTCGCGGCGGGCGACGTGGTGCTGATCCGCTACGAAGGCCCGAAGGGCGGGCCGGGGATGCAGGAGATGCTGTATCCGACCAGCTACCTGAAATCGAAGGGGCTGGGCAAAGCCTGCGCGCTGGTGACCGACGGCCGATTCTCCGGCGGCACGTCCGGCCTGTCGATCGGCCATGTCTCGCCGGAAGCGGCGGAGGGCGGGGCGATCGGGCTGGTGGAGGAAGGCGACCGGATTGAGATCGACATCCCCGCCCGCGCCATCCGGGTCGTGGTCGAGGACGCGGAGCTGCAACGGCGCCGCGCGGCGATGGAGGCGCGCGGGACCGAGGCGTGGCAACCGGTGGGCCGCAAGCGCAAGGTGTCGGCCGCGCTGCGCGCCTATGCCGCCCTCACCACCAGCGCCGCCCGCGGCGCGGTGCGCGACGTGGACCAGCACGGCCGGCGGATGCCGCGCATCCCCGGTTGACGGCGCCGCGCCCGCCTGTTGTGCTGCACGCTCATCGGGGCGAGCGAAAGGACGGTCATGGCGGCGGCGAACGAGACGGTCGAACTGACCCGGCACGGCGACGTGGCCCTGATCGTGATGCAGAACCCACCCGTCAACGCGCTCGGCTTCGCGCTGCGCGAGGGAGTGATGCGCGCGCTCGATGCGGTGGCGCGCGATGCCGCTCTGCGCGCCGTGGTGCTCGCCGGCAGCGCCCGCGCCTTCTCGGCCGGCGCCGATATCGGGGAGTTCGGGCTGCCGCCGCGTGCTCCGTCGCTGCGCGACCTGATCGCCGTGATCGAGGATTTCGACAAGCCGGTGGTGGCGGCGCTGCGCGGCATCGCACTCGGCGGGGGGCTGGAACTGGCCCTTGCCTGCCACGCCCGCATCGCCTGGCCGGATGCGCGCGTCGGCCTGCCGGAGATCCGGCTCGGCCTGCTGCCCGGCGCCGGCGGCACGCAACGCCTGCCGCGCCTCGCCGGGGTGGCGCGGGCGCTGGAGATCATCCTCTCGGGCGACATGGTGCCGGCCGCCCGTGCCCGGCAGGACGGTATTGTCGATGCCCTGATCGAGGGGGCGTTCCCCGAAGCTGCCCTCGCCTATGCCGCGACCGCGGTGCGCGGCCCGCGCGTGCGCGACCGTGACGCGCGGCTCGCCGAGGCGAAGGCCGATCCCGATCTGATCGCGCGCGCCGCCGCCCCGCTGCTGCGCCGCGCCCGCGATGGGCTGGCCGCCCGCGCCTGTGTCGAGGCCGTGCGGGCCGCCGTCACCCGCCCGTTCGCCGAGGGCGACGCGGAGGAGCTGCGGCTGTTCCTGGAACGCCGCGCCAGCCCGGAATCGCAGGCCCAGCGCCACGCCTTCTTCGCCGAGCGCGAGGTGGCGAAGGTCGCCGGTCTGGGGCCGGAGATCGCCCCGCGCCCGGTGCGCCGCGCCGTCGTCGTCGGCGCCGGGACGATGGGCGGCGGCATCGCCATGTGCTTCGCCGACGCCGGCATTCCGGTGACGGTGATCGAAATCGGTGCCGAGGCGCTGGAGCGCGGACGGGCGCGGATCGCCGCCAACTACGAAACCTCCGTCCGGCGCGGCAGCCTGGACGCGGCGGAAAGCGCGCGGCGCCTCGCCCTGATCGCGGGCGCGCTGGACTTCGCCCCGGTCGCCGAGGCCGACATCGTGATCGAGGCGGCGTTCGAGGAGATGCCGATCAAGAAGCAGGTGTTCGCCGAACTCGATCGCCACGCCCGCCCCGGCACCGTGCTCGCCACCAACACCTCCTATCTCAACGTGGACGAGATCGCGGCCGGCACGTCCCGCCCCGGCGACGTGCTGGGCATGCATTTCTTCAGCCCTGCCAACGTGATGAAGCTGCTGGAGGTGGTGCGCGGCGCGGCCACCGCGGCGCCCGCGCTGGCGACCGCGCTCGCGGTCGGGCGGGCGATCGGCAAGGTGCCGGTGGTGGTCGGCGTCTGCCACGGCTTCGTCGGCAACCGCATGCTCGCCCGCCGCAGCGAACAGACCGAGCGTCTGCTGCTGGAAGGCGCGCTGCCGCAGGACGTGGACCGCGCGCTGACCGATTTCGGCTTCCGCATGGGGCCGTGCGCGATGGGCGACCTTGCCGGACTCGATGTCGGCTGGCGCATCCGCAAGGCGATGGGCCTGCGCGCCCCGGTGTCCGATGCGCTGTGCGAGGCCGGACGGTTCGGCCAGAAGACCGGAAGCGGCTACTACCTCTATCAGGGGCGGGAGGCGGTGCCCGATCCCGACGTGGCGGCGCTGATCGAACGGGTCTCGGCGGCCGAGGGGATCACCCGCCGCGGCATCGGCCAGGACGAGATCCTGGAGCGGCTGATCTATCCGATGATCGACGAGGGCGCTTCCATCCTTGAGGAAGGGATCGCGGCGCGGCCGGGCGACATCGATGTCATCTGGATTTACGGCTACAACTGGCCGGTCTGGCGCGGCGGCCCGATGTGGTACGGCGCGCAGGTCGGCCTCGCCCGGGTGCGCGACCGGCTGGCCGCGCTCGCGGCGGCGACCGGGGACGGGCAGTTGCGCCCGTCCGCGGCGCTGCAACGTGCGGCGGCCGGCCCCTAGGCGGCGGCGCGGTCAGAAGATCTCGAACAGCCCGGCGGCGCCCATGCCGCCGCCGACGCACATGGTGACCACGCCATGGCGCACGCCGCGGCGCTTTCCCTCCAGCAGCAGGTGTCCGATCATGCGCGCGCCTGACATGCCGTAGGGATGCCCGATCGCGATCGCGCCGCCATCGACGTTGAGAATGTCGTCGGGAATGCCGAGCCGGTCGCGGCAATAGACGACTTGGCAGGCGAACGCCTCGTTCAGTTCCCAGAGCCCGATATCGTCCATGCGCAGGCCGTGGGCGTGCAGCAGCTTCGGCACCGCGAACACCGGGCCGATGCCCATTTCGTCGGGATCGCACCCGGCGACCGCCATGCCGCGATAGGCGCCGAGCGGGGCAAGCCCACGCCGTTCCGCCTCCCGCGCCTCCATCAGCACGAGCGCCGCCGCCCCGTCGGAAAGCTGGCTCGCGTTGCCGGCGGTGATGAACCGGCCTTCCTGCACGCGCTGCCCGTCCCGGAACACCGGCTTCAGGGCCGCCAGATCCTCGCGCCGCGTCTGCGGCCGGTTGCCCTCGTCCTGTGCCAGCGTCACCGTCCGTTCCGAAACGGCGCCGCTCGCCTTGTCGGTGATCAGCATGGTCGTGGTCATCGGCGCGATCTCAGCGGCATAGCGGCCGCCCGCCTGCGCCGCCGCGGTGCGCGCCTGGGAGCGCAGCGCGTAATCGTCCTGCGCCTCGCGGCTGATGCCGTAGCGGTCGGCGACGATTTCGGCGGTTTCCAGCATCGTCATGTAGATCGCCGGCACGCGGGCGGTGAGCACCGGGTCCTGCGCACGCCAGCGGTTCATGTGCTCGTTCTGCACCAGCGAGACGGATTCGAGACCGCCGGCGACGGCGACATCGATGCCATCGACCATGATCTCCTTGGCCGCGGTCGCCGCCGCCATCAGGCCGGAGGCGCATTGGCGATCGATGCTCATGCCGGCGATGCGGGTCGGCAGCCCGGCGCTGAGGGCGCATTGCCGTGCGACGTTGGTGCCGGTTGATCCCTGTTGCAGGGCGGCGCCGATGACGACATCGCCGATCTCCGCCGGATCGACCCCGGCACGCCCGACCGCGGCGGCGATCGCGTGCCCGCCGAGCGCTTGTGCCTGGGTATTGTTGAACGCGCCCCGATAGGCTTTGCCGATCGGAGTACGAGCGGTGCTGACGATCACGGCCTCACGCATTTCGGTTTCCTTCCTGTTGCCGCCGTCCTTCGCCAGTCCATGGCGCGGTTACCGCCGCCGGGCAAGGGCGGGCTGAAGCGGCGCAACCAGGACCGCCGCCCGGCCGGCTCGCCGTCATGGCGGGGAATGCCGCGACGACCCCATAGCGCATGGCACGATGCCGCCCGCCCCGGCGCGAACCCGCTCTCATGCCGCCGCCGCGCCGATGAAGCCGATCGCCCTGCCCCCGCCGGTGCAATCCGCGCTCTCCGCCGCCAGCAGCCGCAGCAGCGCCGCGGCATCGCCCGCCGCCCCGCACAGCGTTGCCCGCCGCGCGACCAGGGCGAAATCCGCCGGCGTCAGGCACAGCAGCCCGCCCAGCCCCGCCGGCGCCTCCAGCGCGAAGAAGCGCCGGAACGCACGGCACGCCTGCGCTGCGGTAACCCAGTCGAAGCGCAGCTTGACCAGGAACCGCCGCAGGCTCGCCCGGTCCAGCCGTTCGGCGAGATTGGTGGTGCAGGCGAAGGGCAGCTTATGGGCCTCCATACAGGTCAGCATTTCGTTCACTTGGGTGATCTCCCAGCCGCGCACGGCGTTGCCGCGCTCCAGCAGCAGGCTGTCGGCTTCGTCGAACACCAGGAAGGCCTGCGCCTCCCGCGCCTCGGCGAATGCCCCGGCAAGGCTCTGCTCGGTGCCGCCGACATAGGGGTCGAGCAGATCGGACGCCCGCTTCTGCAGCACCGGCAGCCCCATCAGCGCGGCCGGATGCCGCACCCAGGCGTGTTGCCCGCGCCGGACGGCCCGGACAGCAGGAAGGAGACGTCGCGCGACGCCTCCGGGCGCAACAGCTTCGCCGTCAGCGCAGCCAAATCGTCGTCGGCGTTGATCAGGCCGGGGTCATAGAGCGCGGCCGGTTCCGGCTCGGGGGCAGGCAAGGCCCCGCCATTCACCGCGCGCGCCATGCCCGCGACGATCAGCCGCGCCGTATCCGCCCCACCGCCGGCGAGCCTTGCGCCGCCACAGCCGCGTGCGGATGGCGACGTTGGGCACCTTCATCTCCAGGCACATCGTCATGCGGCGCACGACCGCCGGGCCGAGCGGGCCGATGTCGTTGACAGTCCAGATCACCGGCACCGGCAGGGTTTCCAGCAGCCGGTGCATGAACACACGTGACCACCCGTTCAGCCCCCCGCCCCGCCCTGAAATGGCACGAAGAGATCCTCCGCCTCGTCGAACAGCAGCAGCGTCCTGCCTCGCGGCGCGATCCTCGCGGCCAGGCGCAGCCCGGAGAGGCGTTCCGCGCGAGAAGGCTCATCGTCATGGTCATCCGCCTCGGTGACCGGGCGGAGCCGCACGCCGAGATGCAGCGCGAGAGCCATGGCGAAGGAGGTCTTGCCGGTACCGGGTGCACCATGGAGCAGGACATGGACCCCGCTCTCACCGCGGGTCATCGCCTCTCGCAGCAGGGCTGCAACGATCTCCGCCTCGCGGCCCAGATGGGCGAAGGCTTCCCACGGCGGCGGAGAGCCTGCCGCGATGCCGAGCAACTGGTCGTAGAAATTCCTGGCCGGCCGCGTGCCGGCGCGGCTCAGCACGACCAGCCGGCGGTGCAGATGGAGCCTGCCGTCGGACCCGAAATGGAAAAGGCCGCTCGCAGGCAGCGTCGCCCTGGCGGTGAGCCGGGC
Source organism: Pseudomonadota bacterium (assembly GCA_021847995.1). Taxonomy (GTDB): domain Bacteria; phylum Pseudomonadota; class Alphaproteobacteria; order Acetobacterales; family Acetobacteraceae; genus JAFKFJ01. Next base: position 13,084 of record JAJZNE010000106.1, on the reverse strand, counting down.
GGCGATCGCGTCGGGATCTTTGCCCAGCAGCAGGCCGATCAGCACCGGGTCGCGGTGAAGGCAGGTCAGGCCGCCCCGCGCGGCGCTGAGCCGGTCGAACAGACTCTCCACCAGCCGATCGAGATTATATTGCAGCGCCAGACGGAGAATCGCCCTCTCGATCGGATCGAGGCCCAGGGTACGCGCTCTCGCCGCGCCCCAGAGGTCGCCCGGGCTGCGGCCGCCGGCGGGCAGGCCGGCCGAGGCGATAGTGATCGCGGCACCTATGGCATCCCACTCCGGCGCCGTGAGGATCCGGTCTTCGTCGTCATTGAAAAAAATTGTATTCCGGCAGATCGATGTCGCCCAGATTCAGCCCGCCGGCGCTCCTGTTGAGCCAGTCGGATAGGGCCTGCGCCTCCTAGAGCAGCCCCTCCCGCCGGAAGCTGAGCCAGCGTCCGTTGCCGATCACCACGTGATCGTGCAGCATCACCGAGAGCGGGCGCGCCGCGTCGCGGATTTCGCGCGTCATGGCGACATCCTCGGCCGAGGGCGTGGGATCGCCGCTCGGATGGTTGTGGACCAGGATCAGCGCCGTCGCGTGCAGTTCGAGCGCGCGCTTTACCACTTCGCGCGGATAGACGGGCGTGTGGTTGACCGTGCCGCGCGACTGGGCCTCATCGGCCAGCAGGCGGTTGCGGGCGTCGAGGAACAGGACGCGGAAATGCTCGATCCGCTCGCGCGCCAGCACCGCATTGAGATAGTCCATCAGCCGGTCCCAATTGTTCAGCACCGGGCGCTGCATCACCTCGGCCCGCGCGAGGCGCAGCGCCGCCGCCTGCACCGTCTTGATCGCGGCGACAGCGGAGGGTCCGACCTCCGGCACCGTCGCGAGTTCCGCGGGGGGTGCCGCGATGACGGCGGCGAAGCTGCCGAAGCGGGCGATCAGCGCCCGCGCCACCGGCTTCGTGTCGCGCCGCAGGATGGCGAGGAACAGCACCGCCTCCAGCAGCTCATGATCGGCCAGCGCCTCCGCCCCCACGGTCAGCAGCCGGGTGCGCAGGCGTTCCCGATGCCCCTCCGCGCCCGCGGCCGGCGCCGGCACGGTCGCGCCCGGCGGGTCGAGCAATCCGGGCTGTTCGGCCAATCCGCGTCGTTTTGCCATGCGCGACAAGCCTGCCACGCAACCATCCCGGCGTGAAGCCGGTTGCTAATCGGCAGCGACGACATAGGGCGCAAGCGCCGCCCGCCACTCCTCGCGCAGCACCAGCGCCCGGCGCGTCGCGGTGTCGAGTACCGCCAGCACGGTCAGCGCCTGTGCCGTCAACGCCCCGTCCTGGAGCAGGCGCTGGCGCAGGGTGAAAGATTTGGTGCCGAGGCGCGCCACCCAGGTCTCGATCCGCACCTCGCCGGGCCAGTTCATCTCGCGCAGGAAATCGAGTTCGAGGCGCGCGATCACCAGCGTCCAGCCCCGTTCCGGCGCGATCAGGCCGCTGGCGGCGCCGAGTTCCGCCCGCCCCGCCTCGCACATCACGGCATAGACGGCATTGTTGACGTGGCCGACCTGGTCGGTGTCGCAGAAGCGCAGCCTCTGCGTGGTGACGAAAGGCTCGCCCACCGGCGTCAGGCGGAATAGGGCGGCTGGTGCAGGCCGGCGGGGGAGAGGGTGAAGACCTCCACACCCTCCTCGGTCACGCCGACCATGTGCTCGAACTGGGCCGACAGGCTGCGGTCGCGCGTCACCGCGGTCCAGCCGTCGTCCAGCACCTTCACCTCCGGCCGGCCGGCGTTCACCATCGGCTCGATGGTGAAGAACATGCCCGGGCGCAGCAGCGGGCCGTCGCCGGGGCGGCCGAAATGCAGCACGTTCGGCGCCTCGTGGAAGCGCCGGCCGATGCCGTGGCCGCAGAAATCGCGCACCACCGAAAAACGGTGCGATTCGACGAAGCTCTGGATGGCGTGGCCGACATCGCCCAGCGTGGCGCCCGGCCGCACCGCCCGCACGCCGTGCATCAGCGCCGCATGCGTCACGTCGATCAGGTTGCGCGCGCGGGTGGAGGGGGCGCCGGCGCAGAACATCCGGCTGGTGTCGCCATGCCAGCCGTTCAGCACCACCGTCACGTCGATATTGAGCACATCCCCCGCCTCCAGCCGCCGCTCGCCCGGGATGCCGTGGCAGACGACGTGGTTGATCGAGGTGCAGATCGACTTCGGGAAGCCGCGGTAGTTGAGCGGCGCCGGCACCGCGCCGTGGGCGGTGATGAACTCGTGACACAGCCGGTCGAGCGTCGCGGTGCTGACGCCGGGACGGACATGGGGGGTGATCATGTCGAGGGTCTCGGCGGCAAGCCGGCCCGCTTCCCGCATCCCGGCAAAGTCTTCAGGCCGGTAGATCGTGATCCGTCTCGCGTCGGCGCCGCCGTCCATCCATCCGCTCCGTCCCTGCGGCGCCCTGCGGCCTATGCCGCGGCGACAGCCGACATGCCGCCAACATGCGCAAGCGCCCTGCCCGGCGCAAGACCGATGCGGCGGGCGCGCGGCAGGGCCGCGCCGTCAGCGGCTGGCAAGCTGCCCCGCATCGCCACGGGCGACGGCGCAGGCATAATGGTGGCGTTGCAGCGCGGCGCAGAAGCCACGCGCCTCGGCCTGGCTCAGTCCCACCAGCACCGCGCGGTATTGCGGATGATGGCGCGTGCCGGCCGGCTCGATGCGCAGATCCCCGGCATCGAGGCCATGGCGCGCCAGGGCGGCGGCGGCCCGGGCGCCCGCCTCGGTCGGGAAGCTGCCGGTGGCGACCGTCCATTGCCGGGCGGGATGCTCGCGCACCGCGGCGGCCGGCGCCATGTCCGCCGCGTCCAGGGCGGCGGCCTGCGCACTCCCCACCAAGCCGGTGCCGTGCGCCAGCCAGTCGTGGCGCGGCGGCCCCACCGGCACGTTCATTTGCGCGAACCCCTGATCGAGCAGGGCCGCCATGTGCAGATCGCGCTCCCCCGGCCGCGCCGCCCCCAGCACCACGCCGATCAGCCGCACCTCCCCGCGCACGGCGGAGGTGACGAGGTTGAAGCCGGCGGCGGCGATATAGCCGGTCTTGATGCCGTCGGCGCCGGGATAGCTGGTCAGCAAATGGTCGTGGTTGAGGATGGTGCGGCCATGGAACACGAAGGAGGGGGTACTGAAATAGTGGTACTCCCCGGGGAAATCCTGCACCAGATGACGCGCCAGCACGGCGAGGTCGCGCGCCGTCGTCACCTGCCCGGGATCGGGCAGGCCGGAGGCGTTGCGGAACGTGGTGCGGCTCATGCCGAGCGCGCGCGCGCGCAGGGTCATCATCTGGGCGAACCGCTCCTCGTCCCCGCCGAGCAGTTCGCCGAGCGCCGCCGCGGCATCGTTGGCCGATTTGGTGACGAGGCCGAGGATCGCCTGCTCCAGCGTCAGCCGGGTCGCCGGCGTCAGCCCGAGCTTGGAGGGCGCCATCGACGCGGCATGTACCGACACTGGCACCGGGGTATCGAGCGTCAGCCGCCGGTCGCGCAGCGCCTCGAACACCATATAGAGGGTCATCATCTTGGTCAGGCTGGCGGGATAGCGCGGCTCATCCGCACTGGCGGCGATCAGGACATTGCCGGTCGCCGCATCCATGACGATGGAACTGTAGCGGTCCGAGCCGATCTGCGCCTGCGCCCTGCTGGCGGTGGCCAGTACCGTGAGGACGAGAATCGCACCCAACGCAGGGCCGACTGCGACGACATGCAGAAACCGCATCACGCCTGCGCGAATTCGCGCGCGAAACGCTTCCATCGCCGAACCTTCCCGCCTCGTGCTGGCGGCTACTTAGCCGCATACCGACGTGGCTGTCCAGTCGGAATGCGCGAGAAACCGCGCGGGCTGAACGGGTTATGCGCCGGCGCTGCGACAGGGAACCATTCCCCTCGCGCAGCATCCGCGCCGTGGCGCCGTTGCCCCGAGCTTTTTTGCGCTGCACAAAGTTATGCTTGACCCGACACGGGACAGCGCCTATGTTCCGTTTTGTGCAGTGCAGCAAAACCGTCGCAGGCGAACGGGCGCGCCGCACCGGAAGCGTCGCCGTTCCGTCCGCGACGTGACAACGAAGCAGGAGGCAATGGTGGCGACAAGGAAGGCAAGTGACATGGCCGTGCCGGAGACAGTGCCGGCGGTCATCGAGACGCCCGTGCAGGTCGAAGCCCTGCCCGCGCCGGAGCAGGCGGGCAGCCTGCCCGCGCCGGAGCAGGCCGGCTTCACGGCACATTTCGAAACAGCAACTAAGGAGGTGAGAACCAACATGGACAAGGCGATCAAGACGGCGGAAGATCTGATGTCGTTCGGCCAGGGCAACCTGGAGGCGGTGGTCAAGTCCAGCCAGATCTGGGCGGCCGGCATGCAGGACATCGGCAAGCAGGTGGCGGCGAGCGCGCAGGCGCAGGTCGATCAGACGATGGCGACGCTGAAGGCGCTGGCGACGGCGAAGTCGCTCAAGGAAGCGATCGAGCTGCAATCGAGCCTGGCGCGCACCGCGGTGGAGAAGGCGGTGGCCGAGACCGGCAAGCTGACCGACGCCTCCATGAAGCTCGCCGAGCAGACCCTGGCGCCGCTGACCGCGCGCGTCTCTCTCGCCGCCGAGCGGTTCGGCCGCGCCGTCTGAAGTGGCCGCGCCCGCATCCGGGCGCTGGCAGACAGATCTCCGCCGGCCGGGGCCACCCGTGCCGGCGGTGTTCGTTTCCGGCCTTGCGCGCCGCCGCCCGCGGACCAAGGTGCTGGGCATGGGATGGCCGGAGATGCCGTCGTCGCCACGGGCGATCCGCCGCGATCGCAAACGTCGCGCGATGCCCTTTTCCCCGGCCCCCGGTTTTCGATATCCTTGTCGCCCCGGCCGCGCCCGCCCCAGCGGGTCCGGGTCCGGCGGAGGGGCGGAGGGCGTGGTGCGGCCAGGGACGAGCAGGCGCGGCGATGAGCGACGGTGACAGGCGCAAGGACGACGGGCGCAACGACAGCGGCGGCGAGGGGCCGAATACCGGCGTCGTCGTCCGGACGCGCCCCAGAACCCGCAAGCCGGCGATGTACAAGGTTCTGATGCTGAACGACGATTACACGCCGATGGAGTTCGTCGTCCACGTCCTGGAACGGTTCTTCCAGAAATCGCGCGAGGAGGCGACGCGCATCATGCTGCACGTGCACCGCCGCGGCGTCGGCGTGTGCGGCGTGTTCACCTACGAGGTGGCCGAAACCAAGGTGACGCAGGTGATGGACCTCGCGCGCCAGAACCAGCACCCGTTGCAATGCACGATCGAGAAGGAATGAACGGCGCGGCTTGGTGTCGGGCACGCGGCCCGGCAAGCCCGGCCACCCGACCGGGATGCGGCGGCGGCTCTCCGCATTTTAATGCCTGGAGGGACAAGAATCCTGATGCGCGCGGGTGATGATGGGGAAAGAATGGGGTGCGTGGGCACGGCGTGGGATCGTGACCGGGCCCGCGTCGGCCGCCATGCCATCCTGCGCGTAGACTGCGCGTGCGACGACTGCGCGTGCGACCGGCCGGCGACCGCCGGTGCGGGATTGTTGGCCCTGAAGCCTCCGACCTGACGACAAGGAGCGTCGAACCTCATGCTCTCGCGAAACCTTGAACAGACGCTCCACCGCGCCCTTTCCTTCGCCAGCGAGCGCAAGCACGAATACGCGACGCTTGAGCACCTGCTGCTCGGCCTGGCCGAGGATGGCGATGCGGCGACAGTGCTGCGTGCCTGCGGCGTCGATCTCGACCGGCTGCGCACCGACCTGGTGGAGTTCCTCGATAAGGATCTGGCCGGGCTTGCCACCGACCGGCCGGGCGATCCGAAGCCGACGGCCGGCTTCCAGCGCGTCGTGCAGCGCGCCGCGATCCATGTGCAGTCCTCCGGTCGCGATGAGGTGACGGGGGCCAACGTGCTGGTCGCCCTGTTCTCCGAGCGCGAGAGCCATGCGGTCTATTTCCTCCAGACGCAGGACATGACCCGGCTCGATGCCGTGAACTTCATCAGTCACGGCATCGCCAAGGCGCCCGGTCGCGGCCAGGCCCGCCCGGTGCAGGGCGCCAATGAGGGCCACGAGCCGGAGCGGGAGGAGAAGCCGTCGCGCCGCGGCCAGGACGCGCTGTCCAACTACTGCGTCAACCTCAACAAGAAGGCGATGGCCGGCAAGATCGATCCGCTGATCGGCCGCGACAGCGAGATCGAGCGCACCATCCAGATCCTGTGCCGCCGCACCAAGAACAACCCGCTCTATGTCGGCGACCCCGGCGTCGGCAAGACCGCGATCGCCGAGGGCCTCGCCAAGCGTATCGTCGAGGGCGACGTGCCGGAGGTGCTGGCGAAGTCCACCATCTACGCGCTCGACATGGGTGCCCTGCTGGCCGGCACCCGCTACCGCGGCGATTTCGAGGAGCGGCTGAAGGCGGTGGTGACGGAGCTGGAGGCACAGCCGCACGCGGTGCTGTTCATCGACGAAATCCACACCGTGATCGGCGCCGGCGCCACCAGCGGCGGGGCCATGGATGCCTCGAACCTGCTCAAGCCCGCCCTCGCCTCCGGCACGCTGCGCTGCATCGGCAGCACCACCTACAAGGAGTTCCGCAACTACTTCGAGAAGGACCGGGCGCTGGTCCGCCGCTTCCAGAAGATCGACGTGAACGAGCCGACGCCGGAGGACGCGGTGAAAATCCTCCGTGGCCTCAAGATCAACTACGAGAAGCACCACAAGGTCCGCTACACCGACGAGGCGATCCGTGCGGCAGTCGAGCTTTCGGCCAAATACATCCACGACCGCAAGCTGCCCGACAAGGCGATCGACGTGATCGACGAGGTGGGAGCGAGCCGCATGTTGCAGCCCGAGCACAAGCGGCGCAAAACCGTGACGCTGCGCGACGTGGAGGAAATCGTCGCCAAGATCGCCCGCATCCCGCCCAAAAGCGTCTCCGCCGACGACAAGGAAACGCTGCGCAACCTGGAGCGCGACCTGCGCAGCATGGTGTTCGGCCAGGACCGCGCGATCGAGGCGCTATCGGCGGCGATCAAGCTGTCCCGCGCCGGGCTGCGCGACCCGGAAAAGCCGATCGGCAACTACCTCTTCAGCGGTCCGACCGGCGTCGGCAAGACCGAGGTGGCGCGCCAGTTGGCGAGCACCCTCGGCATCGAACTGATCCGCTTCGACATGAGCGAATACATGGAGCGGCATTCGGTGTCCCGGCTGATCGGCGCGCCGCCGGGCTATGTCGGCTTCGACCAGGGCGGCCTGCTGACCGACGCGATCGACCAGCACCCGCACGCGGTCCTGCTGCTCGATGAGATCGAGAAGGCGCATCCCGACCTGTTCAACATCCTGCTGCAGGTCATGGACCACGGCAAGCTGACCGACCACAACGGCAAGACCGTCGATTTCCGCAATGTCATCCTGATCATGACGACCAACGCCGGCGCCTCCGACCTGGCGAAGGAGGTGATCGGCTTCGGGCGCGAAGTCCGGGTCGGCGAGGACGAGGATGCGATCAGGCGTCTGTTCACGCCGGAATTCCGCAACCGGCTCGACGCCATCATCGCCTTTGCCGGACTGACGCCGGAGATCGTGGCCCGCGTGGTGGAGAAGTTCGTGTTGCAGCTGGAGGCGCAGCTGGCCGACCGCAACGTCACCATCGAACTGTCCTCGGCGGCGAAGGAATGGCTGGCGGAGCGCGGCTACGACCGGCTCTATGGCGCACGGCCGCTGGCCCGCGTGATCCAGGAGCACATCAAGAAGTCGCTCGCGGAGGAGCTGCTGTTCGGCCGCCTGACCAAGGGCGGGGCGGTGAAGGTGACGCTGAAGGAAGGCAAGCTCGATTTCGAGTTCATCGAAGCCGCCCTGCCCGCCCTGCCCCGCCCCGACGGCGAAGGCGAGCGGGAGAGCGAGACGGCGGAATAGCGTCGGCCGCTATCCACCCGGCACTCTGCCCGGCCCTCATCGCGGCGGGCCGTCAGAGAGAATGCGCCCGGTCCCGCAGTCGGGGAGGCCGGCCCGAGCGGCCTTCCTTGACTCCGGGGCCGGGGTGGGCTTCATGCCGGCTCCGGACGACGCTTCCCGCCACCCGCACCGCCGAGCACCGACGCATTCCCAAGCACCTCATGTCCCAGTCCAGCATGGCCAAGCGCAAGTCGGGCGGCGTTCTTGAGACCGTCAAGACCATCGTCTATGCGGTGGTCATCGCAGTCGTGATCCGCACCGTTGCGTTCGAGCCGTTCAACATCCCCTCCGGCTCCATGATCCCGACCCTGCTGGTCGGCGACTATCTGTTCGTCTCCAAATTCTCCTACGGCTACTCCCGCTTCTCGCTGCCGAGCTTTCTGGAGGTGCCGTTCCACGGCCGTATCTTCGCCACCCTGCCGCACCGCGGCGATGTCGCCGTGTTCAAGCTGCCGCGCGACAATTCCACCGACTACATCAAGCGCATCGTCGGCCTGCCCGGCGACCGCATCCAGATGATCCACGGGCAGCTCTACATCAACGGCACCGAAGTACCGCGCAAGCCGGACGGCGACTATGTCGCCGAGGGCGACGGGCCGAAGATGCTGCTGAAACGCTATATCGAATCGCTGCCCGATGGGGCCACCCATTTCATCCTCAAGGCATCCGACGACCAGCCGCTCGACAACACCCAGGAATACAAGGTACCGGACGGCTACGTCTTCGCGATGGGCGACAATCGCGACAACAGCCTCGACAGCCGGGTGCTGAACGCGGTCGGATTCGTGCCGGTCGAGAACCTCGTCGGCCGCGCCGAATTCATATTCTTCTCCATCGACGCCACGGCGCCCTGGTGGGAGGTGTGGGAGTGGCCGTTCGAGATCCGCTGGTCGCGCCTGTTCACCGGGATTCACTGAGCGCGGCCGAGGCGATCCTCGGCCATGTCTTCACCCGCAAGGAGCTGCTGCGCGAGGCCCTCACCCATCGCTCCGCCGTCCCCGGCCGGCGTCTGCCGCGTGGCCGCACCGCGCCTGCGACCGGTGCCGGATCGAACGAGCGGCTGGAATTCATCGGCGACCGCGTGCTCGGCCTGCTGATCGCCGAATGGCTCGCCGAACGCTTCCCCGATGAGCAGGAAGGACAGCTTGGCCCGCGCTTCGGCCATCTCGTGTCGCAATCTGTGATCGCCATGATCGCCGAACGTCTCGGCCTGCCGGCGCTGCTCGATGTCGCGGAGGGGGAGGCGCGGGCCGGGGTGCGCAACCGCGCCACCGTGCTCGCCGATGCGACGGAGGCGCTGATCGGCGCGCTCTATCTCGATGCCGGGCTGGACCCCGCCCGTCACTTCGTGCGCCGCGCCTGGGAAGGGTCGCTGCGCGACCTGACGGTGCCGCCCAAGGATGCCAAGACCATGTTGCAGGAGCTGGTGCTGGCGCGCGGGATGAAGCTGCCGCACTACGAACTGGTCAGCACGGAGGGGCCGCCGCACGCGCCGGTGTTCGTCATCGCCGTCACCGCCGGCGGCGCGCGCGCCGAAGGGCGGGCGGGCAGCAAGCGCGCCGCCGAACGGCTGGCCGCGGCCGCCCTCCTGGCAGCCCTGGAACCGGGACGGCGGGCATGACCAGCCGCTGTGGCTTCGCTGCCATCCTGGGCGCGCCGAACGCCGGCAAATCGACGCTGCTGAACCGGCTGACCGGCGCCAAGCTGTCGATCGTCTCGCCCAAGGCACAAACGACGCGCCTGCGGGTGCTCGGCGTGCTGATGCAGGGCAACAGCCAGGTTCTGCTGGTCGATACGCCCGGCATCTTCCGCCCGCGACGCCGGCTCGACCGCGCCATGGTCCATGCCGCCTGGACCGGGGCGGCCGACGCCGATCTCGTGCTGCTGCTGGTCGATGCCAGGGCGGGGGTGACCGACCCGGTGGCCGCAATCGCGGCGCGGCTGGCACAGCGCGGGGGCGTGCTGTGGCTCGTGCTGAACAAGATCGATCTCGTCTCCCCCCCGCGCCTGCTGCCGCTGGCCGCCGCGCTGGGCCGCCTCGCCCCGTTCGCCGAGACCTTCATGATCTCGGCCGCGACCGCCGACGGCGTCAACCGGCTGCTGGAACGGCTCGGCGAGGCAATGCCGGAGGGGCCGCATCTCTATCCCGACGACGCGCTGACCGACCTGCCCGACCGGCTGCTCGCCGCCGAACTGGTGCGCGAGCAGATCTTCCTCCAGACCCACGAGGAAGTGCCCTATGGGGCGACGGTGGAAACCGAGTCCTGGCAGGAGCGGCCCGACGGCTCGCTGCGGATCGAGGCGACCGTCTATGTCGCGCGGCCCGGCCACAAGGCGATCCTGATCGGCGAACGCGGCGCCCGCATCCGTCAGATCGGGGCGCGGGCGCGCGCCGAACTGGCGCAGCTCCTGGAACGTCCGGTGCATCTGTTCCTCAATGTCAAGGAACGTGCCGGCTGGGACGAGGAGATCGCCCGCCTGCGCGCGCTCGGCCTGGAGGATCCCCCATGAACGAAACCGAGACCAGGCCGGAGGGCGAGCCGGCGATCCGCACCGTCGCCATGCCGGCCGACACCAACCCAAACGGCGACATCTTCGGCGGCTGGCTGATGGCCCAGATGGATCTCGCCGGCGGCGTCACGGCATGGCGGCGCGCCGGCGGGCGCACCGCGACCGTTGCGGTCGATTCCATGACCTTCCACCGCCCGGTGAAAGTTGGCGATGAGGTCAGCATCTACACACGCGTCGTCGGCATCGGGCGCAGTTCGATCCGCATCTTCGTGGAGGCCTGGCGCCGCTCCCGCCAGGGCGAGATGAGCAAGGTCACGTCGGCCACCTTCATCTTCGTCGCGATCGGTCCCGATGGCCGCCCGCGCCCGGTCGATCCGGCATGACGGAGCCGCAATGGCTGGCCTGGGCGCGGGAGATGCAGGCGATCGCCCAATCCGGCCTCGCCTTCACCCGCGACCCGTATGACCGCGAACGCTATCTCCAGTTGCAGGCGCTGGCGGCGCGCGCCATGGCGGAGGCGGCCGGCGCCGACCCGGCACCCATCGCCGCCCTGTTCGCCGCGCAGGAGGGCTATGCCACGCCCAAGATCGACGTGCGCGGCGCAGCCTTCAACGCGGCCGGCGAAATCCTGATGGTGCGGGAGGTGCTGGACGCCGGACGCTGGACGCTGCCCGGCGGCTGGGCCGACGTCAATCTCACGCCGGCCCAGAATGTCGCCAAAGAAATCGCCGAAGAGTCGGGATTCACCGTCCGCGTGAGCAAGCTGGCCGCCGTGTGGGACCGCACCCGGCAGGGGCACGGCCCCTCGCCGTTCGCGGCCTACAAGTTCTTCTTCATATGTGAGATAACCGGTGGCGCCGCGGCGGCGAGCCTGGAGACGTCGGAGGTGGCGTTCTTCCCCCTCCCCTCCCTGCCCGCCGACCTGTCCACCGGCCGCGTGCTGGCGCGCCAGTTGCGGCGGATGTTCGTCCATTGGCAGCAGCCGGAACTGCCGACCGAGTTCGACTGAACGCCATCGCAATCGGGAGCACGCCATGCAGATGTTCGACCTGACCGGCCGCGTCGCCATCGTCACCGGCGGCAATGGCGGCATCGGTCTCGGCATTGCCGAGGGGCTGATGGCCTGCGGCGCCTCGGTGCTGCTGGCCGGGCGCAACGCGGCGAAAGGCGCCGCCGCCGCCGCCGGGCTCGGCCCGCGCGCCGCCTTCGCCGTGGCCGACGTGGCGGACAGGCAGGCGTGCGGGCAATTGGTGGCGGACGCGGTGGCACGGTTCGGGCGGCTCGATATCCTGGTGAACAATGCCGGCACCTCGGTGCGCAAGCCGCCGGAGGATTTCACCGAGGCGGAATGGCACACGGTGCTCGACACCAACCTGACCGGCGCCTTCCTGCTCGCGCAGGCGGCCTATCCGCAGTTCGTTCGCGCCGGCCGCGGCAAGATCATCAACGTCGCCTCGATGAACGCCCTTCTTGGCGCGCCCCACAACGTGCCCTATGCCGCGAGCAAGGGCGGCATGGCGGCGATGACCCGCGGGCTGGCGACGGCGTGGGCCGGGGCCAACATCCAGGTCAACGCCATCCTGCCCGGCTGGATCGAGACCGAGATGAGCGCCGGCGCCAGGGCGCATGTCGCCGGGCTTGCGGAGTCGGTGGTGGCCCGCACGCCGGCGGGCCGCTGGGGGCAACCGCGCGATCTGGCCGGGCTGGCGGTCTTTCTCTCCGCCCCCGCATCCGACTGGATCACCGGCACGTCAATCCCCGCCGACGGCGGCTACAGCATCCGCGCCTGACGCCGCCCCGCACCCTCCGTCCGGCAAGCGGACAGGGGCGTCGGCGGCGGCGACATCCGGCGCCGCATTCCATTGCGGGAATTGCCGCAATCCCCTGCCCCGTCCCTGCCCCGTCCCCTGGCACACGGGTTGCGGTGCATCGGCGCGGGCCGTTCGGCCCGTGTTGCAGGAGGATATCATGCCACGCTTCACAACCACCCTGCTCGCCGCGACGCTGCTTGCGGCCGGCGCCGGAGGGGTTGCCCTGGCGCAGATGGACAGCGCCTTCGACCTCGACCAGCTTCCCGCGGTCCACGGCACCGTCGCGCAGTACCTGCCGACGCCGCGCGGTGATGTCGATGGGCTGCTGCTGAGCGACGGGACCGAGGTCCATGTGCCGCCGCATCTTTCCACCGAGCTCGTCTTCGCGGTCAAGCCGGGCGACGCCGTCACCGTGCACGGGCTGCGCGCCCGCGCCGTCAGGCTGGTGGAGGCCGCCTCCGTCACCAACGACGCAACCCATGTCACGGTCGCCTGGAGCGGCCCGCCGCATATGCGGGAAGGCGCCGAAGTGGACGCCCAGGGCATCGTGAAGGCCCCGCTCTATGGCCCGCGCGGGGATTTCAACGGCGTGCTGCTGAGCGACGGGACGGTCGTCCACCTGCCGCCGCCTGAAGCGCAGCGGCTTGCCGACATGCTGGCGGTGGGGCGTCCGGTGACGGTGCAGGGCAGCGGCTATGCCGGCCCGATCGGGCGCGCCCTGGATGCGCAGGAGATCGGGCCGGACGCGGCCCACCTGGTCGCCGTCGCCGGCCCGCGCCCGCCCTGGGGGCCGGAGTTCT
>JAJZNE010000002.1 GCA_021847995.1 Pseudomonadota bacterium | reverse complement strand
GCGTCGCCTCCGGCCACGCCTGGCGCGCGCCGGCGCCGGCGCGGATCGCGACGCTCGCCATCGGCTATGCCGACGGCCTGCCGCGCAGCCTCGGCGGGCGCGGCACGGCGTGGCTGGACGGCACGCCGCTGCCCGTGGTCGGGCGCGTGTCGATGGACAGCATCACCGTCGATGTCTCGGCGCTGCCCGAGCACGCGGTGCGCCCCGGCCTGCTGCTCGACCTGATCGGGCCGCACGGCGATGCCGATGCCCTGGCCGCGGCTGCCGGCACCATCGGCTACGAACTGCTCACTCGGCTCGGCCGCCGCTTCGTGCGCCACTACACCGGCGGCTGATGCCACGTCGCCGAACGACCGACCCCTGCGGTCTTTCGGCAATCCGGCAGGCGCGCCGGGTTGGCGGGCGGCGGCGCGCCGCTACGCCACCGCCGGCAGTTCCTCCGCCGGCTCGGCCTGCCGGCGAAGGAGGTCGCGGTACGGCCCGGGCCGGTGCGCGAGCGCGAGCGGCGAGCCGTCGTCGATGATGCGGCCCGCCTCCATCACCACGATGCGGTCGAAATTGCGCAGCGTGGAAAGCCGGTGTGCGATCGCGATCACCGTCCGTCCGCGCATCAGGTTGTCGAGCGCCGCCTGGATCGCCGCCTCGCTGTCGCTGTCGAGCGCGCTGGTCGCCTCATCCAGCAGCAGGATCGGCGCGTCCTTGAGCAGCGCCCGCGCGATCGCGAGGCGCTGGCGCTGCCCGCCGGACAGCTTCACGCCGCGGTCGCCGACCATGGTCGCGAACCCGTCCGGCAGCGCCTCGATGAAGTCGCGGCAGCGCGCGGCGGTTGCCGCCGCCAGCACCTCCGCCTCGCTCGCGTCGGGGCGGGCGTAGCGGATGTTCTCCAGCACCGTGCGGTGGAACATGGAGATGTCCTGCGGCACGACGGCGATCGCGTCGCGCAGGCTCTGCTGCGTCACGCGCGCGATGTCCTGCCCGTCGATCAGGATACGCCCGCCGGCCACGTCGTAGTGACGTTGCAGCAGCGCGAGAACGGTCGATTTCCCGGCGCCCGAGGCACCGACCAGCCCGACGCGCTGCCCCGGCTCGATCGTGAGCGTGAGGTCGTCCAGCACCGTGCCGCGGCCGGGATAGGCGAAGCGCACTTTCTCGAAGGCGACGCGCCCGGCGCCCGGCACCAGCCGCCGCGCATCCGCCCGGTCGGGCAGCGCATGCGCGAGCAGCAGCGCGCCGATCGCCTCTTCCAGCCGCGCCAGCTGCTGCGTCAGATCGACCAGGGCGACGGCAAGGTCGCGCGTGCCGTGCAGAATGGTGAAGCCGAGCGAGCAGATCAGCACGAGATCGCCGGCCGAGGCGCGGCCCGCCTGCCACATCACCAGCCCCCAGCCCAGCAGCAGCGCCGTCAGCAGCGCCGTCAGCACGGCATGCAGCAGCCGCAGCCGTTCCAGGTAATAAAGGCTGCGCCGCCGTGCCGCCATCTCGCCCGCGATATCGTCGCTGAGCCGCTGATGTTCGCGCAGGGTGGCGCCGAAAGCGCGCACCACCGGCATGTTGGTGATGACATCGACCAGCTCGCCATCGACCGCGGCGGCGCGTCCGGCATAGGCGCGGTGCAGCGGCGCGCCGCGGCGGGCGAGGCGGAAGATGAGCGCCGCCAGCGCCGCCGCCACCACGACCAGGGCCGCCGCCATCGCCGGATTGACCGTCGCGATCAGGACGATCGCGACAGCGACCGCGAGCGTCGGCGGAATGACGTTCCAGGTCATCGTGCTTTCCGTCTGCCACGCCGCGTTGGCGGTCGCGGTGATGCGACCGGCCAGGGTGCCCGGCAGTCGCTCCGCGAAGTAGGACGGCGCATGGCCGGTGAGATGGCGGAAAAGATCGCGGCGCACGTCGCCGGTGACGGCGACGAAGGCGCGTGCCGCCACGAACCCGCCGATCCGCCAGGTCAGGTTGTCGGCCGCGATCAGCGCGCACAGCAGGGCGAAGGCACCCCACACCGCGGCCCCGCCCTCCGCCGGCCCAAGGGAAACCACGTCGATCACCCGCTTCAGCCCGTACTGGGAGGTGACGGCGAACACCACGGCACAGAACACCGCCCCCAGGACCACGCCATGCGACGCGGCATGGCGGCCGACATAGTGCAGCAGGAAGCGGATGGGACGGCTTCGGTAGCGGAGGATCGGATCGGCGGCCACGGCTGCGCACTCGCTTGCAGGGCGGCGGGGCGCCGCCCGATGGCGTGATCCTCCGCCCGCATTGCGGCCCAATTTTGACGAAGCCGAACCGTCGCCCGTCACCCCGCCCCGGTTTTGCCACAACCGCCCGCCATATCCGCCGCCATGCGCATCGCCCAGATCGCCCCCCTGTTCGAAGCCGTGCCGCCGCGCCGCTACGGCGGCACCGAGCGCGTCGTCCACTGGCTCACCGAGGAGCTGGTGGCGATGGGCCACGACGTGACGCTGTTCGCCACCGGCGACTCGACCACCTCCGCCCGCCTCGTGGCGGCGCGCGAACGCGCCGCCCGCTTCGTGCCGAATTTCGAGGCCAACGGCGCGCCCTACATGCGGCTGCTGGAGCTGGTGCGCCGGCAGGCGGCCGGGTTCGACGTGCTGCATTTCCATATCGACTTCTGGCCGCTGCCCACCTTCTCCCGCCAGCCGACGCCGTTCCTGACGACGCTGCACGGGCGCATGGACCGCGACTGGGTGCGCGACATCTACGGCCTGTTTCCCGACGCCAGCCTCGTCTCCATCTCCGACGCCCAGCGCGCGCCGGCGCCGGCGCTCAACTGGGCCGGCACGGTGCATCACGGCATGCCGCCCGGCCTGCTGCGCCCGCGCCCCGCGCGCCCCGGATACCTGGCCTTCCTCGGCCGCATCTCGCCCGAGAAGGGAATCGAGAGCGCGCTCCGCATCGCCGCCGCCGCCGGCATGGAACTGCGCGTCGCGGCCAAGGTCGGGGAGGAGGATGCGGCCTACCATGCCGAAGTGGTGGCGCCGCTGCTGGGCGCGCCGGGCGTGCGCTTCCTCGGCGAGATCGACGATGCCGCAAAGCCCGGCTTCCTCTCCGGCGCCCGCGCCCTGCTGTTCCCGATCGACTGGCCGGAACCGTTCGGCCTCGTGATGATCGAGGCGATGGCCTGCGGCTGCCCGGTGATCGCCTATCCGCGCGGCTCTGTCCCCGAAGTGGTGGAGGATGGGCGCACCGGCTTCATCGTCGCCGACGAGGCCGAGGCGGTCGCAGCGGTGGCGCGGCTCGACCGGCTCGACCGCGCGCTGGTCCGCCGGCGGTTCGAGGAGCGCTGGACGGCACGCCGCATGGCCGAGGATTACCTCACGCTCTACCGCCGCCTCGCCCGCCCGGCGCGCCCCGAGCTGCGCGCCGTCGGCGATTGAAGGTGCGTCGTGAACGTCCTGTCAGGCGCCGCGTTTTTGCCATCATCGCTGCATAGTTCATCAGGTGACGGCGCGTGCCGCCCCGCGCAGGGGAACAGCGTGCGCCCTCCCTCAACCGGAAGGTCGTGCCGCATGCGTATCGCCCAGATTGCGCCGCTGTTCGAGGCCGTGCCGCCGAAGCTCTATGGCGGCACGGAGCGGGTGGTGTATTCGCTGACCGAGGAACTGGTGGCGCTCGGCCACGACGTGACGCTGTTCGCCAGCGGCGATTCCACCACCTCGGCGAAGCTCGATGCGCCGTGGCCGCGGGCGCTCCGGCTCGACCCCGACATCCGCGACTGGGTGGCGACCTATGCGCTGCTGATCGAATACGTGCGCGAACGGGCGCACCTGTTCGACGTGCTGCATTTCCATATCGACTACTGGCCCAATTCCGTATTCACGCGCCAGAGCACGCCGTTCCTGACAACGCTGCACGGGCGGCTCGATCTGCCGGAATTCGCCGCCGTCTATCGCTCCTTCCCCTCGGTGCCGCTGGTCTCGATCTCCGACAGCCAGCGCCGGCCGCTGCCCGATCTCAATTGGGCCGCGACCGTGCATCACGGCATTCCCGCCGACCTGCTGCGCCCGGTGCCGGCGGAGCCGGGCTATTTCGCCTTCCTCGGCCGCATCTCGCCCGAAAAGGGGATCGAGCGCGCGATCCGCATCGCCCATGCCGCCGGCGTCCGGCTCAAGGTCGCGGCCAAGGTCGATAACGCCGACCGCGCCTATTTCGAGCGCGAGGTGAAGCCGCTGCTCGCCGACGCCAATGTCGAATTCATCGGCGAGATCAACGATGCGCAGAAGCCGGCCTTCCTGTCGGGGGCGAAGGCGCTGCTGTTCCCGATCGACTGGCCGGAACCGTTCGGCCTCGTGATGATCGAGGCGATGGCCTGCGGCTGCCCCGTGATCGCGTTCCGCCGCGGCTCGGTGCCGGAAGTGATGGACGACGGTGTCACCGGCTTCGTCGTCGAGGACGTGGCGGGGGCGGTGGCGGCCGTCGGCCGGCTGCACACGATCGACCGGGCGAATGTCCGCCGCGTGTTCGAACGCCGCTGGACCGCGCGGCGGATGGCGGAGGATTACGTCGCAGTCTATCAGCGCCTGATCCACGCCGGCCGCACGCAACGTCACGCCGCCCAGCTTCGCGCGGTGGGCGATTGACGGCGGCATCAGCCGCCGTCCGCGATTGAAGGCGGCGTCGGCCGCGGGCACGGTGCCTATGAAACCAGATCGGACCGTCGCTCCAGGCGCGCGACGCGCTCCGCCAGCCCGGCGACGCTCTCCTTGACATTAATCACGTCTTCCGCGTCCAGCACGGCGTCACGGCGTCACGGCGTCACGGCGTCACGGCGTCACGGCGTCACGGCGTCACGGCGTCACGGCGTCACGGCGTCACGGCGGACCCCGGCGATATGGCGTTCGATGGCGACGAGGCGCCTGCCGGTCTCGTCCTGCCAGCGTGCCATGTCATCCAGCCGCCCGTGAAGGCGCGCAAACTGCTCACGCAGGCAATCGATCACATTGGTCTGTTCGGTCACGCAGTCCTCCTCAACTGACAGCGCCGCACGATCCGACTGTCGCGCGGTGGGCGATCGAGGCGCCTCCATCCTCGGCAGGCGTTCGGGATCGTCGCCGCCGGAAGCCGATATATGGATCCCTCACGCGGTCATTGCCAATCCATCCGGCGGATGCCAAAGCGACCGGGGGTGCGGCATACTCCAGCGGCCCGTGACGGGGCGGCCGGCTCGCCCAGGGCCGGGCAAGAGGGGCGGGGGCAAGGGGGAGGAACCCGGCGATGACGTTTCTCGGGCTCGATATCGGCACCTCGGCGG
Organism: Pseudomonadota bacterium; assembly: GCA_021847995.1. Lineage (GTDB taxonomy): Bacteria > Pseudomonadota > Alphaproteobacteria > Acetobacterales > Acetobacteraceae > JAFKFJ01. The sequence continues at coordinate 19,242 of JAJZNE010000002.1, read as the reverse complement.
TGAAGGCGCTGCTGCTGGACGCGGCGCAGCGCCCGCTCGCGGTCGGCAGCGCCGCGCTGGAGGTGTCGCGCCCGCAGCCGCTGTGGTCCGAGCAGGATCCCGCGGACTGGTGGCGCGCGACGCTCGCCGCCATCGCGGAGGTGCGGGCCGCCGCACCGGACGCCTGGCGGGCGCTCGCCGGCATCGGCCTGTCCGGCCAGATGCACGGCGCGGTGCTGCTCGATGAAACGGGGCGCGTGCTGCGCCCGGCAATCCTGTGGAATGACGGGCGCAGCTTCGCGGAATGTGCGGACCTGCACCGCCTGCTCCCCGACCTCGCCGCGCGCGCCGGCAACATCGCCATGCCCGGCTTCACCGCGCCGAAACTGCTGTGGGTGCGCGCGCATGAGCCGGCGGTGTTCGCCGCCACGCGCACGGTGCTGCTGCCGAAGGACTATATCCGCTTCCGCCTGACCGGCGCCTTTGTCTCGGAGATGTCGGATGCCTCCGGCACGCTGTGGCTCGATGTCGCCGCGCGCGCCTGGGACGATGCGCTGCTGGCGGCAACCGGGCTTGCGCGGCGCCACATGCCGGAGCTGGTGGAAGGCTCCGCGCCGTCGGCGACGCTCTCGGCAGCCCTGGCGGCGGAGTGGGGGGTGGCGCGCGTCACCGTCGCCGGCGGCGGCGGCGACAATGCCGCCTCCGCGGTCGGCATCGGCGCGGTGCGCGCGGGCGAGGGGTTCCTGTCGCTCGGCACCTCGGGCGTGGTGTTCGCCGTGACCGACCGCTTCGTCGCCGCCCCCGAGCGCACGCTGCACGCCTTCTGCCATGCGCTGCCCGGCCGCTGGCACGGCATGTCGGTCATTCTCTCGGCCGCCGCATCGCTCGCCTGGATCGCGGCGGTGCTGGGCACTGCCGACATCGCCGCCCTGCTCGACCGCGTCGCCGCCTGGGCGGCCTCGCCCGAACATCGCGCGGCGGCGCCGCTGTTCCTGCCTTATCTGGCGGGGGAGCGCACGCCACACAACGATCCGGCGGCAAGCGGCGTGTTCGCCGGCCTGCGCGCGCAACACGGCGCGGAAGCGCTCGCCTACGCGGTGCTGGAGGGGGTGGCCTTCGCGCTCGCCGACGGCACCGACGTGCTGCGCGGGGCCGGCGCGCCGCTCGATCGCTGCATGCTGGTGGGCGGCGGCGCGCGCTCGCGCTTCTGGGGGCAGATGCTGGCTGACGTGCTCGGCGTCGCCCTGGAACTGCCCGAAGGGGCGGAGACCGGGGCGGCGCTCGGCGCGGCGCGGCTGGCAATGCTGGCGGCCGGAGCAGGCAGCGAGGCGGAGATCTGCACCGCCCCCGGGGTGCGGGAGAGCTACCGGCCCGCTCCCGAGCGCGCCGCCCTCTATGCGCCAAGGCTCGCGCGCTACCGCGCCCTCTATCCGGCGGCACTCGGCTGACGCTGAAACGTGAACCCCTCTCCTGCGGCGTTGCCGCCGCTACGTCGGCCTTGACGCCGCCGCCGGCAGTTTCCTACCCTCCCCCAAATATTTGCGGGCCAAATATTTGGGGGAGGGACGAACATGGCCGATGTTCACATCCGAAATGCCATGATCTTCGACGGCAGCGGGGCGCCGCTGCGGCCGGGCGAGGTGATCGTGCGCGGCAACCGCATCCGCACCGTCGCCGCCGCCGGCGCGAACCTTGAGGCGCCGGGCTGCGAAACCATCGACGCTCAGGGCATGACGCTGATGCCCGGCATGGTGGAGGGCCACGCCCACCCGAGCTTCTGCGGCGCCCGCGCGACTACCGACCTCGGCGACATCCCGCCGGAGGAACATCTGCTGGCGACGCTGCGCAACGCGACGCTGCTGCTCGATCACGGCTTCACCAGCCTCTACAGCGCCGCCTCGGCCAAGGTGCGGCTCGATATCGTCACGCGCAACGAGATCGACTCCGGCCGCTGGCCCGGCCCGCGTCTGCGCGCCTCGACGCCGGAGATCACCGTCACCGGCGGCCTCGGCGATGAGACGCGGATGCACCAGACGCGCAGCAGCTTCGGCCTCGTCGCCGATGGCCCTGACGAGATTCGCAAGACCGTCCGCCTGTGCATCCGCGAGGGCACGGACAACGTGAAGATCAACATCTCAGGCGACGACTTCGTCAATCCGGCGAAGGGTGCGATGACGGTGATGAGCGAGGCGGAGGTGCGCGCGGCGGTGGAGACGGCGCACGACTTTGACTGCCGCGTCAACTGCCATGCCCGCGCCGGGCTTTCGGTCCGCCGGGCCGTGCAATGCGGGGTCGATGTCATCTATCACTGCGAATGGACCGACGCGCAGGGCCTCGACCTGCTGGAGGCGGCAAAGGACCGCATCTTTGCCGGCCCGGCGATCGGCCTCATCTGGAACACGGTGCATGAGGGCGAGGCCTTCGGCTTCACGCCGGAGGTGGTCGCCAATCTCGGCATGCAGCGCACGCTCGATCTCGCCGCGAAGACGTACAGCGAACTGCGCAAGCGCGGCGTGCGCGTGGTGATCGGTGGCGATTACGGCTTCGCCTGGACGCCGCAGGGGACCAACGCCCGCGATCTGGAGCATTTCGTCAACCTGTTCGGCTACACGCCTGCCGAGGCGCTGAGCTGTGCCACCAGGATCGGCGGCCAGATGATGGGTTGCGAGATCGGCGAGGTGCGCGAAGGCTACCTGGCCGATCTGCTGCTGGTCGATGGCGACCCCACCCGCGACGTGCGGATCATGCAGGATCGCGACCGTCTGGCCATGATCATGAAGGACGGCGCCTTCCACAAACATCCCGCCACGGCGTCCCGCCGCCGCGCGGCAACGGCGGCGGAGTAGGCGCGCCGCCGGATCGGCACCGGCGCGGCCGGGCGACGGCGGCAAAGGCGCGGCCGTTCACTCGGCCCGCGCCGCCGCGAACAGGCGGGCGGCTGTCGCGTCCGCGTCCGGGGCGTTCAGGGACAGGCGGGCAATCTCCCGGTCGATGTCGCCGAGCAGCGCCGTGCCATCGGCGCGCAACTGCTCCGCCGCCTCGATCTGCGCCACGGTCGCTTCGGTCAGCGCCGTCGCCGCCCGATCGAGCCGCGCCTCGGCCAATCCGCGGCCGGTCGCGGCGATGCGGCGGGCGAGGCTCGGAAACAGCAGCCGCACGCCCATCTGCCCGAACGCCGCCAGCAGCGCCACCATCGCCGCCGCACTGACCAGAAGCGCGAACGGGGCATAGGTGCCGCGGATGAAGTCGCTGGCGAGCCGCCACAGCGTCAGCGCCAGCACCGCAACCGTCGCCGCCTCGACGACGCCGAGCCACAGCGTGGCAAGGCCACGCCGCACCCGCGCCTGGGCGCTGGCCGCGACCGCGGCCGCCTCGGCACGGGCCGGAACGGCGGCAAGATCCTCGGCCAGGCCGTCGCATTCCTGCGCCCAGAGCGCCGGCAGCGCCCCGAGCCGTACGCCGCGCGTGCGGGCGAACAATTCGATCTCGCCCGCTGCCCGCCGCAGGGCAGCCGCCGCGGTGGCGCCGAAGCCGCCCGGCTGCGCAACCGGCTCCGCCGGCGGCGGCAGCGACAGGCGCGCCGCCAGCAGGCTCGCGGCAAGCGCGGGCAATCCGGTCCCGCGCGGGCGATACAGGCTCGGCGCCGGCCGCGCCGCCAGCCCGGCCGCCGCGGCATGAACGTCCTGCCGCGCGGCGGCGGCGGCGGTGGACCAGAGCTGCGCCGCCTCGCGCGCATCCTCCGTCCGCGCCGTGACGGTCGCGAGCGCCGCGGTGAGGGCGGCGGCGATCCCGCCCCAGCCGGCCCGCCGGCGCAGCGCCCCCACCGCCATCGCGGTCGATCGGTCCAGCGCCGCCTCGATCCAGGCGCGAAGTTCGGCAAGCGCCGCCCCTTCATCCTGCGTCGAGACGAAGAACACATGCGGATCGACGAAGCCGAGGCGCGTGATCAGGGCGCGAAAATCCTCGGCCACCCGCCCGCGCTGCGCGAACTGCATGCCCATCCCGGCGGCATCCCATTTGTTCAGCACGAAGCCGATGCCGTGGCGCTGCCGGTGCGCGGCGAGCCAGCGCAGCGGGTCCTCGACTTTGTACTTCTCGGGCGAGGTGACATAGAGGATGATATCGGCATGCGCCGCCGCCGCCTCGGTCGCGGCGCGGTGTTCGCGCACTGCGCTGTCGATGTCCGGCGTATCGACGATCACCTTGCCGCGCACCGCCGCCCGCCCGTGGCGCACCACGGCAGGACGGTCGGCGGCCAGTTCGCCGAGCGCCCGGCCATAGGCGAACAGCCGCGCGGCATCGTCCGCCTCGTGCAGATAGAGAAGCGGCCGATCCGTGGTCGCGCCCACCCCGACCGGCGCAATGTCGGCGCCGGCGAGCGCGTTCAGCAGACTCGACTTGCCGACCGCCGTGGGACCGCACAGCATGATCACCAGCAGCGGCTCGACCGGCCCGTCGATGCCGCCGGCGCGGGCGGCAGCGACCGCCGCCTCCAGCCGCGCGATTTCCGAGGCCTCCAGCAACTCGCGCGCCGCTGCCGCCTGCACGAAGCGATCGAGCGCGGGGAGCAGGGCGCCGCCGGCGCCGCTCACGCCACCCCCTCCGGCAACCCCGCCACGATCGCCGCCAGGTGCCCCGCCAGCCGCTCCGCCACCGCCGCATCGAGGTCGGGCATGCCGGTCCCGTCGGCCAGGGCGGCGAGCGGGGCGGCATAGACCGTTGCCGCCAGCGCCGTCGCGTCCTGCTCCAGCCGCCCCACCAGTTCCCGCCGCCGCGCGGCGACGAAGGCGCCGACCAGCCAGTCGGCGGATTTCTCGGTCGCCCCCAGCAGCAGCGGCGTGATCACCAGTTCCTCCAGCGCGTCATGGACGAGGCCGCCGCCGTGCGGGACAAGGAAACCCATCGCGACTGCCCCCGCCTGGGTCGCGATGCGCACGCCCTTGAGCGTACCGACCAGGGCGGGCCGCTTGCGCAATTCGGCGACGATCCTGGCCGCCGTCTCCCGGATTTCGGCATCGGTGCGGCGCAGCTGTTCGGCCAGTGCCGCGCCGAACGCCGCCTGCAACCCCGGCAGCGCCGCCCGCCACGCGGACCCGAGGCGATCCCAGAACGGATGGTGCCCGCCCATCGCCCCCGCCGCGTCGATCACCCGGCCGAGCGCGTTGAGCAGATCGGCATGCGCGCCGGTGAACGCCCGCGCCTGCGGCGGCAGCGCCGTCGTCGTGGTGTCGCCGGTAGCGAACAGCGCATCCTGAACGCGCCGGCCGACCTGGATGACGAGCCGGGTCGGCAGCGTCGTCAGCCGCCGCACGAAGCGCAGCGCCGCGTTCAGCTCGCGGTTGTCGTAGTCGAGCAGGCGCATGATCTCCAGATTGAGCCGCATGAACGGCTCGATCACCTCGCCAGCGGCGAGATACTCCTCGCGGTACCGCCGCACGAAGCGCGCAACCTCGGCCGCGACCGCGTCATCCCAGGTGGCGCGGGCCGCGCGGGCCGCGCGCGCGAGGTCGAGGGCGCGGCGCACCCTTCGCGCCGCAGCCGCCGCCGCGGCACGCCGCGGTCCCGCCGCATCGGTGCCGGCACCGGCCGCCGGGCGCAGCACCGCGGCGCGCAGGCGGTCCGCCTCCGGATGCCGCCCTGCGTCCCACAGATCGGCGTCCGCCCCTTCCGCCATCACCCGCAGCGCCACCACCGGCAGCACCGGCACGGCCGCGCCGCGCTCGGCGGCGATGCGCGGCAGGATGTCGTCCTGCTGCTTGCGCAGGACCGCGTCGCGGTCGCGTGGCGGCGTCTTGTTGAGGCATTCCAGCAGCGCAAACCCGGCCTCGTGCAGATCGAACACCCATTCGACCAGCGCCGCCACCGCATATTTCTCGACACTCGTGACATAGACGACGAGGTCGGCGAGCGACAGCGCCTCGATCAGGCCGGGCAGGTAGCGTTCGGCGCCGACCGAATCGCAATCCGGCGTGTCCCACAGCACCAGTTCGCGCGGCAGCGTATCACCGGGGGGGCGGGCAACGACCCGGTACCGTTCGGCGCCGTCGCGCACGACGCTGTCCGCCGCAGTACGGATGAAGCCCGGGAACGCGGCGGCGGACCCGGCCAGGGGATCGACGCCGGCGGCGGGGAAAGCCCAGGGATGGCGGGTGAATCCGCCCTCCGGACTGACCGGGGCGAGGCTCGCCTGGGCCAGCAGATTGACCACCGAGCTTTTGCCGACCTTGGTCCCGCCGAACACGACGACATGCCGCAGACGATCGCCGCGCGGCAGCACGCGGTTGCGCAGCAGCGCGTCGGCGAACAGCAGATCGCGCCGCAGCGCCGCCGCCGCCGCGGCACCGCCGGCCAGCGCCACGGCGGCGTCCGGCGGCGCCGCATCGAGCAGTCCGGCATCGGCGAAAGCGCGCCGCACCGCCTGCATGTCGGCGATCGCGGCGGCAATCGCCTCCGCCGGGGGCGCGGCCTGCGCCATGCCGGGCGGCGTGCCCTACATCGGCGGCACCAGCCCATCCTTGCCGACGCCGATCATGCCGGCACGCATCGCGCCGCCCGCGTCCTTGACCGCGAAGATGATGACATGCGCGCCCGGCGTCAGCATCGCGGGCGTGCCGGGCGCATAGGTGATGATCGGCGCCTCCGCCGGGACCGTCACGGTCTGCTCGCCGCCCTTGTATTTCAGCGTCAGCTTCCGCCCCGACGTGCCGGTCACGTCGCCCACCGTGCCGTTGGTCATGGTGCTGTCGGGCCTGAGATCCCACGGCCGGTGCCCCTCGCCGACGCCGCGCATGGCTTCGGGGAACACCTGGATCTCCATCGCCATCAGCGTGCCGTCCTTCTGCGGCATGGCGGCGGTGCCGATGAAGCTGCCGGGCTTGATGTCCTCCATCCGCGCCGGCAGGATTTGCAGGATGCGCGTCTTGTCGGTCACGGCAAGCGGCACCGTCTCCCCCGCCTGCGTCTTCACGGCAAGCGTGCCGTCGCCGCCCGAGAGAATGGTGCCGCGCAGGCGGGTCGGCGGCTGGCTCTGCGCAGCGGCCTGCCCGGCAAGCGCAAGGGCTGCCGGCAGGGCCAGCAGCAGACGGCGGTGGATGGTCATGACGTTTCCCTTCATCGCGCGGTGCATCCGGTCACCGGCCAGGATATAGGTGCGCGGGGCGCCGTACGGAGAGAGGATCGCATGTCCGACACCACATCGCGCATCACTGCCTATCACGCGCATATCTACTACGATCCCGCCACCCGTCCGGCGGCGGAGGCACTGCGGGCCGCGATCGGCGCGGCGTTCCCGGCGGCGCGGCTGGGACGCTGGCACGATGTGCCGATCGGACCGCATCCGCAGGCCATGTACCAAATCGCCTTCAGCCCCGACCTGCTGCCGGCGCTGCTGCCGTTCCTGCTGCTCCATCGCAACGGTCTCGCCGTGCTGTTGCATGCCGAAACCGGCGATGACCTTGCCGATCACACCCGGCACGCCGCCTGGATGGGCGCGATGCTGCCGCTGCGGCTGGAGGCGTTCAGCGCGGCTTCATCTCCTGGCCCATGACCGCCGCCACCTCCGCCAGCACCGCCGGATCGTCGATCGTCGGCGGCGGACGCGGATCCTCCCCGTCGGCGAGCCGGCGCAGGCTGGCGCGCAGGATCTTGCCGGAGCGCGTCTTGGGCAGGCGGGGGACCACCAGCGCGGTGCGGAACGCGGCCACCGGGCCGATGCGCTCGCGCACCAGCGCCACCAGTTCGCGCGCGACGTCCGCCGCATTGCGTGCCGCCCCCGCCTTCAGCACCACGAGCCCGAGCGGCGCCTGACCCTTGAGCGCATCGGCCGCGCCCACCACCGCGCACTCGGCGACATCGGGGTGGCTCGCCAGCACTTCCTCCATCGCACCGGTGGACAGACGATGGCCGGCGACATTGATGATGTCGTCGGTGCGGCCCATCACGGAAACGTCGCCGTCGGCATCGATCACGCCGGCATCGCCGGTGCGGTACCAGCCGGGAAAATCCGCCAGATAGGCGTGGCGGAACCCCTCGGCATCGTTCCACAGCGTCGGCGCGCAACCGGGCGGCAGCGGCAGGCGGATGGCGAGGTTGCCGGTCTCTCCGCGTTGCAGCACCGCGCCGGCATCGTCCAGCACATGCAGCTCATAGCCGGGCGCCGGCCGCCCGCCGCTGCCGGGCTTGGGTGCGAACAGGCCGAGGCCGCGGAATCCGGCGGTGATCGGCCAGCCGGTCTCGGTCTGCCACCAGTGATCGACCACCGGCCGGCGCAGCCGCTCCGCCGCCCAGATCGCGGTCGGCGGGTCGCAGCGCTCGCCGGCGAGATAGAGTGCCTCGAACCGCGAAAGGTCGTAGCGGGCGAGCAGGGCCGCCTCGGGATCCTGCTGGCGGATCGCACGCAGCGCGGTCGGCGCGGTGAACAGCACCTTCACGCCGTGATCGGCGGCAACCCGCCAGAAGGCGCCGGCATCCGGCGTGCCGACCGGCTTGCCCTCATAGAGAACGGTGGTGCAGCCGGCGAGCAGCGGCGCATAGACGATATAGCTGTGCCCGACCACCCAGCCCACGTCGGAGGCCGTCCAGAACACGTCGCCGGCGCCGAGGCCATAAATCATCCGCATCGAGGTGTGGAGCGCCACGGCATAGCCGCCGGCATCGCGCACGATGCCCTTGGGCTTGCCGGTGGTGCCGGAGGTATAGAGGACATAGAGCGGGTCGGTGGCGGCGATCGGTACCGGCGCATGCGGCGCGGCGGCCGCCTCGGCCGCCGCGAAGTCATGGTCACGGCCGGCGATCAGCGTCGCCTCCGCCTGCGGGCGCTGAAGGATCAGGCAGGCTTCCGGCTTGTGCGCCGACGCCGCGATCGCCGCATCCAGCATCGGCTTGTAGGCAACGACCCGCCCCGGCTCCAGCCCGCAGGACGCGGCGATGACGGCGCGCGGCGCCGCATCCTCGATCCGCTTGGCCAGTTCGGCCATCGCGAAGCCGCCGAACACGACGGAATGCACCGCGCCGAGCCGGGCGCAGGCGAGCATGGCGATCACCGCCTCCGGCACCATCGGCATGTAGATCACGACGCGGTCCCCCGCGCCCACGCCGAGGGCGGCGAGGGCACCAGCGACGCGGGCGGTGCGGTCGCGCAGCGCGGCGTAGCTGAACCGCTCGACGCGCCCGGCCATCGGGCTGTCCCAGATCAGCGCCGTCTGCCCGCCGCGTCCCGCGGCAACATGACGGTCGAGCGCGTTGGCACAGACATTGAGTCGCGCGCCGGCGAACCACTGGCCGAAGGTGCCGAGCGAGCGGTCGAACACCCGCTCCCACCGCCGATCCCAGGTGATGCCCTCGGCGGCGGCGGCCCACCAGCCTTCCGGGTCGGCCTGCCAGGCGGCGTAGGTTTCGGCGTAGGTCACGGCGCGAATCCTCCCCCGACGCGGGTTGCGGGCAAAATATCCGCCGCGTCCCCGGATGGCCAGACGCACCGACGCCCCTTGAACCGCCGGACGGCGCAGGGTAGCGTTGCAGTTCAGCGATGCTTGCCGGAACGGCGCAACGGACGCGGCACCGATGGCCGCTCGCCCATGGGAGGACGTGACATGGACTCGCTTGCCATTGGGGCGCTGCGGCGCCGTACCGTGCTGCGTGCCGGCGCCGGTCTGGCTGCCGCCTCGGCCCTGCCGTTCGGATGGTCGCACCCCGCCGCCGCCGCCGAACCCGCGATGGGCACCTGGCCGGCCGGATCCTCGGGCGACACCGTCTATGTCGGCATCACCGTGCCGCGCACCGGCACCTATGCCGTGCAGGGGGAGGATGAGCTCAAGGGCTACATGCTGGCGGTCGAGCACATCAACGCGGGCGACCCTTTGATCCGCGCCATGTCGCCCAGGACCACCAAAGGCGTTCTCGGCAAGAAGGTCGCCTATGTCGTCGCGGATTCCGAGGCGAAACCCAACACCGCCGTCCAGGCACAGTCGCGCTTCATCAGCGAGAACAAGGTGATCCTGATGACCGGCTCGACATCGAGCGCGGTCGCGGTGGCGCTGAACAAGCTCGCGCAGCGAGAGAAGGTGCTCTACGTCGCCGGCATCTCCGGCTCCAACGACACCACCGGCAAGGATTGCGTGCGCTACGGGTTCCGCCAGTGCTTCTACGGCCAGACCGCGGCCGCGGCGCTGTCGCCGGTGCTGATCAAGAACCTCGGCAAGAACAAGAAAGTCGCCTATCTGACGCCGGACTATACCTATGGCCACACCGTCCAGAAGTCGATGGAGGAGTATCTGAAGGCGGGGGGGTGGACGACGGTGACGGACCAGGTGGCACCGCTCGGTGCCGCCGACTACAGTTCCTATCTGCTCAACATCTCCAATTCCGGCGCCGATGTGCTGGTCAACATCAATTTCGGCCACGACGCCGTGCTGTCGATCCAGCAGGCCAGGCAGTTCGGCATCCTCGGCAAGCAGACACTGATCGTGCCCTACCAGACGCCGTTCCTGGCCAGGGACGTCGGCGCCGACCTGATGGCCGGCGTCTACGCCGCGACCGATTTCTGGTGGACGATCCAGGATGCCTATCCGCTGGCGAAGATGTTCGTCGCCTCGTTCGAGAAGAAGTTCGGCTACAAGCCCGAATGGGGCGCCGAGAATGCCTATATGCAGTTCGCCCTGTGGGCCGGTGCCGTCGAGGCGGCGGGCACGTTCTACCCGCCCGCCGTCATCAAGTCCTACGAGGAGGGCCGGCACACGCCGTCGCTGGTCGGTGACGTGTGGTGGCGCGGGGCCGATCATCAGCTCGTCCATCCGGTGTTCATCGTCCGCGGCAGGAAGGCGGCCGACATGAAATCTCCTGACGACTACTATGAGGTGCTGGAGACCGTGCCAGGCGAGGGGGTGATGCAGGCGCCGGATGCGTTCGGCTGCAAGCTCGGCCCCTATACCTGAGCGCGGACGGAGCCGGCAGGCATGATCACCTGGCCCAATTTCGTCTCCCAGGTGTTCAACGGCCTCGCCTCCGGCGCGCTGCTGGCGCTGATCAGTTCGGGGCTCACCATCATCTACGGCACGCTCGGCGTGCTCAATCTCGCCCATGGCGCGATGTTCATGCTCGGCGGCTATGCCGGCTATGTCGCCTACCACGCGACCGGCTCGTTCCTGCTGGCCGTCGTGGTGGGCGCGCTGTTCATGGTGGTGGTCGGCGCGGTGGTGGAGCGGGTGCTGATCCGCCGCTTCTACGACCGGCCGCATGAGGACCAGATTCTGCTGACCTTCGGCATCGGCATCGTCATCGTCGAACTGGTGCGCCTCGGCTTCGGCAGCCTGACGCTGAGCGTGCCGCCGCCAGCCTGGGCGGCGGGGGTCACGCCGATGGGCTTCCTGATCTATCCGACCTATCGCATCGTCGTGCTGGCGATCGCGGGGGTGGCGCTGGCGTTACTTTACCTCGTGCTGTACCGCACCCGGCTCGGCATGATCGTGCGGGCGGGGATCGAGGATTCCGGCATGGTCGGCATGCTCGGGATCAACATCGACCGCGTGTTCATGCTGGTGTTCGGGATCGGCGCCATGGCGGCCGGATTCGCCGGCATCGTCAACGCGCCGGTGGTGTCGCTCACCCCTGATCTCGGCAGTTCGATCCTGGTGCAGACCTTCGTCGTCGTCGTCATCGGCGGCGTCGGCTCGTTTCCGGGGGCGATCCTGGGCGGGCTGGTCGCCGGCGAAATCCTCAGCCTCACCTCGATGGTCGATCCCGCGTATTCCGAGGTCATGCTGTTCGTGGTGATGACCCTGGTGCTGGTGCTGCGACCGCAGGGGCTGCTCGGCGTACCGGGACGCGCATGAGGCGGGAGGAATGATGTCGCGCCGTCTGCCGCTGCTGGTCGAGGGGCTGACCGCGCTTGGCCTCGTGCTGGCGCCGTTCGTTCTGCCCACGCTGCACTTCGCGCCGGACACGGTCAACCAGATCCTGATCTGGGGCCTGTTCGGCATCGGGTTCGACATCCTGTTCGGCTATACCGGTCTGCTGTCGTTCGGCCAGTCGGCGCTCTACGGCACCGGCGGGTTCATCGCCGCCTATCTGCTGACCAACAGCCTGATGACCAGCGTGCTCGCCGCGCTGCTGGTCGGCACCGTCGGCGCGGCGCTGGCCGGCGTGCTGGTCGGGCTGATCGCGCTGCGCCGCACCGGCATCTACTTCGCGATGATCACCGTTGCCATCGCCGAGACGTTCTTCTTCGTCGAGAATTCGCCGCTGTCGGCCTGGACCGGCGGCGAGAACGGGCTGCCCGGCGTGCCGGCGCCGGATTTCCGGATCGGCACGCTGACCTGGACGGTTGGCACCGGCTGGTCGATGTACTGGTTCCTCGCCGCCTGCTACTTCATCGCGATCGTTCTGGCGCTGCGCATCGTGCGCTCGCCGGTGGGCGCGATCCTGACCGCGATCCGCGACAATCCGCAGCGCGCGCGTGCTGTCGGCCACGCGGTCGGCGCCTACAAGCTCACCGCCTTTGTCGTTGCCGCCGCGTTCGCCGGCTTCGCCGGCGGTCTGCTCGGCGTGCAGCAGGGCTTCATGCCGCCCGACGCCTTCACCTTCGACACCTCCGGCCAGCTGGTGATGCAGACCGTGATCGGCGGCAGTGCGGCGCTGTTCGGCCCCCTGCTCGGTGCCGCGGTGTGGCTGTCGCTGCGCGATTTCCTGCAGGCGGGCCTCGGCCTGGGCGGCGCCTGGCGGCTCGTGCTCGGCGTCGTGTTCGTGGTGCTGATCGTGTTCCTCCGCCGCGGCCTGATCGGCGGGGCGCTGGATCTCGTGCGGTCGCTCAGCGGCCGCGCGCAGCCGGCGGAAGCGCCGGAGGAAGCAGCTTCCGTCGCCCTCGCGGCACCCGCTCTGGTCAGCATCGCCGGACGGCGTCGGCATGATGCCGGCTTTTCCGGCCCGGTGCTGGAGGCGCAGGGGCTGACCAAGATCTATGGCGGCCTCGCCGCCAACCGCGACATCGACTTCACGGTGGAGGAAGGCGAGCTGCGCGGCGTGATCGGCCCCAACGGCGCCGGCAAAAGCACCTTCTTCAAAATGCTGACCTGCGAGGTGCCGCCCACTGCCGGCCGCATCCGCTTCCACGGCCGCGACATCACCGGCTTCGACGTCTCGCGCGTCTGTCAGCTCGGCCTGACCAAGAGCTATCAGGTCAACCAGTTGTTCGCCCGCCAGACGGTGTGGCAGAACGTGGTGATCGCAGCACTTGCCGAACGCCGCGGCCTGTTCCGGCTGGACATGCTGCGCCGGATCGACCGCGTGCCGGGGCTGGAGACCCAGGTCGAGCAGACGCTGGCGCTGGTCGGCCTTACCGCCCGCGCCGCGGTGCCGGTCGCCTCGCTCGCCTATGGCGAAAAGCGGCGGCTGGAAATCGCGCTGGCGCTGGCCGCCTCGCCGACGCTGCTGCTGCTCGACGAGCCGCTCGCCGGCATGAGCCCGCGCGAACGGACGGAGACGGTGCAACTCCTGAAGAACATCCGCCGCGGCCGCACGCTGGTGATCGTCGAACACGACATGGACGCGGTGTTCGAACTCGCCGAACGCATCACCGTGCTGCACGAAGGCCGCAAATTGGCGGAGGGAACGCCCGCCGAAATCCAGGGCAACAGCTTCGTTCAGGACGCCTATCTCGGCGGGGTCAGTGCGGCATGACAACGCTGCTGGAGATCGACCGGCTCAACAGCTACTACGGCGACAGCCACATCCTGTTCGACGTGTCGATGACGGTCGGCCGCAACGAGGTGGTGGCGCTGCTCGGGCGCAACGGCGCAGGCAAGAGCACGACGCTGAAAAGCCTGATCGGCGCCGTGCGCCCGCGCGCCGGCCGCATCGTGTTCGACGGCACGCCGACGCAGACCCTCCCGCCCTACGCCATCGCCGCGCTCGGCATGCAGCTGGTGCCGGAGGAGCGGCGCATCTTCGGCAGCCTGTCGGTCGAGGACAACATCGTTCTCGCAGGGCTGACGGCGAAGGGGCGCTGGCCGCTCGATCGCATCTACGGCCTGTTCCCGCGCCTGCGCGAGCGGCGGCGCAGCCGCGGCACCGATCTTTCGGGCGGCGAGCAGCAGATGCTGGCGATCGCCCGCGCGCTCGTGCGCGACCCCAAGATCGTGCTGCTGGACGAACCGTTCGAGGGCCTGGCGCCGATCATCGTGCGCGATCTGCTCGGCATCTGCCGCCAACTGGCCGAAGCCGGGCAGACCATCGTCGTGGTCGAGCAGAATATCCAGGCCGCGATGACGCTGGCCGACCGCGTCTATGTCCTCAACAACGGCCACATCGTCGAGGAGATGACCGCCGCGACCGCGCGCGCCCGGCCGGAGGTGCTGCACCGCCATCTCGGCGTCTGACGGCGCTCACGCCCCCGGCGGTGGCGCATACACGGCGGCGAGCGGGATTTCGACGCCGATCTCCGGCAAAGCGATGATTGCGTCCGTGCCCTCCAGGACCTGCTCCCGCCACTCCTCGGTGCGGTGCAGCACGCGCGCCTCCGGCCGCTCCTGGTCGAGCATGACATAGGCGAGGATCGACGGCGTGGCGGCATATTCGATTGCCTTCACCCGCCGGTCCGTCAGCATCGACGACGGCGAGGTGATCTCGAACACCACGACGGGGGCGAGGATGTCGCTGCTGTCATCGGTGCCGCCGCAGGCCACCGTCGCGTCCGGGTACCGCACCCGCCCGCCCGGCGTCAGCACCTTGAGTTCGTTTGTGAACACCTCGCAAGGGGAGCGAAGGCGGTTGACCAGCGCGGCGATCAGCCGGGCCCCGAGCCGGGCATGCGCCGACGAAGCGCCGGTCATCGCCACCGGCTGGATGCCGTCGAATTCGTAGCGCCCCGGCTGGGCACGTTCCCAGGCGAGGAACTCCTCCGTCGTCAGCGGCTTCAGCGCGGCGCTCATGACACGGGGCCGAGTATCCGGGATGGCGGCCGTTGCCGCAAGCGCCGTTCAGGCGGCGCGGGCCGGCGCCTCCTCCAGGCTGGCGACGAAGCTGCGCGCCCAGGTGGCCGCGGTGTGGCGGCGCACCGCCTGCCACATCCGCTCCCACCGCGCCCGCCGTTCCGCTTCCGGCAGCGTCAGCGCGATGTGCAGCGCCTCGGCAATCTCGTCGGGGTCGTGCGGATTGACCAGGATCGCCCCTTCCATCTCGTGCGCCGCGCCGGCGAAGCGGCTCAGCACCAGCGCGCCGGGATCAGCGGGATCCTGGGCCGCCACGAACTCCTTGGCGACCAAATTCATGCCGTCGCGCAGCGGCGTCACCAGGCCGATGCGCGCGATCCGCTGGAACCCCGCCAGCGTCGTGCGCGGCACCGTCTGCGTCATGTAGCGCAGCGGCGCCCAGTCGAATTCCGCATGCTCGCCGTTGATGCGCCCGGACAATTCATCGAGTTCCCGGCGCAACGCGCGGTACGTCGCGACATCGCCGCGCGACACCGGGGCGACCTGCAACAGCGTCACCCGGTGGCGATGCTCGGGGAACCGCTTGAGAAGCTGGGCGAAGCCGCGCAGCCGGTTGGGAATGCCCTTGGAGTAGTCAAGCCGGTCGATGCCGAGGATCAGGGCACGCTGGCTCAGACTGTCGCGCAGCCGCACTCCCTCCGGGCCGGCGGCCGCCCGGCGCGCCTCGGCGGCGAAGGCATCGGGGTCGATGCCGATCGGATAGGCCGCCGCCCGCACCGGCAGGTCGGCCCGCCCCAGCACCTCGTTCAGGTTGGCCGCATCCTCCTCGGTCTGCACGCCGAGCACGTCATAGGCGGCGAAATCCGCGAGCAGGCCCTCGCCCTGCGGCAGCGCCTCGAAGATGGAGCGGGGCGGGAACGGGACGTGCAGGAAGAAGCCGATGCGCCCGGCGAAGCCGCGCCGCCGCAGGCCGGCGCCCAGCGGGATCAGGTGATAGTCGTGGACCCAGATGTAATCGCCCGCCCGCAGCAGTGGCATCAGCGCGGCGGCAAAGGTTTCGTTGACGCGCCGGTAGGCGGCCAGATCCTCGCGCCGGAATTCGGCGAGGCCCATCCGGTGATGCAGCAGCGGCCACAGCATGCCGTTGGAGAAGCCGCGGTAATAGCCATTGAAGTCGGCCTGCGGCAGGTCGAGGGTGGCGAAGCTGAGGCGTCCGCTGCGGGCCAGCCGGGGTGGGTCGCCCGGCGCATGATTGCTGCCCGACCAGCCGAACCACAGCGCCTCCCGCCCCGCCAGCGCCTCCCGCATCGCGACCGCGAGGCCGCCCGCCGCCGGCCCGCGCTCCCGCGGCGGCGGCACGCGGTTGGAGACGATCACCAGCCGGCTCATGCCCCGCCCCTCATGTCATCGACGCCCCCGCGGTCAGCCGGCCGAGCCAGGCGCGCACCCCCGCAGCATCACCGAACGCCTCGGCGACGCGCAGGCCGAGGCCGCCGCGCGCACCAGCGACGCGGATCGCATCCTCGTCGGTCACGTCGTCGCCGATATAGACCGGGCGGCGCCCGGCGAACGGCGCGCGCGCCAGCAGGGCAGTGACCGCCGTGCCCTTGTCGGCGCCGCGCGGCCTCACTTCCAGGGCCATGTGCGCCGGCAGCAGCCGGTGCGTCGCCTGGCCGTCGAGCAGCGCCGCCAGCGCCCGCTCCAGCGCCGGCCCCGCGCCGGGGGCGAGGCGGTAATGCACCGCGAAGCCGCGGGCCTTTTCCTCCAGCAGCGTGCCGGGATGGGCCGCGACCAGTGCCGCCGCCGCCTCCCGCCACGACGGCGGCAGCGGGGGCAGCGCCACCCGCTCCTCCTCGGCCGCGGGGGCGAAGCGGATGGCACCACCATGCTCGCCGGCGACCGCGTAGGGCACGCCGGGCAGCAGCGCGTCCACCTGCGCCACCGGCCGGCCGGTCACGATCGCGAGAGCATCACCGAGCCGCCCGCGCAGGGCAAGCAGCGTTGCTGGCAGGCCCTCCGGCACGCGCACGCCATCCGGCGTCGCCGCCAGATCGAGCAGGGTACCGTCCAGATCGAGCAGCAGCGCCGCCCCGGGCGGCAGCGAGGGGGGTGGGGGAGGGGCAGGCATGACAATTGAACCATCCGCGGAGGGCGAAGTTGCGTCCACCCCCCCGGCGTAAATTCGTTGTCAGCCGCAGCCGGTCACCCGCACGTCGTACACCGGATGCTCCAGCATCGCCGCCGCCGGCTCGTCGGCGAACATCCAGCCGCGGAAGCCCGGCATGCCGGCATGGCGGTCGGTGATCTCCAGGAACGCCGCGGCGTCCTGCGGCAGGTCCGGCGGATGCACCGCACAGGCCCGCACCGTGATGTCGAGCGAGAAGAAGGCGATCGACCGCCCCACCGGCACGGTCGCGCTGTGCGGCTGGGCGCTGATCTTGTCGAGCAGCACCAGCGTCACCGCCGGTCGCTGCACCCAGGCGGGCGGTGGCGGCGCCGGCGGCTGGGCGTCCGGCGTCCCCTCGCCCTGCGCCGCTCCTGGCGGGGAAGGCGGCGGGGTCAGCGGGGGCGCCGGCGGCCCCGCGGCGCCGAGCGGCAGCAGGGCCAGCAGCACCGCCGCATGGCGCCTCATGCGCTGTGCCGGTCGTGTGCTGCCGGGGTCATTTCGGCGGCTGCCCCGCGTCCGGCTTCTGCCCGCCCTTGTCCCCGCCGCCCTGCAGATTGCCCATGCTGAAAATGAACTTGCCGAGCAGTTGTTCGATGCTGATGGATGACTGGGTGATCGTCACCTGCCCGCCGGGCGGGATCATCTTAGTATCGCCGCCGGGTTCCAGGCCGAGATACTTGCCGCCCAGCAGCCCGTCGCTGGTGACCGCGGCGCTGCTGTCGGTGGGCAGCCGGACATCGTCGGCCACGGTAAAATCGACCACGGCCTGGTAGGAATGCGGATCGAGATGCGTCGCCCGCACGCTGCCCACCTTCACCCCCGCCATGCGCACGTCGGAACCCGCGGCAAGCCCGTCGATCGCGTTGAACCGGGCATGCAGTGTGTAGCCGCCGAGATCGACGCGGCCGGAATTGGCGACCGCATAGCCAAGGAAGCCGATGGCGACGATCAGCACCACCGCGCCGGCGGCAATTTCGGCCACGTTGCGCTGCGGCATGGATCGCTCAGCCCCCGGCGGCCGGCGTATCCGGCGTCCATGCCTCGTAATCGCCGGTCGCGGCGGCACGGTGGCCGCCCTGGTAGTCATGGCCGGGCGGCCGGTAGCTGAGCGGCGTGCCGGTCAGGTTCGGCAGATGCGGCTTGAGCCAGGGTACCTGCCGCGGCACCGGCAGCGGCGCGTCGGTCGTGTAGTGCAGCCAGGCGTGCCACTCCGGCGGGATCGCCGAGGCATCCGGCGCCCCGGCATAGATCACCCAGCGGCGCGGGCGCGTGCCGTGGGCGGCGCGCTTGTCCTCGTAATAGGTGTTGCCGGCATCGTCACGCCCGATCGCGCGCCCGTGCCGCCAGGTGAACAGTCTCGTGCCGATGGTCATGGCAGCGGTATAGGCCGGTCCCGCGCCGCGGTCCATGCCGCGGCTCGTCCGCTTCCCGGCCAATGCGGCGTGCCCTCCCACGGCCGCCACGGCCGGGATTGTCATCGCAGCCGGCCAAACCGGCCCGTGACCGGTTATCCACACGGATCTCCACAGGATTTTGTGGCCGCTTCGGCATCTGACCGCAAAATGCGCTTCCGGGCGGAGGGCGCAGCGCCTAGCATCGAGGGCATGAGACCGACCAAGGCGATCCCTGGCCCGCACTGGCGCGGCGTGCGTCTGCGGCACACCCTTGCCGCCGCGCCCGACAGCGCGCCGCGCCCCGTCACCCTGCCCGCGTCGTGGGAGGAGGGGGCTGCCGACGCGCTCGCGGCACTCGCACCCGGCGACGGCAAGGTGGCGCTGGAGGCGGCGGCGGCGGCATGGATCGCGCCGGTCGCCGGCGATGCGCCGGCGCTTGCCGCGGCGCTGCACGCCCTGTTGCGCGACCGCCGCGGCGCGCCGGGCGCGTCCGTTTGGCAGGGAAGCGATGCGGCACGGCCGCGCTTCGTGCTGAACCTGCCTGCCTTTTTCGACCCGGAGGCAGGGTTCGATGCCACCGGCTTCGCCGCCGCCGCCGCGACCGCGGTGACGGCGCTCGACCTCATCGCGCCGCAGGCGCGGCATCTTGCCGTTACCATCGCCGATCTGGCCGGGCTGCTGGCGGCGCTCGGCCTGCACTACGACAGCGACGCAGCGCGCGAGACCGCCGCCGCGCTCGCCGCCCTGCTGCGCGCCGCCGCCGAGGAAGCGTCAGGGCAGC
>JAJZNE010000035.1 GCA_021847995.1 Pseudomonadota bacterium | reverse complement strand
CGGCGGCTTCGGCGGCGGCGGCGGCAGCGGCCGGTCGGCGTCGGGCAGCGGCGGGTTCGGCGGCGGCGATGCCGGGGCCGGCGGCGGTGGCGGCGGGCTGGCGGCGGGGGGCGATATTTTCGTCCAGCAGGGCGGCCATCTCGCGATCGACAGCGGCACGCTCGGCGCTGCTTCCCTGCAAGGCGGCGCCGGATTGTCGAACGGCGGCACCGGGGATGCCTTCGGCTCCGGCCTGTTCATCCAGGGCACCCAAAGCGTCACCCTCGATCCCGCCGCCGGCCAGAGTCTCACGATCGCGGGCGTGATCGCCGATCAGAGCGGCTCGCTCCCGACCGCCAGGAGCCAGGGCGCCGGCGGGCTGGTGCTGAACGGCGCCGGCAGCGTGACGCTGGATGCCGCCAATACCTTCACCGGCGGCACCACGCTCGATGCCGGCACGTTGGACCTCGCGGCAAATGGGGCCGCGGGCAGCGGGGCGGTCAGTTTCGCTGCCGCCTCCGTCCTGCGCGTCGAGCCGGCGGCGCTGACCGGCAGCGGTTCTTCCTTCTTCCTTACCAACACCCTCGACGGTTTCTCCGCCGCCAGCCACGGCAGCATCGATCTTCCCGGCCTCACCTTCGCCGCCGGAACGACAAGGGCTGCCGTCGTGGGCAGCGCACTGAACGTGACCAACGGCGCCGAGACGGTGGTGCTGGTGCTCGGCAGCAACGGTCAGTCTTTCTATACTGTCGCCAGCGACGGCAGCGGCGGCACCATGGTGACTGCGTGCTTTGCCGCCGGCACGCTGCTCGCGACGATCGCCGGCGCGCGGCCGGTGGAGACGCTGCGCGAAGGCGATGGCATCCTCCTCGCCGGTGGCGGGGCGGCGCCACTGCGCTGGCTCGGGCATCGCACCATCGACTGCCGCGCCCATCCGCGTCCGCAGGATGTCTGGCCGGTGCGCATCGCGCCCGATGCGTTCGCGCCGGGGTTGCCGCACCGCACGCTGTATCTCTCGCCCGATCATGCGGTGTTCGCGGGCGGCGTGCTGATCCCGGTGCGCTACCTGATCAACGGCGCCACCATCGCGCAGGAGCCGCGCGAGCGCGTCACCTACTATCACGTTGAACTGCCGCGCCACGACGTGATCCTCGCCGAGGGGCTGGCGTGCGAGAGCTATCTCGACACCGGCAACCGCGCCGCCTTCGCCAATGGCGGCACGTCCGTCATGCTGCATGCCGAATTCGCCCGCGGCGTGTGGGCGCGCGATGCCTGCGCGGACCTGGTGACGGACGGCGAAGCTCTGCACGCGCAGCTTCGCGCGCTGCTGGCGCGGGCGCGGGCGCTCGGCCATCGCCACACCCGCCTGCCCGATCTGCATCTCCTCGCCGATGGGCAGCCGGTGCGGGCGCGCGCCGCCGCGGGCCGCTATCGCTTCGTGCTGCCGCCCGGCACCGCCGGCGTGCGGCTGCTGTCGCGCAGCGCCGTGCCGGCGTGGACCGATCCCGGCAGTTGCGATCACCGCCGGCTCGGCGTCGCCGTGGCGCAGCTCTCGCTCGACGATGCCCCGGTGCCGCTCACCGATGCCCGGCTCGGCGCCGGCTGGCACGCGGCGGAGGAACATTGGCGCTGGAGCGACGGCGATGCGGCGCTGGCGGTCGAGGGGGCGCGCATGCTGGAGATCGGCGTCGTGCTGACACCACGCTACTGGTCCGCGTCGCCGCACCGCTACGCGCGGGCCGAGACCAGCACCGGCGGCGCGGCACCCGCCGCGACCGCGGTGCCGGAGGCGGCGTAGCCGGCAGCGGGCTGCGGCAGCGCGCGGGCGAAGAGCTGCAGCACCCGCGTCTGCACCCGCAGCGCGCGTTCCAGCAGCACCCGGTTCTCCGCCGCAAGCGCGCGGAGCCGTGCGGCGAGGGGGCGCGGGACCGCGTCCAGGTGCGCGGGCAGGGCTGCCGCCAGGGCATCCGCCGCTTCCCGCTTGGCGTCGAGCAGCGCCGCCGCGCCGCCGAGGTCGAAGGCAGCGAGGGCGGCGTTTTCCGCCGCCAGGGTATCGGCCAGCGCCTCCGCCGCCGCTTGCAGGGCGGCACTCATCGGGCGGCTTCCTGGGCGCGGAGCAATTGCTGCATCACCGGCGCGGCAAGGCCGAGGCCGCCATGCGCGGCGGCCGCTTTCGCGATCGCGTCGGTCAGCAGCGGGCGCCATGCCGCCTCGCCGGCGCCGCCGCCGAAGGCGCCGCCGGGGCTGGTTACGGTTGCGAACATCGGCGCGAACAGCGCGCCCAGGGCCTGCCCCTCGAACGCCTGTGCCGCCGCCGCGACCGCCGCGATAGCCGGTCCCATCACCGTACCTCCAGTTCCGCCTGCAACGCACCGGCCGCCTTGATCGATTGCAGGATGCTGATCATGTCGCGCGGGCCGACGCCGAGCGCATTGAGGCTCGCCACCAGATCGCGCAGCGTTGCCGCTTCCCGCACGATGCCCATCCTGCGGCCCGCTCCGTCCTGCACCTGCACGTCGGTGCGCGGCACCACCACGGTCTGCCCGCCGCCGAGGGCGTTGGGCTGGCTCACCTCCGGCGTTTCGGTGACGCGCACCGTCAGGTTGCCCTGCGCGACGGCGACGGTGCTGATGCGCACGTTGTCGCCCATCACGATCGTCCCGCTCGCTTCCTCCACCACCACCACCGCAGGACTGTCGGGGGTGACGCGCAGTTCCTCGATACGGGCGAGGGTTGCCACCACGTCGTGGCCTTCGAGGTCGAGCGCCACCGTCCGCGGATCGAGCGCGCGGGCCGGCGCCCCGCCGATCGCCTTGTCGATCGCCGCCGCCATCCGCTCTGCCGTGGTCAGGTCGGGGTTGCGCAGGGCGAGATGGAGGTCGGTGCGGGCACCGAAGGCATAGGGCACCTCCCGCTCCACGATCGCACCGTTGGCGATCCGCGCCGAGGTCGGCACGCCGCGGGTGACCGAGGCGGCGGCGCCCTTGGCGGAGATCGAGGAGGTGGTAAGGGCGCCCTGCGCCACGGCATAGACCTCGCTGTCGGCGGCCATCAGCGGGGTCACCAGCAGCGTGCCGCCCATCAGGTCGGAGGCGTCGCCGAGGGCGGAGACGGCGATGTCGATGCGGCTGCCGGCGCGGGCGAAGGGCGGCAGGTTGGCGGTGACCATCACCGCGGCGACGTTCTTGGTGGAGAGCCTGGCGATCTGGTCGCGGGTGTTGACGCCGAGGCGCTCCAGCATGGCGACCAGCGATTCGCGGGTGAACACCGCCGAATCCAGCCGGTCGCCGGTGCCGTTCAGCCCGACGACGAGGCCGTAGCCGACCAACTGGTTGTCGCGCACGCCCTCGACGTCGGCGATGTCCTTGATGCGCACCTGGGCCGCCGCCGGCACGGCCACGAGCAGGGCGGCGAGGGCGAGCGGGAGGCGGGAAAGCAGCCCTGGCATGTCGTGCAGGCTCCTCGTCATGCCTCATCAACCATTGCGCCCCACCGTCGGGTTCGGTGCGCCGCGCAGAGAGCGCAAGCGGCGTGCCACGGGACAGCGGCGGTGCGCCGCGCCCGGAGGCGGTGGGACGGGCGGCAGGATGTGCCGGGCGGCACCGCCCGCCGGGCCGGATGGGCAGGAGAGCGGCGGATGGAACCGATCGGACGCATGACCAGGCCGGCCACCGTGGCACGCGCGGCGGTGCCGGCGCCGCGCGGCGGCGGCTTCGTCCTGACGGCGGCGGCGGAGACGGCGGCGCTGCCCGCCACCGGGGCGCTCGGTTTGCTGCTGGCGGCGCAGGAATCGGGCGCCGAAGCGCCGGCGGACCGGCAGGCGCAGCGCCGGGCGCGGACACTGCTGGCGGAGCTGACGGCGCTGCAACGCGACCTTCTGGCCGAGGGAGTGGGGGAGGAGCGGCTCGACCGCCTCGCCGCTTTGGCAACGCAAGCGGCGGCAGAGACGGCGGCGACGCCGTCACTGCACGAGACCGTACAGGCGATCGTGCTGCGCGCGCGGGTCGAACTCGCACGCTTCGGCCGGGCGTGAGCGGAGGGTGGGTCTCAGTCCGGCCAGGGTGGGCCGGTTGGCGCGGGGAGGGGGAACAGGCGGAAGGGGCGACGGCGGCGTTTTCGTTTGCGCGGCACGAAGGCGGGAAACGGTCCCTCCGGCTTTCGGCTCGGC
>JAJZNE010000023.1 GCA_021847995.1 Pseudomonadota bacterium | reverse complement strand
CGGCTCTGGGGGCGCCTCAAGGAATGGCGGGCCGTCGCCACACGCTACGAGAAAACCGCCCGATCCTTCCTCGGCGTCCTCTGTCTCGCCGCAACAGCCGATTGGCTCAAGCCATAACAGAGCCTAATCTTTGAGGTACGAAATACGCGAATCGAGAATGAATTTTTGAAGTCATTTATGAAAATCCTCGAAAGTTGAATTCCCACACTTGCTCTCTGCCGCTGAATTGCCCCCGACGCCCGCGGATTCATCTCGCATGGCGTTGGCTTTATTGGAACAGGGGTGTAACATGGCTGACAGGCCACAGGAGACCAAGGCACAGAACAGCGGCAGTGAGGGGCTGCCGCGCCCGGCCGCGGAGGCGCTGCGGAGCGCGACGGAGGGAGTGCAACAGGCCGGCGAGCGGAGCGCCGGGGCCGCGCGTGCCGGCGCGCAGACCGCACGCCGCGCCGGCGAGGCGGGCAGCGAAGTGCTGCGGCGGGGTGGCGACGCGGCGGCGGACAGCATGCGCCATCTCGGCGATGCCGCTGGCGCGGCGATGCATCGTGGCACCGAGGCAGCGGCCGAGGGACAGCGCAATCTCGTCCACCACGCCGCCCGGCATTTCGAGGAGACCGGCGAAAGGATCGCGCTCGCGATGCAGGATTCGGCGCACGACATGCGGGCGCTGCTGGTGCTGCCCGGCCTGAGCCGGGACGGCATGGACCATGTGCGCGCGAGCGTCGGCAGCATGGTGGAAGGCGTGCTGCGCACCAACATGCGGATGGCGCAGGAGATTTTCCGCATGGTCAGCCCGGCCAACACGATCGAGCTGCAACGCCGCCTGGGGGCCGAGTATCTCGATACCATGCTGCACAGCAGCGTGATGCTGCTGCGGGCCGCCCGCCATGCCGCCGATGATGCGCTGCGTCCGCTGGAGGATCATGTCGAGGAGCGCCGGCGGCGCCGTCATGGCGGCGCGGACGGCCATGGCCGCGTCGGCGACGTGATGGCGACGGAGGTCAGCATCGCCAGCCCCGACGACACGGTGCAGCGGGCGGCGCAACTGATGCGGGAGGCGGATGCCGGCGCGCTGCCGGTGGGCGAGGGCGACCGGCTGGTCGGCATGGTGACCGACCGGGACGTGACGCTGCGGCTGGTGGCGGAAGGCCGCGACCCGAGCCAGACCCGCGTGCGCGAGGTGATGACACCGGAAGTGCGTTACGTGTTCGAGGATGAGGATCTCGATCATGTCGCCGACAACATGGCGGAACAGCAGGTCCGCCGTCTGCCGGTGATGAACCGGGAGAAGCGACTGGTCGGGGTGATTTCGCTCGCCGATCTGGCGCGCCGCGGCCACGGCGATCTGGCGGCGCGCGTCCAGGGCGGCGTCGGCCGCGCAGGCGGCGGCCAGGTGCAGGCAGCGGAGTAGCCGGCACGTGCCGCCCGCCGCCGGCTGCACATTGCGGCCGGCGGCGGCGGCGCCCCCGCCGAGGTTCAGCCGAGCGCCCGCGCCGCCGCCGCAACCTCCGCCGCGTGGCCGTCCACCTTCACTTTCTGCCAGACGCGGGCGATGCGGCCGTGCCGGTCGATCAGGAAGGTGCTGCGTTCCATCCCCATGTATTTTTTGCCGTACATGGATTTCTCCACCCAGACACCGTACGCTTCCGCCACCTGCGTTTCGGCGTCGGAGGCAAGCGGAAATTTCAGCCCGTATTTGTCGGCAAATTTTTCGATCGGCCTGATCTTGTCCTTGGACACGCCGATCACCTCGATACCGAGACGGCCGAGCTGCGGCAGGGCGTCCTGGAAGGCGCAGGCTTCCTTTGTGCAGCCGGGCGTGTCCGCCCTGGGATAGAAATACAGCACGAACGGCCGGCCGCGCAGCGCCGCGAGGCTGACGCTGCGCCCGCCGCTGGCCGGCATGGCGAATTCCGGCGCCGCATCACCTTCGCGCAGACTCATGGTTCGATCTCCCCGACATGACGGACGAACAGCGCGCGCACGTCCCGCGCCAGCGCGTCCAAGGTGGCTCGCAGCCCGGCCACGTCAACCGCCGCGATCCCCGCCGCCCGCGTGGCCCGCAGCAGCGCCTCGGCCGAAGCCGGGGACAGGCGGCTGCCGGGGGCGCGGCCCTCGGTCAGGCGCAGCATTCCCTGCACCGTGCGCCACGCGCGGTCGGCGCCGGTCAGCACCGAAGCCGCATCGCCCGCCAGCAGCCCGGCGGCGCCGAGGCGTTCGAGCGCGATGCGGGTGGTCGGGTGCGGCAACCCCGGATGGTCGCGGGCGTGGACAAGTTGCAGTGTCTGGGCGACAAACTCGACCTCGATGCCACCCCCTGCGCGATGCTTCGTATCCCATTCCCCGCGCGGCGGCAGATCGCGCGCCAGGCGCGCGCGCATGGCCGCGGCATCGGCACGGATCGCCGCCGCCGGGCCGCCGGCGGCGAGGGCATGGCGGATCGCGGCGGCGACACGGGCGCGCAACGCCGCCGGGCCGGCGACCACACGGGCGCGGGTCAGCGCCATGCGCTCCCAGGTCCAGGCACCGCTGCCCGGCGCAGCATGATATTGCATGAACGACGCGAGCGAGACCGCGACCGGGCCTTTGTTGCCGGAGGGCCGCAGGCGCATGTCCACCGCATACATCGGGCCGCTGGCATCCGGCGCGGTCAGGGCGGCGATGAAGGCGTGGACCGCGCGCACGAACCACTGGCTCGCCGGCAGCGCCCTGCCGCCACGGCTTTCGCTGGCCTGCGGCGAATGATCGTAGATCAGCAGCAGATCGAGATCGGAGCCGGCCATCATTTCCCGCCCACCGGCCTTGCCGAGCAGCACCACGGCAAGTCCGCCGCCCGGCACGCGGCCGTAGCGGGCGGCGAAATCGGCCAGCACGCGGCCGAGCAGCGCGTCGATCGCGGCATCGGCAAGGTCGGCCCGGCGCGCGCCGGCGGCGTCGGCATCGAGCCGGCCCTCCAGGGTCGCCACGCTGAGGGAGAAATCCTCCTCCCTGACGGTGCGGCGGATGATGGCGATGGCGTCCTCCAGCGCCCCCGCATCCGCCAGCCGCACGCGCAGCAGGCGGGCGTAATCGGCATCCGCCTCGGGCGCAAGCAGGCCCTCCAGCGCCGCCGGCGTACGTGCCAGATGCTCGGAGAGCGAGGGGGCCGCGCCCAGCACCGCGGCGATGCGCTCAAGCAGAGCGGGGTTGCGCTGGAACAGCGACAGCAACTGCACGCCCGCCGGCAGGCGCGACAGGAAGCCGTCGAACCGCGCCAGGGCCGCATCGGGTTCGCGCTGCCGGGCGAAGGCGGCAAGCAGCGCCGGCAGCAGGGAGCCGAGCAGTTCGCGGGCCCGCTCCGAGCGCAGGGCGCGCAGCCGCCCGGCCTGCCAGCCGCGCACCACGGCGCCGGCCGCCGCCGGGTCGGTATAGCCCAACCCTGCCAGGGTGGCCGCGGTCGCCGCCGGGATCTCCTCGGTGCCGGAGAAATCGAGCGCCGGCGGCGGCGCGCCCGGCGGCGGGGGAACCAGCTCGAACAGGGCGCGGTAATTGTGCCGGACACGCTCCAGGTGGCGCAGCAGCACGGCCGCGAAGGCCGCGGCCGGGGGCGCGCCGAAGAACAGGGCGAACCGCTCCAGCGCTGCGCGATTGTCGGGCAGGCTGTGCGTCTGGCGGTCCGCGACCATTTGCAGACGATGTTCGACACGACGAAGGAAACGATAGGCGGCGGCCAGTTCGCCGGCGGCGCGGCGGCCGAGATGGCCGGCGCGGACCAGGGCGCGCAGCGCCTCCAGCGTCGCCACGCTGCGCAGCGAGGGGTCGCGGCCGCCCCAGACCAGTTGCAGCGTCTGGGCGAGGAACTCGATTTCCCGGATGCCGCCGCTGCCCAGCTTGACGTTGTGTCCGGCGATGCGGGCCGACGGGTCGGTGGCCGGACCGCC
This sequence comes from Pseudomonadota bacterium, assembly GCA_021847995.1. GTDB lineage: Bacteria > Pseudomonadota > Alphaproteobacteria > Acetobacterales > Acetobacteraceae > JAFKFJ01. Next base: position 21,148 of record JAJZNE010000023.1, on the reverse strand, counting down.
CCCTCCGCCACGCTCGGCGTCGATGCGGCGCTTCATGGCATGGATGTCGGCCACCGCCGCGAAATCGAGATGGCGGCGCCAGACGAAGGGGCGGATCGCGGCGAGGAACGCGGTGCCGGCGGCAAGATCGCCGGCCACCGGCCGCGCCTTCAGCAGCGCCGCACGCTCCCAGTTCTGCGCCATGCTCTCGTAGTAGGCGAGCGCGGCCGGCAGCGCGATGCAGGGCGCGGTCGCCGCCGGATCGGGACGCAGGCGCAGATCGGTGCGGAACACGTAGCCGTCGGCGTCCCGCGCCTCCATCAGCCCGACCAGGCCACGGGCGAGCCGGGCGAAGAACGCCCCCGCCGCATCCGGCGCCAGCAGCCCGGCCTCCGGATCGTGCAGCAGCACGAGGTCGATATCGCTCGAATAGTTGAGTTCCCGCCCGCCGAGCTTGCCCATGCCGAGCACGATCAGGCCGCTGTCCCGCGCCGGTGCGGCGGGATCGGGCAGAGTGATCTCGCCCGCCCCGTGCGCGGCGCGCAGCAGATGGGCGACGGCGAGGGTCAGCGCCGCCTCCGCCAGGTCAGAGAGGGCGGCGGTGATCCGTTCCAGGCGCCACGCCCCGGCAATATCGGCGACCGCAACCGCGAGGGCGACGCGGCGCTTCGCTGCCCGCAGGGCCGCGGCGACGCGCGGGCGCGGCGCGGCGGGCGGGACGGCGGCGAGCGCGGCAAGCGCGTGCGCGACCACCGTCTCCGGCCCGGCGCGGCAGATATCGATCAGGGCCGCCGATTCACGGAGCGCGAGATCGGCGAGATAGGGCGCATTGCCGCCAAGGCAGCGCAGCAGCCCCGCCGGCACGGCCGCAGCCGGATCGAACGGGGCGAAATGCTCGCCGAGACGGCTGGCGGCCTCGGCATCGGCGGGCGCGGGCCAGGGCGCGGACAAGGTGGCGGTCCAGGGGGCGGCGTGCATGTGCCGGCAGGCTGCCGGTGAGGCGGCTTGCGGGTCAAGTGGCGTGGCAGGGCGGGCGGGTGCTGCACCGGCTCGCGCAGGTGGCGCTGGCGGTGACGGTGATCCTCAGCATGGCGCTGGCGGCTGGCGCGTGGCGGCTGGCGCAGGGGCCGGTGCAGGCCAACTGGCTCATTCCCATCCTGCAATCGGCGGCCGGCCAGAACGCTGCCGCGCGGGTCTCGCTCGGCGCCGCCGCGGTGGCGTGGGAGGGGTTCCGCGGCGGGCTGGATGCGCCGATCGACATCCGCCTGACCGATGTGGTGGTGCGGGATGCGGATGGGCAGCGCATCCTCGCCGTGCCGCGGGCGACGGTGGCGCTGGCGCCGTACTGGCTGCTGCGCGGCCGGCCGGTGCCGCGGGCGATCGAAATCGACGGGGCGAAGCTGGCCGCGCACCGTGATGCCGACGGCAGTTTCGGGCTGGATCTGAAATGGCCAGCGACCCCGGGCAGCGGCGCGCGAGCGGGGGCGGCTGCGCCGGGCGTGCCGGAATTGCTGCGCGCCCTGGCCGCGCCGGTCAGCAACGACGGCTCGACGTGGGGCGAATTGCGGCGGCTGCGGCTGCACGACGCCGCGCTCGCGGTGGAGGACCGGCAGATCGGCGCGGCCTGGCAGGTGGGCGACATCACCCTCGATCTGCACCGTGCCAGCGCCGGCGGCGGCGTCCTGGGGGCGGTGGCGACGCCCGCCATCGCCGGGGTGACGGCGCAGCTCGATGCCGACGCGGTGCTGCCGACGGACGGCTCGGCGGTGGCGCTGCGCTTCCGGCTCGCGCCGGTGGTGCCGGCAGCCCTTGCCCGGGTGGTGCCGGCGGCGGCGGCGCTGGCCGCGGTTGACGCGCCGCTCACGCTCGCCGGCGATGCGCGGCTGGGCACGAACACGGAGGCAGCCTTCACGCTGGCCGCAACACTCGGCCCCGGCACACTGCACATCGGCCAGGGCACGCTGCCGGTGCTGGCGGCGGAGGCGCGGCTGGCGGGCACGCCGGCGCATGTCACGGCCACGCTCACGCGCCTGGTCACCGCGCCGCGGCCGGACGGGCGGCGCACGACGCTGCGCGGCGAGGCGGTGCTGACCCGCAGCGCCGGCGCGCTGGCGGCGACGGCGACGCTCGATCTCGACCGGGTGGACTTCACCGACCTGCCCGATCTCTGGCCCGCCGGCCTCGGCGGCCCCGGCACGCGGCCGTGGATCGCCGCCAACATCACCGAGGGCACCGCGCACGATTTCCATGTCGCATTGGCGCTGACGGCGCCGCCCGACCTGTCCGATGCCACGATCACCCGCATCGCGGGCGGCGGCGACGGCAGCGACCTGACCGTGCACTGGCTGCGCCCGCTGCCGCCGCTGACGCATGGCAGCGCGCATCTGGCCTTCGTTGACCCCGACACGATCGAGATCACGGTGAACGGGGCACGCGAGCCGATCGGGCGCGACGCGATCACGGTGCGCGGCGGACGAGTGCTGCTGAGCGCGCTCAACGCGCGCGACCAGTTCGCCGACATCGCCGCCGACCTTGCCGGCCCGGTGCCGGCGGCGCTCGGCCTGCTGGCGCAGCCGCGACTCGGGCTGCTGGCGCGCTCGCCGGTCGCGCTCGGCGATGCTGGCGGGCAGTTCGCCGGCCGGCTGACGCTCAGCCATCTGCCGCTGCGCGACGACGTGACGATGGAGGCGCTTCAGGTGCGCACGTCGCTCAAGCTCACCGGCGTGCGGCTGGCGGGACTGATCGCCGGGCGCGATCTCGATCAGGGCATGCTCGATCTCTCGGCCGACGCGGACGGGATGCATCTTGGCGGGCAGGCGACGCTGGCCGGCATTCCGGCGCAATTGCAGGCCGATCTCGATTTCCGCGCCGGCCCGCCAGCGCAGGTGCAGCAGAGCGTGACCGCGGCCGGGACCGTCGATAGCGCGCAACTGGCAACGCTCGGGATCGCGGCGGCGCCCTATGCGCGCGGGGCGGCGGCGGTGACGGCGCATTATCTGCACCGGCGCAACCAGAGCGGCGAAATCGCCGTATCGGCCGATCTGGCCGGCATGGCGCTGACGCTGGACGCCCTCGCCTGGTCCAAGGCCGCCGGGGAGGCGGCGCGGGCCGAGGCGCGGGTGCAGTTGCTGCGCGACCGCCTGGTCGGCATCGACCGGCTGGAGGCGAACGGGACCGGCCTGCACCTGTCGGCCTCGGCCGGGTTCAGCGACGGCGCGCCGGACCTGCTGCGTCTCGATCACCTGTTGCTGGGCGAAACCACCGACCTGCGCGGCACGCTGCGCCTGCCGCATCGTCCCGGCGAGGCATGGCGTGCCGATCTGGGCGGGCGCAGCATCGATGCCTCCGCCCTGCTGAAGCGGCCGAAGGAGGCGGCAAAGCCGGCCACGCCCGGGCAGGCCGGACCGCCCTATGTGCTGGATGCGCGGCTTGATCAGGTGGTGCTCGGGGCCAACCGCCGTCTGGTCGGGGTCGCGGCGCATGCCGAGAGCGACGGGAACGTGCTGCGCCGGCTCGACCTGTCGGGCCGGCCGGATGGCGGCGGGGCGACGTTTCAGGCGATGATCGAGCCGCAGGGCGGTTCGCGACGCCTCAGCGCCGTCACCGGCGATGCCGGAGCGTTGCTGCGCGTGCTCGATGTCCTGCCGGACATGGAGGGCGGGCGGCTTACGCTGACCGGCAAATATGACGACACGCTGCCTTCCCACCCGCTCGGCGGGCGGGCGGAGATCGATGATTTCCGCATCCGCCATGCCCCTGCCCTGGCGAAGCTGTTGCAGGCGATGACGCTGTACGGGCTGGTCGATCTGATGAGCGGGCCGGGATTGGGCTTCTCGCGGCTGGAGGCGCCGTTCCGGCTGGCCGACGGGATACTGGAACTGCACGACGGGCGCGCCTTCAGCGCCAGCCTGGGGATGACGGCGAAAGGGCAGATCGATCTGGCGCAGCAGGCGCTGGACATGCAGGGCACCATCGTGCCGGCCTATTTCTTCAACTCGCTGCTCGGCGATCTGCCGATCGTCGGGCGGCTGTTCAGCCCGGAGCGGGGCGGCGGCGTGTTCGCCGCGACCTATACCCTGCGCGGCCCGCTCGATGATCCGCGGGTCGGGGTCAACCCGTTGGCGGCGCTGACGCCCGGCTTCCTGCGGGGGGTGTTCGGACTGTTCGATCGTTCGACGGTCGCGCCATGAGCGAGGCGACCCGACCGGCAGAACAGTTCTCTGCTTGCAATCGGTTTGCGACCGTGTTACGCACCATTCCGCGAGGCGTGAAAAGCGAGGCGTCGGCCGAGCGCGCGGAATGGGGAACAGGATCGATGAACAAAAGCGTGGGATTGGCGGCAGCGGCGGCAGCAGCTTCGTTGGGCACCGCAACGTTCGCGCCGGCCAAGGCCGCGACGACGGTGGGGTCGGTCTATGTCTCGGCCAACAGCGGCGATCCGACGATCACTATCTATAATAACTCGCCGAGCGCGTTCACCGGCACGATCTACCTCGAAGCGACGTGGGGCGGCGGCGCGCATCACGCGAGAACGACTCTGGGCACCAACATTCCTGCCAGTTCGTCGCTGCGCTTCCAGTTCCCCAAAGCCACCGCGTCCGGCACCAGCCCGTTCGTCCCGTATGCCTCCAAGCCGGCAAATGTCACCAGCGGGATCAAGTTCCAGGTGGTCGATCCCAGCATGTATGTTGCCAGCGGCTCATTCGGCAGCCCGGTGGGGGGCCTGGACTGGCTCGGGATCAATCACGGTGCAGGCACGGGATCGGCCTTTGCCGCCAATCTGACGGTGCCGGAGCCGGCGACCATGATGGTGCTGGCCGGCGGATTGCTCGGCCTCGGCGCCGCCCGCCGCCGCCGCGCCTGATCGCGCGCCCGCGCCGGGCCACGCAAACCCCGGCGCGGCCACTGCGCTTTGTTGGCGGACGTGGAGCGCCGCTATCAACGCGATTTCCCGGTGGAGTCTGCCTCTCGCCGCCGCGCCGGCGTTGCGCACCACAGAACCAGAAGCCCGGCCAGCGCCGAGAAGACCGAGGCAAAAAACACGGCGGCCCGCAGCTCTGACTGGCGGACTGCTTCGGGGAAGGCCAGGTGGCCGATGAACAGGCTCATCGTAAAGCCGATCCCGCACAGCAGCGACGCGCCGTAAACCAGCCGCCAGTTCAACTGCGCCGGCAGGTGCAGCAGGCCGAGCCGGTGGCCGATCCAGGTCGCGCCGAACACGCCGATCTGCTTGCCGAACACGAGGCCGAACACGATCCCGAGCACCATCGGCCCGGCGAGCGCGCCCGGCGTCAGCGCATCGAAACGCAGACCGGCATTGGCCAGGCCGAACAACGGCAATACTCCATAGGCGACCCAGCCGGTCAGCGCATGTTCCAGCCGGTGCGCCGGACTGTCGCCGTCACGCTGCGTCATGGGCACCAGAAAAGCCACGGCAACGCCGGCAAGCGTGGGGTGCAGGCCGGAATGGTCCAGCGCCGCCCACAAGGCGACGAAACCGAGCAGATAGGGTCCGAGCGCCCTGACACCGATCCGCGCCAGGACGGCCAGGACCACGCACACCGCCGCCGCCGCGGCCAGTGCGATGGCGTCGATCGCCGCCGTATAGAAGATGGCGATCACCAGGATCGCGCCGATATCGTCGATGATGGCAAGGCCGGTGAGGAAGACGCGCAGCCCGGCCGGTACCCGGCGCCCGAGCACCCGCAGCACGGCGAGCGAGAAGGCGATGTCGGTCGCCACCGGTATCGCCCAGCCCCGCAGCACGGCCGGATCACGCCGGGCGAAGGCAAGATAGATCACCGCCGGCACCGCCATGCCGCCGAGCGCGGCCAGCGCCGGAGCCGCCGCCCGCGGCACGGAGGCAAGCTGCCCGTCGGTCAGTTCGCGGCGGATCTCCAGCCCGACGAGCAGGAAGAACAGCGCCATCAGCCCATCGTCGACCCAGCCGGAAAGCGGCAGCACGAAACGGCCGGCACCGGCGCTGATGCCGATCGGCAGCGCAAACAGCGCCTGATAGCTCCCCGCCCCCGGCCCGTTGGCCCAGACCAGGGCCGCCACGGCGGCGAGAATGAGCACGAAGCCGCCGGCGCCACCGGCGCGGAAGACGGCAAGGAGCCGCGCCAGCCGCGAGGGCGGCGTGCCGCTGTTCATCTCGATGCCGGTCCGGGGGCGATCCGCTTTCAGCGCCCGCTCATGCCCGGTTGCGGGTCAACAGGCGGCCGGCGGCGGCGCCGGTCGCACCCTCGCCCCAGACGTAGCTGCGCACGCCATTGACCCAGGTTTGCAGGATGCCGGGTGACGGGCGCGTCGGATGGTCGAAATCAGCCGCGTCCTGCACCGTTGCGGGATCGAACAGCACCAGATCGGCGTAAGCACCCTCGCGGATCACGCCACGATCGACGAGTCCGAACACCGCGGCGGTGCGCCCGGTCATCTTGTGGACCGCGGTCTCCAGACTGAACAGGCCGAGATCACGGGCATAGTGGCCGAGCACGCGCGGGAACGTTCCCCACACGCGCGGATGGGGAAAACTGTCGTGCGGCAGTCCGTCCGAGCCGATCATGCTGAGCGGATGGGCAAGGATGCGGCGCACGTCGTCCTCGTCCATCTGGAAATAGATGGCGCCGGCGGGCAGCAGCCGCGCCGCCGCCTCACGCTGGTCGATACCCCAGCCGGCGGCGATGTCGGCCAGCCAGCGCCCCTGCATTTCCGGATGCGGCACCGACCAGGTCACGCGCACCGGCACATCGGCGCGCACGCGCCCTGGCATCAGCACGGTCGAGCCGGCCGCGTAGGGATAAACGTCGAACGCCACAGGCTGCTTCGCCGCCGCTGCCGCGATCACCGGCAGTGTTTCGGCCGAGCGGCCGAAATTCTCCGGCTGCGCGCATTTGTGGTGGCTGATCACGACGGGCACGCCGGCCGCCTCGCCGATGCGCAGCGTCTCCGCGATCGCGTCGAGAATATCGTCGCTCTCATCGCGCATATGCGTGACATAGAGGGCGCCCGACTCGCGCAGCGCCTCCGCCACCGCGATCACCTCGTCGGTCGGCGCCATCGCGTTCGGCGGGTAATAGAGGCCGGTGGAAAAGCCCGAGCCGCCGGCGGCCAGACTCTCGGCCAGCCGCGCCCGCATCCGCGCCGCCTCGGCGTCGTTCGCTGCACGCTGGGTGTCGCCGGCCATCGCCTCGATGCGCAGGGACATGTGGCCGATCAGAGCGACGGTGTTGACCGGCGCCGGGGTGCGCGCCAGACGCTCGGCGTATTCGGCGAAGCTGCCGAATACCCACCAGCTTTCGTCACCGAGCAGGTCGAGCGGCGGGATCGGCCGCTGTTTCATGCGCACGGGCGAGAGGCTGATGCCGCAATTGCCGACGACGACCGTCGTCACCCCCTGCGACATCTTGCACAGCATGCAGGACGGACCGCACAGCACCGCCCGGTCGTCATGCGTGTGCGCGTCGATGAAGCCGGGGGCCAGCGCGCGACCCCCTGCCGCCACATCCTGCGCCGCCGTCCAGGCACCAAGATCGCCGACAGCGGCGATGCGCTCACCGCGCACCGCAACATCGCCACGCCGACGCGGCCCGCCGGTGCCGTCAAGGATGGTGGCATCGCGGATGATAAGATCGCAGTGCAGGGTCATGGCATGGCTCCGTCAAGCGGGGGCGAACGGGTGATAGTCGATGTCATAGCCGAAATAGCGCGGCCCGATCAGATCGAGCCCGGCCGGCGTGCGCCACTGGGCGGGACCGGGGGCGACGATGCAGGCGACCCGCAGGCCGAATTTGAGCGATTCGGTCGTCACTGGCGCGCCAGTGTCGCGATCGAGCAGGATGATGAGATCCGGCGTGGTTGCAAGCGCTGCACCGTCGCGCTCGATGACCAGGAACTCGTTCTGGAAGGCGATGCGGAAGCGATGGCCGCGCGCCGCCTCCAGCCCGTCGAACAACGCGGCACCGCGGGCGAATCCGCCCACGGTGCGCCGCTCCACATCGGCGACGCGGCCGTCGAAGACATGCTGGGCGGCGAGCTTCCCCGCCACCGCCGCGACCGGATCGGCGTGGGCGGCCCGGCTTTCGCGCAGCGTGCGGCCGAGCGCCGCGGCCAGCCCGAGGGTGCCGCGCACCACCGCCCGCTTCGCCACCCCCCCCGACATCGGATAGAACGCGAGCAGCGCCGAACCGCCCATGTCGATCGTGCAGGAGCGTGCGAGGCGCTCCGTCCATTTGTTGTCGATCGTCTCCAGCACCACGGAATTGCCCTTGTCATCGGCCAGCACCATCGGCGTCGCGGCGACGCCGTGCAGGGTGAAGGTGACCATCTGCAGTTCCGGATAGGCGCGGCCCATGCCGTCGCCATCGATCAACGGACGGCCGGTTTCGGCGGCGACGATGAAGGGCGTCGTGGAGTTGAGGCCGCCGGCTTCGCAGCACAGCACCGCATCGATGCGCCGGCCGAGCAGGCGTTCCAGCTTGCTGAAGGCGACGACGATCTCCTCGCCCTGCGGCAGCTTTTCCGTCATCACCGTCGGCGCCCCCATCATGCAGACCGGCACCACCAGCGCATCGTCGGGCACCTGTTCGACATTGATCAGCGTCACCGCGCCGCGGCGACGGATCGCCCGCTGCGCCATCAGCTTGCCGATATAGGGGTCGCCGCCACCGCCGGTGCCGAGGACGGCGCCGCCGATGGCGATGTCCTCCAGGTCGTCGGCCTCGATCCGGCGGGATGCGTCCATCAGCGTCCTCCTGCGAGCGGCGTGAAGACAAGGTCGGGATAGCCGAAAGCCGCCGACCCAAAGACCCGCAGCGCCGCCGGCGTCGTCATCAGAGGGTGCGCGGGCCGGCCGAGAACGGCAAGACGCTGGCCGAAGCGGAGCGTCTCGGTCGTTACCGGCTCGCCGGTGTCGAGCGTTGCGCTGATGATCAGGTCGGGAACCATCGCCAGCGCCCGGCCATCGACCCGCAGCACGAGGTTCTCGTTCTGGATGTCGATCTGCGCCACGGCGCCGGCATGGTCCCCGACGCCGGCGAGGGTGGCCGCGCCGACCGCGAAGCCGCCGCGCAGTTCCCGCTTCACGTCGATGACCTTGCCGGTGAACAGGACGCGCGCGCCGAGCGCGTCGGCCAGCCGCGCCACCACGTCCTGGCGCGCGGCCCGCGCTGCCAGCAGCGCGCGGCCGATCGCCAGTGCCTCGCTCACCGTGCCCGGGACCAGCACCCCACGCAGGAAATCCGCACGGAGCGGCGGCAGCGCGAACCCGGCGCCGGCGCCCATATCGACGGCGATGTGGCGGGCAAAGCGTTCCAGCCAGTACATATCAACGACCTCGCGGAACAGGACGACATTGCCCTTGTCATCGGCGATCGCCGCCGGCGAAGCGGCGTGCCCATAGATGAAGAACGTCGTCATCTGCAATTCCGGAAACGCGCGGCCCATGCCGTCGCCGTCGATCACCGGCAGCCCGGCCTGCGCCGCCGTCAGGATCGGTTCCATCGCGTTGGCGCCCCCGATCTCGGCCGAGATCAGGGCTGCGATGCGCGCGCCTGCCGCCGCCTCCACCGCGCGCAGGGCGCGCAGACATTCTTCGCCCTGCCTGATCTTCTCCATCCCGACCACCGGCGCGCCGATGCCGCCGACGGCGCCGATCCGGGCGTCCCCGTCCATCGCCGCGATCGGCACGACGCGCACCGCGGCACCGCGGCGCAGCACTTCACGCACCCGCAGCATCCCGATATGCGGATTGCCGCCGCCCCCGGTGCCGAGCAGTGCCGCACCGAGGGCGAGCGGCAGCAGATCCCCCTCCGTCAGCGCAAATCCGTCATCCGACATCGAGATCGCCCACCACCCTGACATGCACCCGCGTGGCATTGCCTGGCAGGTAGGCGAGCGGCACGTCCTCCACATCCACCACCGCGATGGTATCCGGCCGCGCGCCGGCGGCGACGGCGTTCGCGGTTGCGCGCGTGCGGGCGTCGGCGAGCGCGTCATCGCGGCTCATTGTCGCCAGCGAATAGACGCGGTCGATCTCTCCCGAAACCTGTGCGATCGCCGCACCGACGGCGTTGGCGACGGCGAAATGCGCGGGCTTGACGACATCGAGTTCGCCGATCCGCTGTTCGGCAAGGATGGAGCCGCCGCCAACCACGATCACCGGCAGCCTGTCCGGCGTCAGGCGCGACCGCTCGACGGCGTTTTCCAGCATCAGGGCGATGCGCGCACGGGTGCGGTCGATCAGCGCCGCCGGCAGATGCGCGACCCGCGCCCTGTTGCCCAGATCGATCCGACCGGCGGCAACCGCGATATCCGTGGCGGTCAGCGTCTCGCCGCCGAAGCACAGCGCCGCCTCGGTCAGGCGAAACCCGACCGAGCGCGGGCCAACGCGCACGCCGCCCCCCTCCTCCATCACCAGCGAGCCGCCGCCGAGGCCCATGGAATAGACATCCGGCATGCGGAAGTTCGTCCGCACGCCGCCAATCTCCACCGCCGTCATGGCCTGACGCGGAAAGCCCTTGTGCAGCAGACCGACATCGCTCGTCGTGCCGCCGATATCGACCACGATCGCATCGGCGACACCGGAAAGGAACGCGGCGCCGCGCATCGAATTGGTGGGACCGCTGGCGAAGGTCAGCACCGGGAACCTCTCGGCGAATGCGGCATCCATCAGGGTGCCGTCGTTCTGCGTCAGGTAGAAGCGTCCGGTGATGCCGCATGCGCCGAGCGCACCCCGGAATGCCGCGACGACATTGCGCGAGAGGTCGCGCAGGCAGGCGTTCATGATGGCCGCGTTCTCCCGCTCCAGCAGGCCGATGCGGCCGATTTCGGCGGACAGCGTGATGTGCGCGCCGGGCAGAGCCGCCGCGAGGATGGCGCCGGCGCGCCTTTCGCATTCGTCGTTCACCGGGCTGAACACGGAACTGACGGCGACGGAGGCAATGCCTTGCCGCGCGATCTCCGCCGCGATACCGCGCAACTCCCCCTCGTCGAGCGGGGAGATGCTGCGGCCGTCGAATTCGTGACCGCCATGCGCAAGCCAGGCATGATTGCCGATGGCATCACGCAGATCCCCGGGCCAATCGACCATCGGCGGCAATGCCGCGGTGGCCGGCAGGCCGAGCCGCACCGCCGCGGTCGGGGCGAGGTCACGGCGCTGCACCACCGCATTGGTGAAATGCGTGGTGCCGATCATCACCACATCGATCGCCTCGGCCCGCAGCGACGCCGTGCGCAGCACATCCTGCAATGCCGCCACTACACCCGACAGCACATCCGCGGTGGTCGGTGCCTTCACGCCGGCGACCACCGTGGTGCCGTCCATCACCACTGCGTCGGTATTGGTGCCGCCGACATCGATGCCGATCCTGATCACGCGGGTTGCTCCCTGGTTGTCATGTCATGCACGGAGGCTGCGTCACCGGCGAGAAGATGGCAGCGTGCCGTCTGCCCCGCTTCGGCACGGGTGAAGGCGGGATGCTGGTCCGTACACGGCGCGAACGCATACGGGCAGCGCGGATGGAAAACACAGCCCGAGGGCAGGTCGGCCGCATTGGGAACTTCGCCCTCGATCAGCGGAATGTCGGGTCGCAGCCGCGCCTCCGCCGCCGAAACCACCGGGATGGAGGCGAGCAGCGTCCGCGTGTAGGGATGCGCCGGACGGCCGAACAGCGCCTCAGTCGTGCCGATCTCGACCACTTCGCCGAGATAGAGGACGCCGACCCGATCGGCGAAATTGCGCATCAGGCTGAGGTCGTGCGAGATGAAGATATAGGTCAGGCCGAGGCTGCGTCCGAGCTCCACCAGCAATTCCATGATCTTCGCCTGGACCGACACATCGAGCGCGGAGGTTGGCTCATCCAGCACCAGCAGCCGGGGCGCCACCGCGATCGCGCGCGCGATCGCCACCCGCTGCTTCTGCCCGCCCGACAATTCGTGCGGATAGCGCAGTGCCGTATCGGCCGGCAGTTGCACGAGGCCGAGCAGATCGGCAATGCGATGCCTCCGCGCCGCCCGCGCGACCCCTGCCGCGGCGAGAGCCACCGACAGCGACTGGCCGATGCTGCGGCGCGGATTGAGCGAGGCGCCGGGGTTCTGAAACACCATCTGGATGGCGCGCGATTGCACGACCGGGCGGCCGGCGAAGCGGAGGGTGCCGCCATCGGGCGGCAGCAGGCCGACGATCATGCGCGCGATGGTCGATTTGCCCGACCCGCTTTCCCCCGCCAGCCCGAACACTTCGCCGCGCTGCACGGTGAGGTTCACCTGCCGCACCGCGTTGACATGGCCCCTGACACTGCCGGCGATACCGCCGCGGATTGCGAAGCGCTTGCTCACGGCATCGAGTTCCAGCAGCGGCGAATCGCTCATGCTGCCTCCACCAGCCAGCAGGCGGCGCGGTGGTCCGGACCGACGGGAAAGGCCGGCGGTGCGGTCCGGCAGCGTGGCATCGCCGCCGCGCAGCGCGGCGCGAAACGGCAGCCGGGCGGGGGCGAAGTGTAGTCCGGCGGCGCGCCGTCGATCCCGCGGAACCGCCCGCCGCCTGACAGCATCGGCACGCAGTCGAGCAGCGCGCGCGTATAAGGGTGCCGGGGCGCGGCGAACAGCGCCGCCGCCGGCGCTGCCTCCACCACCGCGCCGGCATACATGACATGGACATAGTCGGCAGCTTCGCGAACCACGCCGAGATTGTGTGTGATCATCAGCAGGGCGAGGCCGCGCGCCTGCACCAGTTCGCGCAGCAGCCGCAGGATTTGCGCCTGCGTCGTCACATCGAGCGCGGTGCCCGGCTCATCGGCGATCAGCAGCCGCGGCTCGTTCAGCAGCGCCATTGCGATCAGCACGCGCTGGCGCATCCCGCCGGAAAGCATGATCGGCCAGGCCCGCGCGATGCGCTCAGGATCAGGCATCCGCACCTGGCCCAGCACTGCGATGATGCGCGCGTGGCGTTCCGCCCGGCTGCGGCGGCGGCCGAGCCGGCGATCGGCATGCGCGAGAATGGCGCGCATCTGATCGCCGATGGTGAACACCGGATTGAGCGAGGTCATCGGATCCTGGAACACCATCGACATCGCCGTGCCGCACAGGCCCATGCGTGCCCGCGGCTTCAGGCGTAGCAAATCGTGCCCCTCGAAGATGATTTCCCCGGCGGTGACCCGCGCCGGCGGCTCACGCAACAGGCCCATGATGGCGCGCATGGTGACGCTCTTGCCGCAACCGGACTCGCCCACCAGCGCGACATGCCGCCGCGCCGGTACGTCGAGCGAAACGCCGTCCAGCACCTGCGCGGTGCGGCCATAGGTGTCGAACGTGACAGCGAGGTCGCGCACCGACAGCAGCGCCCCGCTCGCCGCCCCGTTCACCGCACGTCCTCCACGTCGAACAGGTCGCGCAGGCCGTCGCCGAGCAGATTGAAGCCCAGGGTGACGAACAGGATGGCAAGACCGGGCATCACCGGCTCCCACCAGTCATCAGGCAGGAAATCGGCGCCGGTCGCGACCATGGTGCCGAGATCGGGCGTCGGCGGCTGCACCCCAAGGCCAAGGAAGGACAGCGACGCGCCGAGCAGGATCACGAAGCCGCAATCCAGCGTCACCTTCACCGAAATGGCGGAGACGCAGTTGGGCAGGATTTCGCGGAACAGGATATGCGCGCGGGAGGCGCCGATAAGCCGCGCCGCCTCCACATACTCCCGGTGGCGCAGGGTGCGGGTGATGGAATAGACGAGCCGCGTATGCCATGTCCACCACAGCGCGGTGATCGCCAGCATGGCATTGAGCAGGTTCGGCGACAGCACCGCCGTCACCGCGAGTGCCATCACCAGCGGCGGGATCGCGAGCGCGATGTCGGTCGCGCGCATGATGACGGTTTCGCTCCAGCCGCCGAAATAGCCGGCCGCCAGGCCGAGCACGGTGCCGAAAGGCACGGCGATGCCGAGCACGACCGCGGCGAGCGACAGCGACACGCGGTAGCCGAACAGCACGCGGGAGAAGATGTCGCGCCCGATGTTGTCGGTGCCAAATGGATGACTGAACGAAGGCGGATGATGGCGCGCGCGGAAATCGACGACCGCGCCGACATGGCCCGGATAGGGCGCCAGCAGCGGCGCGAACACCGCCGCCAGCACGACCAGCAGCACGATCGCCGCGCCGACCACGGCGGTCGGATTGCGGCTGAAGCGGTGCCAGTTCTGCCGCGCGGCGGACAGCCGCTGCGCCGGCGCCGCCATCACCGTGCGCCCGTGATGCGGATGCGCGGATCGACGAACCCGACCAGCACGTCGATCGCCAGATTGACCAGCACGAAGAACACGCCGGATACCATCACCACGCCCATCACTGCATTCAGATCCTTCTGCAGGATGGTGCGCACGCCGTAGCTTGCCATGCCCGGCCATGCGAACACCAGTTCCACCACGAAGGCATTGCCGATCAGGGAGGCGAATTCCAACCCCAGGATAGTGAGCGGCGGCACGAAGGACGGGCGCAGCATGTATTTCCAGATGCGCACGCGCGCCGGAATGCCGAAGGCGCGTGCCGCATCGATGAAATCCTGCCGCGCCACATCGATCATGGAGGAGCGGGTGATGCGGGCGATCTGGCCGGTGGTCGCGGCGGCGAGCGCCAGGCTCGGCAGCAGCAGATGGCGCAGGGCATCGGCGAAGACGTCGAAACGGAGGTGCAGCAGCGCATCCAGCGTCATCAGGCCGGTGATATCCGGCACGAAGCTGATCGACGGTGCCATCCGGCCGGTGGTCGGCAGCATGTGCAGCTCGTAACCGGCAAGGATTTGCAGCAGCAGCGCAAGGAAGAAGCTCGGTGTCACCGCACCCAGGATGGCCACCAGCCGCACGGCATTGTCGACCGTCGCGTCCTTCCATGTCGCCGCCGCGACACCGAGCGGAATGCCGATCAGCACCGCCAGCGTGATGGTCGCAAGCACGAGTTCAAAGGTCGCCGCGAAGGTTTCCCTGATGTCGTCATTCACCGACCGCCTGCTGAGCAGCGAGCGGCCGAGATCGCCGTGCAGCAGCCCGCCGATGTAGCGGGCATACTGCTCCGGCAACGGACGATCGAGACCCATTTCGGCGCGCAGTTGCGCGACCTGCACATCACTCGCCCGCGGCCCCATCGCCAGCCGCGCCGGATCGCCCGGCACGACGCGCGCGATCAGGAAAATCAGTACCGACAATCCCGCCAGCACCACCAGCGACCACGCCAGCCGCCGGATCAGGAAAAAGACGAACTCCAAGCGCGACGCCTCATTTTGCCGGACAGGTCCAGCGGTAGTTGTAGAAATAGTAGTCAAAGGACTGCATCGGTACCGGTGCGTAGCCGTCCAGGCATTTGTCCATCGCGTGCTGGACACGCTGTGTCAGCAGGTACACGTCGGATTGCCGATCGAACAGGGCCTGTTGCAGCGCGACATACAGCTTGTTCTGTTCCGCCGTATCGCCGGTCCCGCGAGCATCCTCGATCATCCGGTCGATCGCGGGATCCTGCACCCATTCCATCGACGCCCAGGTGCCGGCCGCCTTGCTGTCGTATTGCGTGAAAAACATCGAGTCGGGTGACGGATAGGTCGGACCGAAGAACACTTCGGCGACCGCAGGCGTGGTCTCCACCTTGGTCGCGAGTTCGGTCAGGCGGTTCCAGGGTTCCGCCTGCAACGTCACCTTGAAGCCGAGCGGCTCCAGGTTCGCCTGCATCAGCAGCGCGATCTCCTCCTCGAACTTGGTGCCGCTGACATAGGCGAGCGTGAGGGGGATCGGCTTTTGGCCGGCGTACCGGCTCGCCGCGATCTCCCGCCTCGCGCAGTCGGGATCGAACTTCCCTGCCGGAGCGCCGGACCAGTAGGCGGCGGCGAAGGTTCGGGGCAGCGGGCCGTCGAGCGCGCCGCCCGGGAGGATCTGCTGACGGATTGTGTCATAGTCGGTGGCGCAGGCGAGGGCGCGGCGGATATGCAGATCGTCGGTCGGCGCCGTCCGGCTGTTCAGCTTGAGGTAGAAAGCCGTCGCGGTATCGCCCGCCACCACCTTCATGCGCGGCATTTTCGCCAGTGCCGCATAGGTGTCGGGCGACTGGAACTGGCTGGTCATGGTGAGCTCGCCCGAGGCCGCGAGCGAGCGCACGGTTGCCTCATCATTGGTGATCAGGAACCGCACCTCCTGGATCGCACCCGGTGCCCAGCCACGATAATAGGAGGGATCGGCGACGATCGTCATGCGGCTGCCGCGGTCCCAGCTTTCCAGCCGGTAGGCGCCGGCGCCCGCGGTATGGGTGCCGAGCCAGGTCTGGCCGTCGTCGCTGCCGGCATTGGCCGACACGAGCTTCGCGTTCAGCACGCGGATCGCCGGCACCGTCGCGAGGAAGGGGGAAAACGTCTTGCTCAGACGGAACGTCACCGTCGCCGGATCGGGTGCGGTGACGCTGCCGGGTGCCAGCACGCCCGCGAACAGGTTGGCCGGCCCCTGATTGATCTTCAGCAGCCGCTCGACCGAGAACGCCACGTCCTCTGCCGTCACCCTGCTGCCGTCCTGAAAATGCGCATCGGGGCGAAGGTGGAACGTCACCGTGCGGGCATCGGCCGACACGTCCCAGCTTGCCGCGAGCTGCGGCACCAGCCGGCCCTGCGGATCGACGCCCACCAGCCCGTCATAAAGATTCACCGATGCCATGTAATCGGTGTAATCGGAGATCTTTGCCGGATCGATGGTGCCGATGATCTGCACGGTGTTCAGCGTCACCACGGTCTTCGCCATCGCGGCCGCCGGCATCGCCGTCAGCGCCGCGCCGGCCAGCAGCCGCGCCACGGATATCCGCATCTCGCCTATTCCTCCTGCGTTGGTGGGCACGCCGGCAACGCGCCAGGGGCGGCCAGCATCCGGCCGGTATGCTGCCACAGGCGGACCGGGTTGCAAGGGATTAAACGCGCCCAAAGGCGGGAATTCGGCGTAACCGGCGCGCCGCTCTAGACCAGCCGCGTCTGGCCCACCGCGGCGGCGATGAAGCTGCGGAACAGCGGATGCGGCGCGAACGGCTTCGATTTCAGCTCGGGGTGGAACTGCACGCCGACGAACCAGGGATGGCCCGGCAGTTCGATCATCTCCGGCAGCACACCGTCGGGCGACATGCCGCAGAAGCGCAGGCCCGCCGCCTCCAGCCGTTCGCGGTAGCGCACATTGACCTCATAGCGGTGGCGATGGCGTTCGGAGATATGGGTGCAGCCGTAGATGCGGCGCACCAGCCCCTGCTCCGCGATCACCGCCGGATAGGCGCCGAGCCGCATCGTGCCGCCGAGGTCGCCGTCCGCACTGCGCCGCTCGATCTCGTTGCCGCGTGCCCATTCCGTCAGCAGCCCGACCACCGGATCCTCGCACGGCCCGAATTCGGTGGACGACGCGCCGGCGAGGCCGGCGAGATTGCGCGCGCACTCGATCACTGCCATCTGCATGCCAAAGCAGATGCCGAAGAATGGCACGCCGCGTTCGCGTGCGAAGCGCACCGCCGCGATCTTGCCCGGCGTACCGCGTTCGCCGAAGCCGCCGGGCACCAGGATGCCGTGCACGCCTTCCAGCCGCGCAACCGCGTCGGGCTGCCCGAAAATCTCGCTGTCCATCCAGTCCAGCACGACACGCACGCGGTTGGCGATGCCGCCATGCGCCAGCGCCTCGGCAAGCGATTTGTAGCTGTCGAGCAGGTTGGTGTATTTGCCGATGATGGCGATGCGCACTTCGCCCTCCGGCGCACGCACCGCCTGCACGATGGCGCGCCAGCGGTCGAGGTCGGGCGGGGTCTGGTGCGGCAGGGCGAAATGGCGCAGCACCTCGCGGTCCAACCCCTCCTCATGATAGCGCATGGGGACGTCATAAATGGTATCGACATCCAGCGCCGCGATCACCGCCTCCGGCCGCAGGTTGCAGAACAGCGCGATCTTGCGACGCTCATTGTCCGGGATCGGGCGGTCGGCGCGGCAGATCAGCATGTCGGCCTGGATGCCGACATTCAGCAGCTCCTTCACCGAATGCTGCGTCGGCTTGGTCTTCAACTCGCCGGCCGAGCGGATATAGGGCACCAGCGTCAGGTGGACGAACATCGCGCGGTCCGGCCCGAGCTCGTTGCCGAGCTGGCGGATCGCCTCCAGGAACGGCAGGCTTTCGATGTCGCCGACCGTGCCACCGATCTCGATCAGGGCAAAGTCGGCCGGCCGGCCGTGCGCATCCAGCGGGTCGCGCGTGACGGTATCCTTGATGGCATCGGTGATGTGGGGAATCACCTGCACCGTGGCGCCGAGATAATCGCCGCGGCGTTCGCGTGCGATCACCTCCGAATAGATGCGCCCCGTCGTCGCGTTGTCGGCGCGCGTCGCGGCGACGCCGGTGAAGCGTTCGTAATGGCCGAGATCGAGGTCGGTCTCCGCCCCGTCATCGGTGACGAACACTTCCCCGTGCTGATAGGGCGACATGGTGCCCGGATCGACATTGAGATAGGGATCGAGCTTGCGCAGGCGCACGGAATACCCGCGCGCCTGCAACAGCGCGCCGAGGGCGGCGGACGCGATGCCCTTGCCGAGGGAGGAGACCACGCCGCCGGTGATGAATACGAACCGCGTCATGGGCGGCCAGTATAGCGGCGCGATCGAGTCGGCGAAACGCCCGGCGGAAAATTCCACGCCGTGCGCGATGGCGGCCGGGGCGCGACCCCGGCCGCTCGCAGGTCAGGCGCGGCGCCGGCGGATCGCGCCGAGGCCGAGCAGCGCCGTGCCGAGCAGCGCGAACGTCGCCGGCTCGGGGACGGTGGGCTGGAACGACGTTTGCCATTCGCCGCTGAATCCGGTCGGCGTGGCGCCGTCGAAGAAGACGTTGACGAAATACGAATCGCCGCTGGCCAGGAAGAAATTGGCGTTCTGCGCCTCGAAGGAGATCGAGTCCGGCCCGGTCTTGGTCGCCACCCAGATATCGGGCGGAAACCCAGATGTATTGCAGAACGTGGTCCCGCCGCCCGTGCTGCCCAAACAAGCGGCGCCGTTGCCGGTCGTGATCGACGCCGCGTCGATCGTGCTGCCGCCGGTGAAGGTCAGCGTCATGCCGAAGGCGTCCTGGCTCTCGCCGTAGGTTGCCAAGCCGGCACCTACCCCCGGGCTGCCCCAGTCATTCAGGTAGCCTGTTGTGGCGGCGCCACCGTCATAGTTGAAGCTCCAGGTTTCCCCGCTGGACACCAGGGTGCCGCTGCTGCCGGAGCCGCTGAACGCATAGTTCGCCCGCGCCTCCCCGCTTCCGAAAGCGAGAGCCGCCGCAGCGGCCATCGCCAATCCGACCCGCCTCATCCCCACCTCCGTAGCGTTGACGGCGACTGGACCATCCCCTCGCCTATCGCAATCGAAACTACTGTTCAATTAGTACAATGTCCATCTGATTATCGCCGGCCGGAGTAACATTTCCGTAAGCAGGCCGGCCGCGTGCCGGCGGCTCGCCGGTCGCAATCACAGGATGTCCCTGATCTGCCGGACATGACAGTGCTGATTGCGGCCACGCAGCCAACAGGCTGGTCGTTCCGCGCGGTCTGCCGGATGCCGGGGCTGCGCCAGCCGCCCCACCCACCGCCGCCCTCGCCAACAATCGCACGGCAGCCGCCGCCCAAGCGTTCCCTTTCCTCGTCGCCGCCCTACCCCGCCGCGCCTTACTTGGTCGGCACCGCGGGTGCGGCCGGGGCCGCCGGGGCTGCGGGTTTCGCGGCCGGCGCCGGCGCCGTCGCCGCCGGCGGCGTGTCCAGGATCGAGCGGCCGACACCCCCCGTCCCGCGGTTGAGCAGGGCGAGCGCCAGCGACAGGGCGAAGAACACCGCGCCCAGGATCGCGGTCGTGCGCGTCAGCAGGTTGGCGGTGCCGCGCCCGGTCATGAAAGCGCCCATCCCCTGCGAACTGCCGATGCCGAGCCCGCCCCCCTCGCTGCGCTGGATCAGGACGACGCCGATCAGGGCCACGGTGACGAACATCTGGATCAGCATGAGGACGGTGGTCATCGGGGCTTTCCGGGCACTGGCGGCCGGGTTCTAGCGGCTGGCGGCCGGATTGGGAAGCGCCGGCGCCGCCCGCGCGATCGCGAGGAAGGCCGATGGATCGAGGCTCGCGCCGCCGACCAGGGCGCCCCCCACCTCCGCCACCGCCAGCAGGGATGCCGCATTCTCCGGCTTCACCGACCCGCCATACAGGATGCGCAGGCCCGCGGCCGCCGCGGGGCCGAGCCGCGCCTGCAGCGCAGCGCGGATCGCGGCGTGCATCTCCGCCACCTCCGCCACCCCCGGCGTCCGCCCGGTGCCGATCGCCCACACCGGCTCATAGGCGACGACGCCGGCAAATCCGTCCGGCAGGCTGCCCGCCACCTGCCGTCGCACCACCTCCAGATGCGCGCCCGCCTCCCGCTCCGCCTGCGTCTCGCCGACGCAGACGATCGGCGACAGCCCCGCGGCGGCGGCGGCCACCGCCTTGGCGCGCACCAGGGCATCGCTCTCCCCGTGTTCCGCCCGCCGTTCGGAATGGCCCAGGATCACCCAGGTCGCGCCAGCCTCGCGCAGCATCGGCGCCGCGAGGTCGCCGGTATGCGGGCCGGCGGGCGCAGCATGGCAATCCTGCGCCCCCACCGGGACGCGCGACCCGGCCAGCCGCGCCGCCGCCGCCAGCAGCGTCGCCGGCGGGCAGACCAGCAGGTCGCAGGCGAGTCCCGCCGCCGCGTCGCGCAGCGGCCCGAGGATCCGCGCGACATCGGCGCCGAGACCGTTCATCTTCCAGTTGCCGGCAATCAGCGGTCGCATCTCCCCTCCCCCCACACACGCCTGCCTGCTAGCGCGCGGCCGCCCGCACTGGCAAATGCCCGGCACTCTTCCTATGGTCCGCCCGCGCTCCACGAGACGCCCCGACGATCGCAGGATGCCCCCATGCTCGCCACCTTCCGCCGCTCGCTCAACACCTGGCCCGCCCGGGCGCTGTTCATGCTGCTGGTGCTGGCCTTCGCCGCCTGGGGCATCGGCGACGTGATCCGCAACATCGGCCACGGCGGCGCGCCGGCGCAGGTCGGCGGCCGGCGCATCGACTATCCCGAGTTGCAGGAGACCTATCAGCGAGACCTCGCCCAGCTCACGCGCCGCATCGGCAACAACGATCCCTCCGTCGAAAT
>JAJZNE010000057.1 GCA_021847995.1 Pseudomonadota bacterium | reverse complement strand
GAGCGTCTCCACGAGCTTGCTCTTGCCGAGGCCGGGCACGCCGACCAGCAGCACATGGCCGCCGGAGAGCAGCGTCACCAGCGTCTGGTCCACCACCTCCGCCTGACCGAGGATGACGCGGCCGACCTGGGCGCGCACGGCGGCGATCCGGGTGCCGAGCGCCTCCACCTCGGCGACGATGTCGGCGCCGGATGCGGGCGGGGGGAAAGCAGCCTCGGGAGCGGTCATCGCTGATCCTGATGATGCATTGCACAAGCGTCGGTGTCACGCATGTTGGTTCCCCCGGCGGATCAGGGAAGCGGCGGGGCGGATCCTGATCACATGAACTTCGGTCATGCGGCGTGGCAGGCACTTTCACCGGACGGGGGGGCAACCCTATATCGCGCAGGCGGGTGGATGGCTGCGGGGCGAGGCGGAGACAAGACCGTGAACGAGGCCATTCACCCCGGCACGCCCGACATCCCACGCACTGGCGTGCGCGACGAACCGCGGGAGGACAGGCACCCGATGCACGCGCAGCAGCATCACCAGCAGGCGCCGGCAGTGGCCGGCACGATGCCGGCAGCGCCGCGACGCCCTGCCCGGCAGCCGGTGGAGTGTGGCGACCTGCCGTTCCTGATCCGGCGCGACGGCACTTGGCTCTATCGTGGCAGCCCGATCGGCCGCAAGGAGCTGGTATGCCTGTTCGCCTCCGTGCTCAAGCGCAGCGAGGATGGGGCGTACTGGCTGGAGACCCCGGCCGAGCGCGGCCGCATCGAGGTCGAGGACGTGCCGTTCGTCGCGGTGGAGATGGACTGGTGCGGCTGCGGCCGCAATCAGGCGCTGACATTCCGCACCAATGTCGATCAGGTGGTGACCGCGGGGCCGGACCACCCGATCCGTGTCTCCCACGATATCCTGACCTGCGAGCCGACGCCCTATCTGCGCGTGCGCGGCACCGCCGAGGCGCCGGTGGAGGCGCGGATTTCCCGCGCCGTCTATTACGAACTGGTGGCGCTGGCGGAGCCGGGAATGCGGCATGGCAGGCGGATGCTGGGCGTATGGAGCCGCGGCGTGTTCTTCCCGCTCGGTGAGCTGCCGAACGGCGAGGCGTGATCGGACGAAGTGGACGAAGCAACCCTGCGCGCCCGCCTGGCGGCGCCGCCGGCAGCGCCGCACGATCCGCCGGCGCGCCGCGCGGGGGTGGGGGCGGAGGCGATCGCCGCGCCGATCGGCGGCGATGACGCGCGCGACCTGGTGGCGGGCGTCGCCACGCCGGCGGCGGTGCTGGTGCCGTTGCTGCTGGGGGCTGCACCCGGCGTGCTGCTGACCAAGCGCACCGCGCATCTTTCTTCCCATGCCGGCCAGGTGAGCTTCCCAGGTGGGCGCATCGACCCCGGTGACGCAGATCCGGAGGCCGCCGCACTGCGCGAGGCGGAGGAGGAGATCGGCCTCGATCCAGCGCGCGTCGAACTGCTCGGGCGGCTTGGCGCCTATGTCACCGGGACGGGATTCTGCATCACCCCGGTGCTCGGCCTGCTGCCCGCGGGTGTGCCGCTCGACGCGCTGGGGCTGCGGCCGTCGGCGGCGGAAGTGGAGGCGGTGTTCGAGCTGCCGCTGTCGGTGCTGCTCGATCCCGCCGCCCCGCAGCGGCGGCGGGCGCATCTGCGCGGGCGCTGGCGGGAGTTCTGGGTGTGGCCGCATCCTGAGCATTATATCTGGGGCGCGACGGCGGCGATCCTGGTCAATCTGGCGGCGCGGCTGCGTGGAGGGGGGTGATGCGCTGGGCGGAACTGGCGCTGTTCGTGACACCGTTCGCGCTCTATGCGGCGTGGCGGCTGGCGGCGGCGCGGGCACAGCCGGCGCTGCTGTGGGGGACACTGGCCGCGGTCGGTGTGCTGGTGGCGGGAACGATGTGGCTCGGCGTCACGCGGCGGCTGGATCGCGACGAACGCTATGTGCCGGCGCATCTGGAGGACGGGCGCGTGGTGCCGGGTTACGGCGTTCCGGCGCCGCCGCGATGAGCGCAGTGCCGGCGCTGCACATCGCGCCGCCGCCCTTTCTTGCCGATCCGGCGCTGCGGGCGGTTCTGGCGGCGCTGCCGGGCGCGCGGGTGGTGGGGGGCGCGGTGCGCGACGCGCTGCTCGGCCGGGCGGTCGCCGATGTCGATCTGGCGACCGAACGGCGCCCGCAGGAGGTGGTGGCGGCGCTGCGCGCGGCCGGACTGAAGGCGGTGCCGACGGGCCTCGACCACGGGACGGTGACCGCCGTCGCCGACCATCGCGGCTTCGAGGTGACGACGCTGCGCCGCGACCTGGCGACCGACGGGCGGCACGCCGTGGTGGCGTTCACGGACGACTGGCAGGCGGATGCGGCGCGGCGCGATTTCACCATCAATGCCATGTCGCTGGCGCCGGATGGTGCGGTCTTCGATTATTTCGGCGGCATCGGCGACCTGCGGGCGCAGCGGGTGCGCTTCGTCGGCGACCCGGCAACCCGGATTGCCGAGGACTACCTGCGCGTCCTGCGGTTCTTCCGTTTTTGGGCCCGCTATGGCGCCGGGCCGCCGGATGAAGCGGCGACCGGGGCGATCGCGGCGGCGGTGCCGTGGCTCGGGCGCCTGTCGGCGGAACGGGTTTGGATGGAGTTCAAGCGCATCCTGGCGGCACCCGATCCGCGCGGGGCCATCATGCTGATGGCCGAACTCGGCGTGCTGGCGGCGGTGATGCCGGAGGGGGCGGCGCCGGCGCGGCTCGCGGCGCTGGTGGCGGCGGGCGCGCCGGCCGAGCCGTTGCTGCGGCTGGCGGCATTGCTCGACGGCGATGCAGCGCGGCTGGCGGCACGGCTGCGGCTGTCGGCGGCGGAGCGGACGCGGCTGCAGGCGCTGCGGGCCGCCCCGTCGCTGCCGGCGGAAGCGGATGACGCGACGCTGCGGCGCGCCCTGGCCTGCGAGCAGCGGGAGGTGCTGATCGGACGCGCCTGGCTCGCCGGCGGCGACGCCGGCCTGCTGGCCCGCCTGACGGCGATGCCGACACCGATATTCCCGCTGCACGGGCGCGACCTGCGGCAGGCCGGTGTGGCGGCGGGGCCGGGAATGGGGGCATTGCTGCGCGATCTGCACGTCTGGTGGCTGGCCGGCGGCTGCACGGGAAACGTGCGGGAGGAACTGCAACGGCGGCTTTCTGCGATGCGCGGCGGCGAAGGGATGATGCCCTCCCAGGATGGAAAGAATGCACCGGATCAATTTGCGGACTGAAGAAAATAAACGGCCGGGAAAGTGACGGGATACGGCGCCTGAGGAAGGCCGGAATTTTCGGGTTATTTGGATAGCGAGGGTGCTGAATTCAGGACCTGTCATTGATGTCCTGTAGGCGGCTTGTCCCGACTTTCCCGGCGGCGGCATGCGGCAGAAATGCAACACCGGGTGCCGGGCCGCACGAAATCTGTTAGAATTACTTTCCCACGTGCCCCGGAATCCGCTATCAATTTCGCTATGATCGACGGCTTGCGCGGACAGACTGCTGGCAGAATGCAAGACACACTATCCAAGAGACCGGCATGACGCTGTTGCAGTGGGCGATCGAGACGCTACAGCCACGACAGTTTGCGCCGGCCGCTCACCAGCTGCTGCTGCTGGAGGCGCTGACCGACCTGGCGGCAGGGCAATGCGACCGGCTGCTGGTTGCGATGCCGCCGGGGAGTGCCAAGAGCACCTATGCCAGCGTCATCTTTCCCGCCTGGCTGCTGTTGCACGCGCCGCGCACGCGGGTCATCGCCGCATGCCATACCGAGCAACTCGCCGCCTATTTCGGCCGCCAGGTGCGCGCCCTGCTGGCCGTAGCGCCGGAGCCGGGCGAGGCGGCGCTGGCGCGCGACGACCGGGCGGCAGCCCGCTTCGCGACCGCGGCGGGCGGCGGGTATTTCGGCGTCGGCGTGCGCGGGCCGCTGGCCGGGCGGCGTGCCGATGTGATCGTCATCGACGATCCGGTGAAATCGTGGGCCGAGGCCGACAGCCCGACGGCGCGCGACGCGCTGTGGGACTGGTTCCGGGCCGACCTGACCACCCGGCTGATGCCGGCGGGACGGATCGCGCTGGTGATGACGCGCTGGCACGAGGACGACCTGGCCGGCCGGCTGCTGGAGAGCGGGGACGGCTGGCGCCGACTGATTCTCCCGGCGCTCGCCGAGGATGCCGACGATCCGCTGCACCGTGCGCCCGGCGAGCCGCTGTGGCCGGCGCATGAGAGCCTGACGGCGCTGAAACGGCGGCGCACCGTGATCGGCCCGCGTGCCTGGGCCGCGCTTTATCAGCAGCGCCCACGGTCGGATGCCGAATCGCTGTTTGCGACCGGACAGATCGCGGTGCTGGAGGAAGCACCGCCGTGCCGGCGCGTCGTGCGGGCATGGGATCTGGCCGCCACCGCAGCGGAAGGCGGGGCGCGCGACCCGGACTGGACCGTGGGCGTGAAGCTCGGCCGGACGGAGGACGGCGGCGTTGCGGTGCTGGACGTGGTGCGGCTGCGTGCCGGGCCGGCGGCGGTGGCCGATACCATCGTGCAGACGGCCAAGCGCGACGGGCGCGGCGTGCTGATCGCGCTGCCGCAGGATCCGGGCCAGGCGGGCAAGCAGCAGGTGGCATGGCTGACCGGGCTGCTGGAGGGGTTCCGGGTGGCGGCGAGCCCCGAGAGTGGGGCCAAAATCACCCGCGCCGCGCCAGTCGCGGCCTGCGTGGAGGCCGGGCGGATGAGCCTGCTGCGGGGCGCGTGGAACCGGGCGTTCCTGGACGAACTGCGGGATTTTCCGGGTGGGCGCAAGGATGACCAGGTGGATGCGCTGGCACGCGGCGTCGCCCTGCTGGCGGAGACGACGTCACGGCGCATCGAACTGGCCTTCATGGCGCGGTGAGGACGCGGCGGGACATGCACCTGGTTTCCCCCTCACGCACACTGCTGTCCGAGATTTTGCACGGCGGGCTTGTAGACGGCGGACACAGCAGGCGTCGGGCGCATAAGCGCAGCGCCATGCGCCGGGATAAGTCCCGAACCCAACGGGGATTCGCCCGCGAGCCGCCTTCTCCGGCGGCAGTGCGGCGAAATTTCCGGTCAGGGTCGTTGCGCTGCCTTGCTTGTCGCCGGCGACGGCGCATGGCGCTGCGCTTATGCGCCCTACGCTGGCTGCCTTGCTTGTCGCGGGCGATGGCGCATGGCGCTGCGCTTATGCGCCCTACGCTGGCTGACCGAGACTTCCGGACAGCAGTGCCCTCACGCAGAGATGACGGAGAAACCATAACATTTCATTCATGAGTCCTTCGGCGGCGTCGTATCGTGACCAAGCGATCCGAGGGAAGCGCCATTCTGCCTTGCTCCCGACATCAGGTTGCCGTCGGGGAAGGGTGCCGGCAGCCCGCCGCCCCCGAGGATCGAACGCGGTTTCTGCGCACGCAAGGGAGCAAGAGAATGCGTCGGCTTTCGGGGTTGGTGGTGGGCCTGGCCATTGCGGGCCCGATGTTTTCCGGCGTTTCATGGGCCCAGTCGCGGGATTTTGCGATCGTCAACGACACGCCGCAGACGATCGTTGAAATGTGGCTGTCGGTTCACGGCGATAACACATGGCATCCCACGAAGGGGTTCAAATATCTGCCTCCAGGCGATTCAGTGGATGTCAGTTTCGACTATGATGGTCCCTGCGAGGTGCAATTGCGCGTCAAGCTTTACGACGGCTCGACCGCCGAATGGCGCGACGGGTTCAATCTGTGTGAGGTCAGCAGCATAAAGATCTGGTATGATGCCAATGCCAGCATTTATCAGGCGGTTTACCAGTAGGCGTCATTGGATGTCGGCGGCGTGAGTCTTGCGCGCCCCACTTGCTTGCGGCGACTCACGCACTCGGCATCGAGGCTCACGCACTCGGCATCGCAACATCATGGATTTTGCAATATGTTTTGTCCCGTTCATATCGCGGCAAATCGGTGCTGCGGGCGCGGGAGTGGGAAGATGCGCAAGTTCGCGTTGTGCCTGGGCGTGGCGGCGGCCATGTCGGGATGGGGTTTCAGTGCACAGGCCGGGACCATTGCCGCCGGCAGCGTGCTGTCGCTGAGCGGCGGATTGAGCGTCAACCAGACGGCCGGCACCATCACTTTCGGCTTTGCCAACCCCCTGAACACGGGGCTGGAGACCGGCAGTTTCACGGAAATGGGGACGGGCGGCACGGTGACGCTGGACAACGCCGGCACTCCCGTCAAATGGACCGATCTCACCGGCGGCAGCGACCTGGCCTGCGGCGGCGGCTGCATCTACATCGCGCGCAACGGCGGCGATACGACCACCTTCGACCTGACGTCGGAGACGGTGAAGAAGTCAGCTACCAGCCTCGATATTTCGGGGATCGGGACGGCGACGCTGAGCGGGTATGACCCGACGCCGGGCACCTTCGTGCTGTCCACGCAGCTCAATGGCGGAACCTCCGAGGTCAGCTTCTCGACGACGACAACGGTGCCGGAGCCGGCGACGATGACGCTGCTGGCGGCCGGGCTGATGAGCCTCGGCTTCGCCGCGAGGTGGCGGCGGGCCTGACGGGCTGCACCGGGACGCGCCTGCGTCCCGGCCGCGACAGGATTGCGACGGAGCAGGGGGCAGCCGCAGGGCTGCCCCTTTCGCTTGCGCGAAGGCACAACGGAGCACGCATGTTCGACACCCTGGCGGCGCTGATACCGCACGATGCCGATTTCCCCGCCCGCACGCGCCGGCTCGATCTGCTGACGCGGGTGCTGGACGGACGGCTCTATGACGCCCTGCCCTACGAATTCCACGAGGAGCGGACCGCCGACGGCAGCTACATCCCGCTGCGTCAGCGCCGGCCGAGCGTGCGCTATCCGCTGGCGCGCATCGTGGTCGAGGACAGTCTTTCGCTGGTGTTCGGCGAGGGTCATTTTCCGTCCGTGGCCTGCGATGACGAGACGGTGCGGGCAGCACTGGGTGACATCGCGCAGGACGCGCGGTTCAATGCGGTGATGCAGGAGGCGGCGCTGCGCGGATCGGTCGGCAGTGTCGCGATCCTGCTGCGCGTGCTGGCGGGACGGGTGTTCTGCCAGGTGATGCCGACGCTCTACCTGACACCGGAGTTCCAGCCGCTGGCACCCGATACGCTGGCGCGGGTGATCGAGCTGCGCAAGGTGACGGGCGCGGAACTGCGGGCGCGCGGCTACCGGATCGCCGATCCCGATGCCCGCTACTGGTTCCGGCGGGAATGGGACGACCAGTGGGAACGCTGGTTCGTGCCGGTGCCGGCGGCGAGCGGCCCCCCGCGGGAGACCGACGCGGCGCGCAGCGTCCGCCACGGCCTCGGCTTCGTGCCGATCGTCTGGATCCGCAACCTGCCCGGCGGCGACGGCATCGACGGTGCCTGCACCTTCCGCCCGGCGGTCGAGACGCAGGTGGAGATCGACTACCAGCTCTCGCAGGCCGGCCGCGGGCTGAAATATTCCTCCGATCCGACGCTGATGATCCGCGAGCCGGCGGCGCTGGACGGCGAGATGGTGCGCGGCGCCGGGAATGCGCTGGTGGTCAGCGAAAAGGGCGACGCCAAACTGCTGGAGATCGGCGGCACCGCCGCGGGTGCCGTGATCGACTATGTGCGTGCCCTGCGCGAATTCGCGCTGGAGGGCGTGCACGGCAACCGCGCGAGCGCGGAGCGGCTGGCGGCGCCGCAGAGCGGGCGGGCGCTCGAGATGATGAACATGGGGCTGATCTGGCTCGCCGACAATCTGCGCGTGAGCTATGGCGGCGGGCTGCTCGACCTGCTGCGCATGGTCGTGGCGGCAGCGGGGGTGTTTCCCCTGCGCACGCGGACGGGGCCGGTGGGCCGGCTGGCGCCGACGGCGCGGATCGGACTGCGCTGGCCGAACTGGTATCCGCCCGATCCGGCGGACCGCAACCTCGATGCGCAGACCCTGGCGACGCTGGCGGGGGCCGGGCAGATCAGCCGCGCGACGGCGGTCGCCTTCATCGCCGACGAGTACGGCATCGCCGACGTGCCCGCTGAACTGGCGCGCATCGCGGCGCAGAGCAAGGAGGCAGCCGATGAGTGAGGAAAGACAGGACGATGCGGCGCGGGTCGCGGCGCTGGAACGCCGGCTGGCGGAGACCGAGGCACAGGGCCGCGCATTTCTGATCCAGGCCGAGCTGCGGCATGCGGCGGAGCGGGCGGGGATGGTCGATCCGGACGGGCTCAAGCTGATCGACGCCGCAGCGGTGAAGGTGAACGACGCGGGCGAGGTGGAGGGTGCCGCGGCGCTGATGGCCGACCTGAAGCGGCGCAAGCCGTGGCTGTTCGGTGCTCCGTCCTCCTCCTCGTCCACTGCCGCCGCGCCGAACAGCGATCCGCCGGCGGCGAAGTCGGCGATGCAGATGGACGATGCCGAATGGCGTGCTGCGCGGACGGAGTTGCTGCGCCGGCGCTGAGAGTTTTTCGTCAATCCCGGAACGGACCGGCCGCCGGCCCCGCCGCGCGGCCCTTTTTGCGTGAGGACATCGCATGGGTATCCAGAACTTCCCCCCGTCGCTGCAACCGATCATCCAGCAGGGCTTCCTGGAGCGCGAATTCCAGGCGGCGCTGCACTCCCGCCTCGGCTACCGCGCGGTCGCCGACCGTGAGGAGTTTGCCGTCGGCATCGGCGAGACGCTGACCAAGACGCGCGCCGGCCTCAAACCCTCGGTCACCACGCCGCTGGCGCCGGCAACCAACACCAACCTGGACAACGGCCTGACCCCGGCCTACTTCGGGGTCGAGCAGTACACGCTGACGCTGAATTTCTATGCCGCCACGGCGGACCTCAATATCGTCACCAGCCGCGTCGGCATCGCCAGCCAGTTCCTGCTGAATGCCGCGATCAATGGCGAGCAGGCGGCGCGCAGCCTGGACGAGCTGGCACGCAATGCGCTGTTCGCGGCGTATTTCGGCGGCAACACGCGGGTCACGACGGCGCTGACCGCGGCGCAGCCGACCATTGCGGTCGATGACATCCGCGGCTTCACCAATGCGTTCGTCAACGGCGTGCAGACGGCGGTGAGCGCCAGCAACCCGCTGATCGTGACGGTGGGAAGCAACCTCTATACGCTGATCGGCGTCACCCCCAGCGCCACCAACAACACCACTGCACCGAACGGGATCGCCGGGACGCTGACC
Source organism: Pseudomonadota bacterium (assembly GCA_021847995.1). GTDB lineage: Bacteria > Pseudomonadota > Alphaproteobacteria > Acetobacterales > Acetobacteraceae > JAFKFJ01. Next base: position 16,142 of record JAJZNE010000057.1, on the reverse strand, counting down.
TTCAGCACCGATGTCCTGATGAGCGACGGTGCGGCAGGATCGTCCGTGCAGGCGACGACGGGGAGCACCATCCTGCGGCCGAACGGGCGGACCAACACCTCGCTCGTGCAGACCGCCGACGAGCTCGACATGGCGACGCTGCTGTCCGCCGTTGCAGTGCTGCGCAGCAACGCGGTGCCCGACATCGACGGCGCCTACAACTGCTACCTCGATCCGCAGAGCGCGCGGCAGCTGTTCAACGACCCGGCGTTCCAGCGGCTGTTCCAGGGTGCCACCAACGCCAACGCGGTCTACCGGCGCGGCATGGTCAACGACTTCCTCGGCCTGCGCTTCGTCCCGACGACGGAGGCGTTCGTGCAGTCGCATCCGGCGATCACCGGCGCGCTGATCCGCCGGCCGATCGTCTGCGGCCAGGGCGCGCTGATCGAGGGCGACTTCGCCGGGATGGACGAGGCGGACGTGGCGCCGAAGGACGCCATCATCTCGATGGTCGATAACGTCGCGATGGTGACGCGCGAGCCGATCGACCGGTTGCAGCAGATCATCGCGCAGAGCTGGTACTGGATCGGCGGTTTCGTGGCGCCGAGCGACACCACCACTTCGCCGACCACGGTGCCGACCGCGAACAACGCTGCCTTCAAGCGCGCGGTGATGATCGAGCATATCGGCTGACGCCGCCGTCGCCGCCCGCGTCGGGAGTGTGGCGCGGGTGGCGCGGCGCTGTCGCGTGCTGACCGCCCTGCAGGGAAACCGAGATGGCATTCACCACGGCACAGGCGGCCGATATCCGCCGCTTCTGTGGCTATCCCGCGTACGGCGCGGGGCCGGCAGGGTTCCAGGGCTGGCGGTTCTTCACCGCCTATGGGCTGCTGGAATTCCGCATCAACAACCTGAGCAGTGACGAGGAGAACGTGGTGACGAACTACCTCGCCGCGCTCTATCCGCTCGAGTCCGCGGTCACCGATACCGGCAGCCGGCTGGATACCGCCGAGGCGTCGGTATGGACACGCAACCCGGCCGAACTGCGCGAGCGGGTGGCGCTGTTCGACAGCTGGCGGCGGCGGCTGTGCGCCTTCCTCGGCCTGCCGCCGGGGCCGGGACTTGGCGACGGTTCGATCCGGCTGGTGGTGTGATGCTGTCGGGGATGCATGTGCCGGACGCGATCCGGCGCGGGCTCGGCCGCGCGGCGCGCGGCGCGGGGGAATGGTGCGACCTCTATCGCGCGGTCTCGGCCGACACCCCGATCGCCCCCGGCAACCTCGTGCTGCGGCTGCCGGCGGCGTTCGTCGCACCCGGCAATCCGCGCGCGGCGGTCGGCTATGGCGCCGCAGTATGGCAGGGGATCTTCGATGCCGCCTATGTCCAGCCGGGCGATTACGTCGTCGGCAGCGATGGCGTGTTCTTCGTCGCCTCGATCACACGACTGGGGCCGGTGCTGTGCGTGCGCACCAACCGCACGGTGACGCTGGCGCGCCCGGCGGCGCAGACGGCGGCGGGGCTGTCGCGCTACGGCGGCGTGCTTGCGGCGCAGACAATGCCGCTGATGACGGCGTGGCCGGCAAGTGTGCTGATGCGTCAGCGGCAGGGCGGGCGGGGCACACTGCCGGGTGATGCACCCGGGGTTACCGGCGGGGCCGGTGGCTGGGAAATTCTCATGCCCGGTACGCCCGGCGTGCTGCTGCGGCCGGGCGACCTGGTGACCGACGATCTCGGTCGCAACGGCGTGCTGGCAGCGACCGAGCTGACGGCGCTCGGCTGGCGGCTGTTCGCGCGGCAGGCGGGGACGTGATGGCGGACCAATCGGACGTCGAGACCGCGCTGGCCGGCATCGTCGGTGGCGCACTCTATCCCGGCGGCATCGAGGCCGGCTGTGCGGTGAAGGGGGCGATCTGCCGCATCTATCGCGGCTGGCCGACGCGCGCCGCCCTGGACGCCGACCTGGCCGCCGGGCGGGTCAACGTGAGCGTCGGCGCAGTGGCCGGATCGGCCAGGCTGACGACGCGCTATCCCGACCAGTGGAAGGTGGCGAGGCCGGTGATGCCGGCCTTGAGCGCCTCCGTTGCCGGCGCGGTGGCAACCTTTGCCGGCTTGGGTGCGGTCGGGCAACTGGCGGCGCTGCTGGTCGATGGCCGCGCGGCGGTGCATCGGACGGTGGCCGGCGACACGCCGGCGAGTGTTGCGGCCGCGCTGGCGGCGGAACTGGCGCAGGTGGGAATCGCGGCGACGGCGAATGGCGCGGCGGTCACCTGCGCCGGTGCCGCCAGCGTGATCGCGCGCATCACAGCGGATCAGACGGCGACGCGGGAGACGCGGCGGCAGTTGCAGCATTTCGTCGCGACCTGCTGGTGCGGCGATCCGACGATGCGGGATGCGATCGGGGCCGCCGTGGACGCGGCGCTGTCGGGGATCGATTTCATCGGTCTGCCCGACGGATCGAGCGGGCGTCTGCTGTTCGTCGCCTCGGCGGTGTCGGATCGCTGGGAGGATGCGACGCTCTACCGGCGCGAGCTGACCTACAGCGTCGATTACGCGACCACGATCACCGAGGTGCAGCCGAGCATGATCATCGGCGGGACGGAGATCTCAGTGGACGCGGCGACGATCGCGAACATCGTCGGGTGAACCGCCCGACGGCCCGAACCAGGAGGAGAACCGCATGCCGATCGTGCAGCAGGGTAGCATCAACACCACCGCGCTGGTCGTGCCCGATCTCTATGTGCAGATCGTGCCGCCGCAGAACCTGGTGCTGAACGGCGTGCCGACGGATATCGTCGGCGTCGTCGGCAGCGCGAGCTGGGGGCCGGTGGGCCAGCCGGTGATCGTCGGCAGCATGCAGGATTATGCCGCCGCGTTCGGGCCGATCGTCGCGCGCAAATACGACATGGGTACCCAGGTTGCCACCGCGGTGCGCCAGGGTGCGCAGAACTTCCGCTGTGTTCGTGCGACCGACGGCACCGACACCGCGGCATCGTTCACCGTGCCGGGCGTCGGCCTGGTCTTCACCGCCGCCCATACCGGCTCGCTCGGCAATCAGATCAGCGTCACGCTGGCGAGCGGATCGAAGGCGGGGACGTGGCGGCTGACGGTGGCGCTGCCCGGGCTGGTGCCGGAGGTATTCGACAATATCGGCGGCAGCGGGGCGGCTTTCTGGCAGGCGCTGGCGGCGGCGCTGAACAGCGGGCAGGGTCCGCAGCGCGGGCCGAGCCTGCTGGTCACGGCGAATGCCGGCAGTGCCTCGGCGGCAGCGGCGGCGTTCACCTATGACTTCGCCGGCGGCACCGCGGGAAGCGACGGTGCTGGCGGGGTCAGCGCAACCACGCTGATCGGCGCCGATGTCGTGCCACGCACCGGGATGTATGCGCTGCGCGGGCAGGGATGCAGCATCGGTCTGCTGGCGGATGCCGACGACCCGACGCAGTACACCACGCAGGCCGGGTTCGCGCTGTCCGAAGGCTGCTACATGATCCTGACCGGCCCGGCCGGCGACACCATTGCCAACGCGGTCGCCGCCAAGCAGGCGGCGGGGCTGGACAGCTATGCCTGCAAACTGATGTTCGGGGACTGGATCTGGTGGAACGACCCGGTCAATGCGGTGCTGCGGCTGGTCTCTCCGCAGGGGTTCACGGCCGGAAGGCTGGCCAATCTGTCGCCCGAGCAGTCGAGCCTGAACAAGCCGCTCTATGGCGTTGTCGGCAGCCAGAAATCGGGCAGCGCGGCGAGCGGGCAGAGCAGCAGCTATGCCGCCGCCGATCTGGCGGCATTGCTGCAGGCGGGCATCGACGTGATCGCCAACCCGCAGCCGGCCGGTGCCTTCTGGGGCGTGCGCGGCGGACACAACGCGAGCAGCGATGCCGCGACCGACGGCGACAACTATACCCGCCTGACCAATTACATCGCGGCGACGCTCGCAGCGGGGATGGGGCAGTATGTCGGGCAGGTGATCAATGCCGATCTGTTCCGCCGCATCCGCGCGACGCAGTTGAGCTTCCTGCAGAACATGCTGAGCCAGGGATTGCTCGGCAGCACCGGCGGCAGCCTGCCGTACTCGGTCATCTGCGATATCACCAACAACCCGTCGAGCCGCACCGCCCTGGGTTACGTGCAGAGCGACGCCCAGGTGCAGTATCAGGCGATCAACGAGAAGTTCATCGTCAACATCGAGGGTGGTCAGACGGTGCAGGTGCAGACGCAGGTGCTGCCGGGCACACCGGGCGCGCTCGCGGCATAGGCGGCGGCTGGCGCCGGGCAACTTCGTTTCAAGCAGGGGAGTGTCATGTCGGGCAACACATTCTCGGTCGGCCGCGACTGCCAGGTGGTGGTGCTGGGCCCATACGGACGCATCGATCTTTCCCACGTCACCGGGTTCGAGAGCCGCCAGCTCACCGCTTCCGTGCGGGTCGATCGGATCGACGGCAGCCATCTCGGTGCCGAACTGCCGAAGGGGTGGGAGGGGCAGTTCGATCTGGAGCGCGGCAGCTCCGCGGCGGAGGATTTCATCGCGCAGGTCGAAGCGGATTTCTATGCCGGCAAGCTGGCAGCGAACGGAACGATGTACCAGTACATTTCCGAATCGGACGGGTCCACCAGCACCTATCAGTTCTCGGCAGTGGTGTTCAAGCTGTCGCAGGCCGGGGCATGGCGCGGCGACGCCAGCGTGAAGCAGCGGCTGGAGTTCTTCGCCGCGACGAGGCAGCGGCTGTGAGCGAGCTTCCCGCCTCCCGGCTGATCGCGGCGGCGCAGGCGGCGCCGGCGGTGACCGATGGGGCCGGCCGGTTGCTGTCGCTCCGGCGGCTGTCGGCGCTCGACAAGCTGCGGCTGTTCAAGGCCGCCGGTGCCACGCTCGCGCAGAACGGACCGTGGATGGGAATCGCGCTGCTCGCAGCCTCGGTCGCCGCGATCGATGAGGTGCCGGTGCCGGCGCCGGTGACGGAAGCGCAGATCGAGGCGCTGGTGGCGCGTCTCGGTGAGGAGGGGCTGGCGGCCGTTGCGGATGCGCTGGCGGCGCCGGTGCCCGCCGACGAGGTGGCGGCCACGGCGGGAAACTCGCCCGGCACCCCGACCTGATCGATTGTCTCTATCTGGTCAGGAACGGGGTGCCGTTCGATGTGGCGTTCACGCTGGATGCAGCGGAACGGCTCGCGTTCGTCGTCGCGCTCGGCGAGCTTGACGGCGGCGTCTACGACTTTGCGGCGCAGCGTTGGGAGGGACGATGATGGTCGGTGACGACCGGCTGCACGCCATGGCCTTGGCGGCGACGGCGCGGCTGGGCGGCCTCGGGCGCGCCGGGCTGGCGATGCTGGGGCCTGCCGGCGCGGCTGCGGTGCCGCCGTCGGCAGCCGCCGGGCCCAGGCTTCGCGTGCCTGACCGCGCGGTGCCCGAGCGGCGCCCGGCGTTGCCGGCGAAGGCCGAACTGGCCGGCATGGGACGGGTTCCGGCCGCCGCACCGTCGTTCGTTCCCGGAACGCCGGCGACCGCCCGGCTCCCGCTGCCACGGCCACGCGAGGTATCCGGCACGATGCGGCCGGCGCACGGCACATGGCCGGCGCCGGCCGCATTTTCAGCCGCGGCGGAGATGGCAGAGCCGGCCGCGATGGCGCCGGCGTCCGCCCCCGCCATCGTCCCGCCGACGCGGTTGCGGGTGTGGGTGGACGCACCCGCGGCGGCGGGGGCGCCCGGTGTTGCCGCGGCAGCGCCGGGGGTGGTGCCGGGGCCGGTGGCGCGGACGGCCGTGTCGCCGGCGGAAGGGCCGCCGGCCGCGCGCGAACCGCCGCTGCCGGGGATCGGGCCGGCGGACGGGCAGGCCGCGGCGACCGCCCCGCCCGATGACGCGGGCCTTGCGCACTGGCTCGGCATGCATCTCGACGAAGCGGCGCGACGCCCGCCACGGGGCGGCACCGGGTTCGATCCGCGGCTCTCTCCCGGCTGGCCGGGAACGCTGCAAGGCCCGTGGGGCTGGGGAGGCTGAGGGATGTCGGAGTTCCTGCTGCTGGGTCCGGTGACGTTCCACGGGTTCGAGCTGCCGGCGCGGATCGGCTTCGGCGGCGCGCAGATGCTGGCGGTGCATCGGCTGCCGGGCGGCGCGCGGGTGATCGACGCGATGGGACCGGACGATGCGCCGATCCTCTGGTCCGGCGCCTTCGCCGGCCCCGATGCGGCGGACCGCGCCCGCACCCTGGATCTCCTGCGCGAGCAGGGATTGCCGCTGCCGCTGGCGTGGGGCGGGTTTGCCTATCTGGTGGTGATCGCCGGGTTCGAGGCGCGCTACGAGCGCCCCAACTGGGTTCCCTATCGCATCGCGTGCACCGTGCTGCTCGACGAGATGCAGGCGGTGGAGACGCTGCTGGTGCCGCTGGCGACGACGGTACTCGCCGATCTCGGCGCGGCAGCGGCGGGAACGGATACCGGCGCCGCCCAGGCCGCGCTGGCGCCGCCGGGCGCCGCGACACCGGGCACCGCCGCCTATGGCGCGGCGGTTGCCGCCGTCGGGGCGGCGCAGGGGACGGCGGCGGCGGCGATGGCGGGGGCGGGCACGGCGCTGATGGCCGCACCCGACCCGGCGACGGCGGCGACGGCGGCGGGGCAGTTGGCGCAGGCGGCGGATGCCAGCGGGTTTCTCGCCCGCGCGGCGGCCAACCTGGCCAACGCCACCGGCTGAGCGACGGCGCGGCAGCAGCGGGGAAAAACACCATGCAGACGATCGAGGTTGCCGGCGGCGACCTGTTTCGCGTTGCCGCATCGTATCTCAACGACGCGACGCAGTGGATCCGCATCGCGCAGGTGAACGACCTCGCCGATCCGTGGCTCGTCGGCACCGTCACGCTGCGCATTCCCGACCCCGATCCGGCAGCCGGAGGCGGCATTGCTGCCCAGTGACGCCTGGCGCGCACCGCGGCTGCGGGTGGTGGTGAACGGCGTGCCGCTCGCCAACACCGAAGACGCAACGGTGATGACGAGCGGCGGATTCACCGCGGCCTTCTTCCGGGTGCGCGCCGCGCTCGGCGCCGATGCGGCACTGTGGGCGGCGAGCGCCGCGGTTGCGGTCGATGACCAGGTGTCGCTCACCCCGCTCGGCGGATACGTGAGTCTGGTGCAGGGGAATGCCGATACCGTCGGGATCGACCCGGTTGCCGGCTCGCTCATTCTGGAAGGGCGCGACTACGCGGCGGCGCTGATCGCGGCCCGTACCAGCGAGACCTTCGCCAACCGCACCGCCAGCGAGATCGCGACGCTGCTGGCGGCGCGGCACGGGCTGGCGCCGGACGTCCAGGCGACGACGACGCCTGTCGGCCGCTACTGGGAACTGGAGCACGACAGCTTGACACTGGATGCCGGCGCGCGTGCCACCACGGAATGGGATCTGCTGGCGACGCTTGCCGGGTGGGAGGGGTTCGATCTCTGGGTCTCCGGCAGCACGCTGCATTTCCGCCCGCCCGATGCCACGCTGCCGCCGCCGCTTCTGTCGGTGACGCCGACTGCCGGCAGGTTGCCGGATTTTCGCGCCCTGCGGCTCGATCGGGCGCTGAGCTTTGCCGGCAGCATCATCGTGACGGTGAAGAGCTGGCACAGCCGCCTGGGCGCCGGCACCGTACAGACGGCAAGCCTGACGCGCGATGCCGGAGCGGCGCAGAACTTCGTCTTCGTGGTGCCGAACCTGACGCCCGAGGCGGCGCAGCGCCTGGCGCAGCAGCGTCTGGCCGAACTTGCCAGCCACGAGCTGCTGCTGCGCGCCGAGATGCCCGGCGAGCTTGCACTTTCGCCGCATGCGCCTTTCCAGCTGGCCGGCACCGGCACGCTGTTCGACTGCCTGTGGCAGATCGAGGAAGTGGAGCGCCGCATCTCCGTTCGTCACGGGTTCACGCAGTTGCTTCAGGCGCGGGCGAGTTCCGGCTGAGGAGGGGCAATGCAACGCTTTCTCAATGCGCTGAAGGCCCAGGCCGCGGCGCTGGATGCGGCGCATGGACGGCCGCGCTTCGCGACCGTGGTCAGCGTCGATCCGGTGCGCCACGCCGCGCGCGTGGCGCTGCAACCGGAGGGCGTGGTCTCCGGCTGGCTTCCGGTGGTCAGCCCGCTGGTCGGCGCCGGCTGGGGGATTGCGGTGCCGCCGCAGCCGGGCCAGCAGGTGCTGGTGCTGCCGCAGGACGGCGAGGGCGAACAGGGGATCGTCGTCGGCGGTGCATGGAGCGATGCCGCTCCGGCGCCGGGCGCACCGGTGGGGGAAATCTGGCTGGTGCATCAGTCCGGCAGCTTCCTCAAGCTGGTCAATGACGGCACGGTGCAGATCAACGGCGATCTGCACGTCAATGGCGACGTCTATGACCGTCACGGCAGCCTGGATCGGCTGCGCGGCAACTACGACGCCCATACGCACACCGACCCGGAAGGTGGCGCGACCGGCACGACGTCAAACCCGGATCCCGAATAGGCGGACGAGAGAGGCAGGCCGATGGCCGATGCGGCGCAGTTCTATGGCGGCGATCTGTCGATCGCGGCCGGGGGCGATCTGGCGACAGTGAACGGGACAGTGCTCGGCCAGCAGCGTGTGCTGCGCCGGCTGCTGACGAATCCCGGCGATTACCTCTGGAATCCCGGCTATGGCGCCGGCCTGGGCCGGTTCGTCGGACAGCCGGCCAACGTGGCGCGCATCCGTTCGGTGATCCGCAGCCAGTTGTTCCAGGAAAGCGTGGTGGCACGGGCGCCGGCGCCGACGATCGAGGTCAGCATCGATCCCGCCGGCGCGATCATCGTCGCGATCACCTATGCCGACGCCGCGACTCGCGCCACGCAGACGCTGACCTTCACCGTCGGAGCGGTCTGAGCGATGCAACTCAATCTGCGCACATTCGATGCCATTGTCGCCTCTGCCGCAGCGGCGGTGCAGGGGGCGGCGCAGCAGGTGCTGGATCTGACCGTCGGATCGGTCCTGCGCGCGGTGCTGGAGGCGAATGCCGGGCTTGGGCTGTGGCTGCAATGGCTGATATTGCAGGTGTTGCAGACGACGCGGGCAGCGACCAGCAGCGGTCCCGATCTCGACACCTGGGTCGCCGATTTCGGGCTGGCGCGGCTGCCGGCGGTGTCGGCGACCGGGGCCGTGACGTTTGCGCGGTTCGCGCCGGTGACCGTGGCCCTGGTGCCGGTGGGCACGCTGGTGCGCACGTCCGATGGGACACAGAGCTTTGCGGTCATCGCCGATCCGGCCGATGCGGCGTTCAGCGCACCGCAGAACGGCTATCAGCTCGCCGCCGGGCAGGGCCAGGTGACGGTGCCGGTGCAGGCAGTGACCGCGGGCAGTGCCGGCAACGTGCAGGCCGGCAGCATCGCCCTGATCGTGGCGGCGATTCCCGGCGCCGATACGGTCAGCAACGCCGCACCGACCACCGGGGGCATCGACGGCGAAAGCGATCCCGCGCTGCGCCTGCGTTTTGCAGCCTTCCTCAACAGCCGGTCGCAGGCGACCGCGGCGGCGGTCGGATATGCCATCACCACCGTCCAGCAGGGGCTGCAGTACACGATCCAGGAGAATGTGTCGCAGGCGGGCGTGGTGCAGCCCGGCTGCTTCGTCGTCACCGTCGATGATGGCAGCGGCCATCCGCCGCCCGCGCTGCTGAGCGCCGTCGGCGCGGCGATCGAAGCGGTGCGTCCGCTCGGCGCCATCTGGACCGTGGTGCCGCCGACGGTGGCGACCGCCAATGTGACGATGACGCTGAGCACGGCGGCATCGGCGACGCATGCCACGGTGGCTTCGGCGGTCGCCGCGGCATTGGTGAGTTTCATCGATGCGCTGCCGGTTGGCGCTGCGCTGCCATGGTCACGGCTGGCACAGATTGCCTACGGCGCGTCGCCGAGCGTGCTCAATGTCACCGCGGTGACACTGAACGGCGGCAGCGCCGATCTGGTCGCGGGCCAGGGTGGCGTGGTGAAGGCCGGAACGGTGACGGTGAACTGACATGACCGGAGACGCTGCGGACATGATCGCGCGGCTTGCAAGCCTGCTGCCGCTGCGCTGGTTTCCCGACACGACTGCGGTTCTCCCGGCGCTGCTCGCCGGCCTCGCCGATGGCTGGGCGTGGCTGTACGCGATGCTGCAATATGCCAGGCAGCAGACGCGGATCGCGACCGCGACGGACACGTTCCTCGATCTCGTGTCACAGGATTGCTTCGGTCAGGCGTTGCCGCGCCGTTTCGGCGAGAGCGATGCGAGCTTCCGCGCCCGCATCCAGCGCGCGCTGCTGCCCCCGCGGGCGACGCGCCCGGCGCTGGTCGGCGTGCTCCGGGATCTGACCGGCCGGACGCCGGTCGTGTTCGAGCCGGCGCGGCCGGCGGATACCGGCGCCTATGGCATCGCGCTCGGCTATGGCGTTGCCGGCGGCTGGGGCAGCCTGGCGCTGCCCTACCAGAGCTTCGTGACCGCGTTCCGTCCGCTCGATGCCGGTGTGCCGCTGGTTGCCGGCTGGGGCAGCGGCGCCGGCGGCTGGGGCGTCGGTGCGATCGAATATGCCTCCGCCGCGATGATCGAGGCGCAGGTTTCAGATGCCGAAATCGACAGCGCGATCGCGGTGACATTGCCGGTCGCGACCATCGCCTGGACCCGAATCTCCGACTGACCCGAGGAGCCAATGGACCGCATCATCGTCTATCCGGGCAGCATCCCGCAGGATACCGATCTGCTCAACACCAACCGCAACACCATGCTCGCCCTGCATGCGCTGATCGCAGCGACGCTGGGGACGGCGAGTGCGGTCGATGGCCTGCAGGCGACGCCGACCACGCCGCCTTCGATGAACATTATCGTGGCGCCAGGCAGCCTCACGCAGTATGGGCCGGTCGATTCCACCGGCTATGGCTCCATCGCGGCGGATACGGTCGATCAGATCGTCAAGATGGCCGTGCAGATCGAGCCGGTGACGATGTCGGTGACGGCACCGACGACGCCCGGAACCAGCGTGGCCTTTCTGCTTGAGGCGGCATTCGACGAGACGGACACGAACCCGGTCACGCTGCCCTACTACAACGCGGCCAATCCGACGCAGCCCTATCTCGGGCCGGGCAATGCCGGATCGGCGCAGAACACGCTGCGCCAGCAGGGCGTGCTGCTGCAGCTCAAGGCCGGCGCGGCCGCACCGACCGGAACACAGACCCTGCCGCCGGTCGATCCCGGCTGGGTGCCGCTGGCGGCCATCCAGGTGGATTATGGGGCGACGGCGATCGATGCGTCGCTGATCTTCCCCGCCTACGCGGCGCCCGTCATCGGCTTCAAGATACCGGAACTGCGACCTGGGTTTGCGCAGGCAAGCACGTTCACCACCAGCGGCAGTTTCGTGGTCCCGGTGGGGGTGACGCGGGCAAAGGTGACGGTGATCGCCGGCGGGGGGGCCGGCGGGACGCATGCGACGCAGAGCGGCGCGGGCGGCGGCGCGGGCGGGCAGGCAACCGCATGGCTGAGCGGTCTGCTACCCGGCAGCACCATCGCGGTGACCGTAGGTACGGGCGGCCAGCCGTCGAGCGGCCCGGGCAATGGCGGCAACGGGCAGGCCAGCAGCTTCGGCAGCTATGTTTCGGCAACTGGCGGACAGGGCGGCGGCGGCGGGTCGGGCAGCGCCGTGCCGACCGGGGGGGCCGGCGGGAGCGGGGTCGGGGGCGCGGTGAATCTGGCCGGTTCGTGGGGTGGGGACGCCTTCCCCTCGGCCGGCCGCGGCGGTGACGGCGGGGGACCGGGGGCGGGCAAGGGCGGGACCAACGCGGTCGGGCAGAATGCGCCCCTGAATGGCGTCGGCGGCGGCGGCGGCGGCGGCGGCACGGGCCAGGCCGGCGGGGCGGGCGGCGGCGGGCTGGTGGTGGTGGAGTATTGAGCGATGACGACAACCGCCGTTTCGCAGGTGGCGCGACCGTCCTCGGCGCGCGTGGTGTCGCTCGATCCGCCGTTGCCGCTGCCGCGCGGCAGTCTGCCGAGCGACCTGCCCCCGCTCGTCTGGCCTGCCAAGGATCCCGGCGATGTCCTGGACTTTGCCCTCGACGCGACGGCGGCGCTGGCGGGCGACGTGACGGACCGCATCGCCACCGTGAATGTCACCGTGGTACCGCAGGCATCGAGTGCAGACGTGCAGCTCGGCAATGTCGTTGCCGATGCGACGGTGGTCGTGATGTGGCTGTCGTCCGGACAGGCGGGCACGGTCTATGCCATCCAGATCACGCTCAGTACGCTGAACGGCCGCATCATCGGGCGGACGGTGCTGTTGCCGGTGCTGCAAATGGCCGCCGTTGCGCCGCCTGTCAGCGTGCTGACCACCGATGCAGGCGCCATCGTCACTGACCAGAACGGCAATCCGATCCTGGTCGGATCCTAGCCGCGCCGTTCAGCCGCCGTTGCCGGCCCGATCGCGCCGGCCGTCAGGTGCAGCAGGGCCGCCCGCCGGCCCCCCAAGCTTCGGAGAATCCCATGCCCACGGTGCAGCAATTGCCTGCGGCCGTCGCCGTCAATTTGACCGACGAAGTGATGCTCGGCCAGAATGGCACCAGCGTTGCCGCAACTGTCGGCCAGGTGCTCGCCGCGCAGCCACTCGGCGCCGGGCTGCTGTTCAGCGGTGTGACGTTGGATGCGGACCTGACGGTGCTGGCGCCGTTGGCAAACCCGGCGCTCACCGGCACGCCGACCGCGCCGACGCCGCCGGCGGGGGACGATTCCACCCGCATTGCCACCACGGCCTTCGTGCTGGCGAATGCCGGCGGCAGCGGCGGCGGGGGCACGCTTACCTTCACCGGCGATGTCAGCGGGGCCGGCAGCGGCACCATCGATGTGACGCTGGTTCCGGTGGCGACACCCGGCACCTACGAGAAGGTGACGATCGACGCGACCGGGCGGGTGCTGGCGGGCAGCGCGCTCGGGACGGCCGACATCACGGCGGCGATCGCCGGGGCGGACGTGTCCGCGGCCGATGTCACCGCCTCCGGCGCCGGCACGGCGCGGACGCTGGCCGCACGCGCGGCGGACCGCATCAACGTGCTCGACTTCGGCGCCGATCCCACCGGGGTTGCCGACAGCAGCGCGGCCTTCACCGCCGCGATGGCGACCGTCAAGGCGGGCGAGTGGGGCCTGCTGTGGGTGCCGCGCGGCACCTATCTGCTCGCGAGCTTCCTCAACCAGCCGCCCAACACCTCGATCCGCGTCCTGTTCGACGATGGCGCGTCGATCACCGGCGCGGGCGGCCTCGGCGTCGATTGCGTGGAGGCGCATGCCGGCGCATTCCGCTACCGCGGGATCTCCGGCGGGTTCTTCCCCTCCAGCTTCCAGCCGGCCTTCGAGAGCACCGCCGATCCCGGCTTCGTCGCCGACTACATCAGCAACACGCCGCAGAATTCGCGCGCGCTGCGGATCGGCTGGGACCATCGCTATACCAACACGAACCTGTATGGCAAGGTCCACAACGGCATCGACCTCGCGCAGCAGCGCATCCATTCCTGGCCGAACCTCTACGACAACTCCTCCGGCTGGGCGCTCTGGGAGGTGGTGCAGGGCGCCACGCTGGACGAGAACAGCATGGCGACCGCCGGCCTCGCCGCCTCGGCCGAGGTGTCGGAGACGGATGTCGTCAACAACAGCTTCGAGGCCGGCTGGACCTGGCATTCCGGCATCGGCAATCCGGTGCAGGGCAAGGCGATCGACCCGTGGGGCAACGTCGCCAATGGCAATTACGGCGGCAACATCCTGTTCGCGTGGGGCAGCGTCGGGTCCTACGACGGCAGCGTCGGCGGCCTGAACTTCCGGTGGTGGTGCTACCCGGCGGTGTTCTCCGCCGGCAACCCTGCCGCTGCCGCCGGCACGATCGTCATCAACGGCACCACCGTCAACGTCACGGCGGGGGAGAGCGTCGCCAGCATCGCGGCGGCGATCAATGCCGCGGCGATCGCCAATGTCGGCGCCGCGGCGAACACGTGGGGCGGCGTGGTCACGCGGCTGGTGATCTACGACACCACCGCCAACGACGCCGGCACGCTGACGATCTCGGGGACCGCGCTCGCCTCTCTCGGCATCACCGCGGGCAGCTTCACCACGCCGCGCGGGCAGTATGCGATGGTGATGGGCGGCTCCGGCACCGTTGCGGTGGGGGCGCAGTTCGTCGTCAACGGCGCGACCGTCACCGTCGGGGGCGCCGGCGCGATGGCGGACGTGGCCGCGGCGATCAACGCCTCCGCGCCGCAGGGCATTCTGGGCGACGTGAACGCCGTCGGGCAGATCGTCATCACCTGCTACATGCCGCAGCAGACGGGCGGCCTGGTGCTCGCCAACGTCGCCGGGCAGACGACGCTGGCGACGCTGCGGCTCAATGCCGGCACCTATCTGCCGCCGACGCCGCCCAAGGCGTTCGCGACCGCATCGGGCGACCAGACTTCGCCGGTGTGCCTGACGACGGATCAGATCGCGATCAGCTTCACCACCGCCGCCGGCACCTCCTACGGGCCGCTCACCGTCACGCTGAACGGCGGTGCGGGCACCGGCTGGCCGGCCGATGTCGCCGCCTCGATCTCGGCCGCGCTCTCCACCGCCGGCTATCTCGCTTCCAGCTTCACCGCGCCGGGCAGCGGCACGGCGATCGTCGCCGTGCGCTCGACCAATGCCGGCGGCCAGCAGGGCGTGCAGATCAGGAACACGGGCGGGGGCACGCTGACGCTCGCCGATGCCCACGGCACGCCGCTGGAGACGCTGGGCATCGCGCCCGGCACCTGGCAGCCGGGCGGCTATTCCGCCGGGTCGCAGACGGTGTTCATGGCGGCCGAGGACAGCATCGCGGCGGGCGGTCGCGGCTGGTTCATGGGGGGCGCGTCGAACGCGACCGATCTGACGGCGTGGCCGCACGCGCCCGGCGAGGTGCGCGGCAGCTTCCTGCACGGGCTGCGCTGCGACTACGCGACGTTCGAAGACAACAACGCGCTGGTGCTCGGCACCGGCCACGCGCTGGCCTGGGGACGCCAGCAGCAGGGCCAGTCGCGGCTGACCGTGAACGCCGGCACGCTGGAGTTCAACGGCGCGCCGCTGGTGAACTCGGCTGCCTTCGATGCCGCCTTCGGGGCGGAGAACGGCGATGTGCTGGTGCGCGCCGGCGGGGTGTGGACGGCGCTCGCGCCGGGCAGCCTCGGCCAGTATCTCGCCGCCAACGGCGCCGGCACGCCGCTCGCGTGGCTGACGCCGATCCCGAACGCCGCCGCCGGCACGCTGCTGGCGGCGAGCGGCACGTCGGGGGTCGCGGAGACGATCACGGCGACCGCCGTCCTCGATGCCGAGTTCGGGGCCGAAGTTGGCGACATCCTGGTGCGCACCGCATCCGGCTGGGCCGCGCTGACGCCGGGCGCGTCCGGCCAGTCGCTGATGGCGAACGGCCCCGGCACCGCACTCGCCTGGACCACCGGCGTCCCGACCGCCGCGGCCGGCACCCTGCTCGCCGCGAGCGGCACCGCCGGGGTCGCGGAGACACTGACGCTCGGGACGAACCTCTCCGTCACCGGTGGCACGCTGAACGCGGCCGGGGGGACGCAGGAATGGACGGCCGGTGCCGTCAGCCTGCTCGGCGCCGGCTTGACCCTCTCGGGCGGCACGCTGTCGGCGAGCGGGGGGAGCGGGACGGTCGTGCGGCGCGCGATCAGCGGGTTTCAACTGACGAACGATGCGACGACGCCCGCGACGGTGCTGGACATCGGCGCCGGCCAGTGCGCGGACGAAGCGGGCGCGGTGTGGATCACCACCACGGCGACGTTCTACGCCAGCATCGGCGGCGCGTGGGCCGCGGGCGCGGGGACTGCCGCGGCGCCGGTGAACAAGATGGGCACCGGGCTGACGGCGGCGGCGGGGACGTGGTATCACGTGTTCGCCATCATCAATGCCGGCGCGGCCGACTTCTACTTCGACACGTCGGAGACGGCGGCGAACGCGCCCAGCGGCACCACGGCGCACCGCCGCGTCGGCAGCATCCTGACTTCCGGGGGCTCCGCCACGATCGACGGCTTCCAGCAGGTGCTGACCGCCGGCGGCGCGTTCACCTACTGGAACGCGGTCGCGACCGACTATCAGGGCACCGCCACCAGCACCACCACCGCGCGCCAGCTCATCACGCTCAGCGTCCCGAATGGCCCGACGGTGCGCCCGCTGGTGCGCG